>NZ_CP025263.1:6447697-6767894 GCF_002843605.1 Pseudomonas sp. S09G 359 | reverse complement strand
GTAGTTCGACAGGCCATGGGAAATCAATTCGACTTCCGGCAGCCATACGTTACGTTCACGGTCTTCACGCAGGCTGGCTTTGTACACCAGGCCAGACTTCTCGGAAGTGCGCAGGCGCACTTCGTATTGAGCCAACCAATTCTGCATGTGTGCGTGATCGCCCAACTGCTCCAGGCTCACGGAAGGCAGGTAGATGAAGTGCTCGGTCAGCTCCTGCGGGTACAGGCGCGACAGACGCTTGAGAGTCTTCATCACCATGCGGAAGTCGTTAACCAGACGCTCCAACGCCTCACCGGAAATGCCCGGGGCTTCGTCGTTCAAGTGCAGGCTGGCATCTTCCAGGGCCGACTGCGTCATGTACTCTTCCATGGCGTCGTCGTCTTTGATGTATTGCTTGCTTGCCCTTTTTCACTTTGTACAACGGCGGCTGAGCGATGTAGATGTAGCCACGCTCAATCAGCTCCGGCAACTGACGGAAGAAGAAGGTCAGCAGCAGGGTACGGATGTGCGAACCGTCGACGTCAGCATCGGTCATGATGATGATGTTGTGGTAGCGCAACTTGTCGATGTTGTACTCATCACGGCCGATACCGCAGCCCAGTGCCGTGATCAAGGTGCCGACTTCCTGGGAGGAAATCATCTTGTCGAAGCGTGCTTTCTCGACGTTGAGGATCTTACCCTTCAACGGCAGGATGGCCTGGGTGCGACGGTTACGACCCTGCTTGGCGGAACCGCCAGCAGAGTCACCTTCCACCAGGTACAGTTCGGAGAGGGCAGGGTCCTTCTCCTGGCAGTCGGCCAGCTTGCCGGCAGGCCAGCGATATCCAACGCGCCTTTACGGCGGGTCATCTCACGGGCTTTACGCGCCGCTTCACGGGCACGCGCCGCGTCGATCATCTTGCCGACAACCAGCTTGGCTTCGTTCGGGTTTTCCAACAGGAAGTCGGAGAAGTACTTGCCCATTTCCTGTTCCACTGCGGTCTTCACTTCGGAAGACACCAGCTTGTCTTTGTCTGGGAGCTGAATTTCGGGTCCGGCACTTTCACCGAAATAATCGCCGTCAGGCCTTCACGCGCATCGTCACCGGTGGTGGCAACTTTGTGCTTTTTGGCCAGGCCCTCGGCTTCGATGTAGGTGTTCAGGTTACGCGTCAACGCGGAACGGAAACCCACCAGGTGAGTACCGCCATCGCGTTGTGGAATGTTGTTGGTGAAGCACAACAGGTTCTCGTTGAAGCTGTCGTTCCACTGCAGGGCGATTTCCACGCCGATGCCGTCTTCCACGCTGGATGTTGAAGTGGAACACCTGGTTGACCGCAGTCTTGTTGGTGTTCAGGTATTCAACGAATGCGCGCAAGCCACCTTCGTACTTGAACAGTTTCTTCCTTGCCGCTGCGCTCGTCCTTGAGGACGATACCAACACCGGAGTTGAGGAAGGACAGCTCACGAATCCGCTTGGCCAGGATGTCCCAGCTGAAGTGGATGTTCTTGAAGGTTTCAGCCGATGGCTTGAAGTGGATCTGCGTACCGGTGGACTCACTGTCGCCAACGATTTTCATCGGTTCTTGTGGAACACCGTGGACGTAGGTCTGTTCCCAGATCTTGCCACTACGGCGCACCGTGAGGATCAGCTCTTCGGACAGAGCGTTCACCACCGACACACCTACACCGTGCAAACCACCGGAGACTTTATAGGAGTTGTCGTCGAACTTACCGCCGGCGTGGAGCACGGTCATGATGACCTCTGCCGCCGAAACGCCTTCTTCTTTGTGCACGTCTACCGGAATGCCGCGACCGTTGTCGCGCACGGTAATCGACTCATCCGGGTGGATGATAATGCTGATGTCGTCGCAGTGACCGGCCAGAGCTTCGTCGATGGAGTTGTCGACCACCTCGAACACCATGTGGTGCAGACCGCTACCGTCATCAGTGTCGCCAATGTACATACCGGGACGTTTGCGTACGGCATCCAAACCTTTCAGCACTTTAATGCTGGTCGAGTCGTACGTGTTTTCTTCGCTCATGCCTTCACTCCCGATGGTCGTGGGTCTGGGTGATACGGCCCTGTTCCACGTGGAACAAAGCAACTGGCGTTTCCGTCTGCCAGCCTTCCCTCAATAATTCGTGGTCTACACAGGTGATAAACACCTGGCAGCGTAAGTCTTCCAACAAACGGCATAACGCGCGACGGTGCTGCTCGTCGAGTTCGGACGGCAAGTCATCCACCAGATAAATACACTGCCCGCGCCGGGCCTGGCTAACCAGATGCCCTTGGGCAATACGCAGTGCGCATACCACCAACTTCTGCTGACCCCGGGACAGTATGTCCGCGGCATTGTGTGCGCCCAATCTAAGACGCAAATCAGCTCGTTGGGGGCCAGCCTGGGTATGGCCAATTTGCTGATCCCGCTGCAAGGACGTGGCGAGCACTGCACTCAGTTCACGCTCTTTGTCCCAACCACGGTAGTAACTCAGCGTCAGGCCCTCGAGGTCCAATAACTCACTCAAGGTCTGCTCAAAGACTGGTTTCAAGGCTTTGATATAGGCGCGGCGGTATTCATCTATTTCGTCACTGGCCAGGCACAGTTCCCGGTCCCAGGCCGCTTGCGAAGCGGCGTCAAGTGTACCATGCCGCAGCCATGAGTTCCGCTGCCGCAGGGCCTTCTGCAGGCGCTGCCAAGTGGCCATGAACCGTGGTTCCACGTGGAACACTCCCCAATCGAGGAATTGCCTGCGGATCTTTGGCGCGCCTTCCAACAGCCGGAAGCTGTCGGGGTTGATCAATTGCAGCGGCAGAATTTCTGCCAGCTGTGCGGCACTGCGGGCATTCTGGCCGTCTATGCGAATCTGAAACTCCCCACCGCGATCACGGGATATGCCCAGGGCACTGTGCCCACCTTCCGCCAGTTCGACTTGACCAAACACCGTACACGCCAATTGTTCGTACTGGATAACCGGCAGCAAACGAGCGCTGCGAAAGGAACGGGCAAGCCCCAGCAGATGTATGGCTTCCAGCACGCTGGTTTTGCCACTGCCGTTGGCGCCGTGGAGGATATTGATGCGGGGGGAGGGGGAGAAGGTCACCGGGTGCAGATTGCGCACCGCGGTGACCGAGACGCGACTGAGGGACATCTAGCTTCTGCTGAGCATGATTACAGGCGCATCGGCATAACAACGTAAGCCGAGTCGTCGTTATCGGATTCTTGCACCAGGGCGCTGCTATTGGAGTCCGACAGAATCAGGCGAACCTGTTCGGTGGTCATCACACCCAGCACGTCCAGCAAATAGCTCACGTTGAAGCCGATTTCCAGCGAGCCGCCGTTGTAGTCAACGCCCACTTCTTCTTCCGCTTCTTCCTGTTCCGGGTTGTTGGCCTGGATTTTCAGCTGACCGTTGGCCAGTTGCAGGCGAATACCGCGATACTTTTCGTTGGACAGAATCGCGGTACGGCTGAACGCTTCACGCAGGGCCTGGCGATCACCGAGCACCAGCTTGTCGCCGCCTTTAGGCAGTACGCGCTCGTAGTCCGGGAACTTGCCGTCGACCAGCTTGGAGGTGAAGGTGAATTCGCCGGTGGTCGCGCGGATGTGGTGCTGGCCCAGCACGATACTGACGTTGCCATCCGGCTCGGTGAGCAGGCGCGCCAATTCAAGGATACCTTTGCGCGGCACGATCACCTGGTGGCGATCCGGCTGGCCGATATCGGCACGCATCGAGCACATGGCCAGACGGTGACCGTCGGTGGCCACGGCGCGGATGATGCCTTCCGAGACTTCGAGCAACATACCGTTGAGGTAGTAACGCACGTCTTGCTGGGCCATGGCGAAGCTGGTGCGCTCGATCAAACGACGCAGCTTGCTTTGCTCCAGGCTGCAGGTCAGCGAACCCGGGCCTTCTTCAACCGTTGGGAAATCGTTGGCCGGCAAGGTCGACAGGGTGAAACGGCTGCGACCGGCCTTGACCACCAGCTTCTGCTCATCAACCTTGATGTCGATCAGCGCGTCGTTGGGCAGGCTCTTGCAGATATCCATCAGCTTGCGCGCCGGCACAGTGATCTCGCCCGGTTCCGCAGGCTCCTCCAGCTGCACACGACCAACCAGCTCGACTTCCAGGTCGGTACCGGTCAAAGACAATTGCTGGCCTTCGACCACCAGCAATACGTTGGAGAGCACCGGCAAGGTCTGTCGGCGCTCGACGACGCCTGCGACCAGTTGCAGGGGTTTCAACAGGGCTTCGCGTTGAATGGTGAAATGCATGGTCTAGTCCCTTGCCTTAATAAGCTGCGCTGGTGTCATCAAGTAGTCAGTGTACGCAGCAGGTTCTTGTAGTCCTCGCGAATATCCGCGTCGGATTCCTTAAGTTCGTTGATCTTGCGGCAGGCGTGCAACACCGTGGTGTGGTCGCGACCGCCAAACACATCACCGATTTCCGGCAGGCTGTGGTTGGTCAACTCCTTGGAGAGGGCCATGGCCACCTGACGGGGACGTGCCACCGAGCGCGAACGGCGCTTGGACAGCAGGTCGGAAATCTTGATCTTGTAGTACTCGGCCACGGTGCGTTGGATGTTATCCACACTCACCAGTTTGTCTTGCAGGGCCAGCAGGTCTTTCAGCGATTCGCGAATCAACTCGATGGTGATGTCGCGACCCATGAAGTGCGAATGCGCGATGACCCGCTTGAGCGCGCCTTCCAGCTCACGCACGTTGGAACGAATGCGTTGGGCGATGAAGAATGCAGCGTCGTGTGGCAGGTCGACTTTCGCCTGGTCGGCCTTCTTCATCAGGATCGCCACGCGGGTTTCCAGCTCCGGAGGCTCTACCGCAACGGTCAGGCCCCAGCCGAAGCGGGATTTGAGGCGCTCTTCCAGGCCTTCGATTTCCTTCGGGTAACGGTCACTGGTCAAGATGACCTGTTGGCCACCTTCGAGCAGGGCGTTGAAGGTGTGGAAGAACTCTTCCTGGGAACGTTCCTTGCGCGCGAAGAATTGAATGTCATCGATCAGCAAGGCATCAACCGAGCGGTAAAACCGCTTGAACTCGTTGATGGCGTTGAGCTGCAAGGCCTTGACCATGTCAGCCACGAAGCGCTCCGAGTGCAGGTACACGACCTTGGCATTCGGGTTCTTCTTTAATAGGTGGTTACCCACCGCGTGCATCAAGTGAGTCTTACCCAAACCCACGCCACCATAAAGGAACAGCGGGTTGTAGCCATGCTTGGGGTTATCGGCCACTTGCCAGGCGGCCGCGCGGGCCAACTGGTTGGACTTACCTTCGACGAAGTTCTCGAAGGTGAACGTGCGGTTCAGGTAGCTGGTGTGCTTGAGCGCACCTTCAACCTGCACGGTGCGCTGTTCGGCGCGTACCGGAGCCTGTTGCGAGCTGGCACCGGCCATCGGGTCGAAGCTGTCGCGCGACGGCTCTTCATTAATAGGCGCGTTTTTCTGCGACGCGGATTTCGAAGGCGCCTGGGCTACCGGGGCTGGCGAATTATTAACCGATGCCGCCGCAGCCTGAGCCTGCGAGGCACTTGCCGCCAATGGCGCATTCGGCGCAGCACGAGGTGCCGAGCTGCGTTTGCTGCCTATTAATAAGGAAAGCACGGGCGCGATGCCATTGCCGTGTTCATCGAGCAATTCGAGAACGCGGCTCAGGTACTTCTCGTTGACCCAGTCGAGAACGAAACGGTTAGGTGCATACACACGCAACTCGTCGCCTTCGGCTTCGACCTGTAGCGGACGGATCCAGGTGTTGAATTGCTGGGCAGGCAGCTCATCGCGCAAAAGCTCCACGCACTGCTGCCAAAGTTCCACTGACACGGATATCCCCTAAGTTGAAAGCCGGTGAGGCAAAAACAGCCGCCATTGTAGCGGCCAGCCGCCCACTTATCCACATGTAGGTTGCGCACAGGGCACCCAAAATCAATGTGTTAACCACAAAAAATGCGACCAGCGGTCTGTGCATAAGCTCTGTGGATAAGCCTGCCTAAGCTCGTTGTACAAGTGGGGTCGAAAGTCTGTGGGTAACTGGCCTGTGGATAACAACCCATTCCACCCACAGCTTATCCGACAGCGCAGCACAGGGATGGCACCGCTTTCCCCCGTAGTTGTCATTCTCTGTACATCAGGTGGAATATGGCCTCAAGGCACTTATCCACAGAGGAAGGCCTGCCTAGCTTTTATAAGCTTTACAGAAAAGCTTTAAATAACTTCCTTCTTTATTTTTATATCTATGGCACTGCACATGAAAGCCGAGCGGATAGAAAAGGTCGTGATGCCCTGTAAACATCTAATTAAAGGAAAAGCTGGTTGGAAATTGACCTAGAGGCTTGCTTTCTCTAGAATCGCCGGTCTCTTAAAACGGGGGCCATTCCGGCCCGTTGTGGACGAACCAGGTAACAACGCCATGAAACGTACTTTCCAACCAAGCACCATCAAACGCGCCCGTACTCACGGCTTCCGTGCTCGCATGGCTACCAAGAACGGCCGTGCTGTCCTGTCGCGTCGCCGCGCCAAAGGTCGTGCGCGTCTGGCAGTTTGATAATCCGGTACTGGTGGTGAGTCAGGACTTCAGTCGGGAAAAGCGTCTGCTAACCCCCCGGCACTTCAAGGCAGTCTTTGACTCCCCCACCGGCAAGGTTCCGGGGAAAAATCTCCTGCTCCTTGCGCGTAACAACGATCTTGATCACCCCCGTCTCGGGTTGGTGATTGGCAAGAAGAGCGTAAAGCTCTCCGTTGAGCGCAATCGCCTCAAGCGTCTGATGCGCGAATCGTTTCGCCTCCACCAGGACACTCTGGTTGGTTGGGATATTGTTATCGTCGCGCGCAAAGGCTTGGGGGATGTAGAAAACCCCGAATTGATTCAGCATTTCGGCAAGCTCTGGAAACGTCTGGCGCGTACCAACAAGCCAGCACCAGCAGTCAGCACCGAAACTGTAGGGGTAGACAGCACCGATGCGTAAACTGGCACTCGTTCCGATCCAGTTTTATCGCTATGCCATTAGTCCTCTGATGGCCAGCCACTGTCGTTTCTACCCCAGTTGTTCCTGCTACGCGTTAGAGGCCATAGAAAATCATGGTCTTCTGCGCGGTGGCTGGCTGACCTTTCGTCGTTTAGGTCGCTGTCATCCGTGGAATCCCGGTGGTTATGACCCGGTTCCACCTATCCCTACCTCCCGTTCTTCTTCGATGGCCGAGTAATCATGGATATTAAACGCACGATCCTGATCGTCGCCCTGGCAATCGTGTCCTACGTCATGGTTCTTAAGTGGAACCAGGACTACGGCCAAGCTGCCCTGCCGACTCAGAATGTTGCTGCCAATGCTGTTCCTGCGGGGCTACCCGACACAGTGAGTGGCACCAATACTGCCGCCAGTGATGACATTCCACGTGCAGCGGGTGAGACAAACGCACCTGCCGAAGTTGCAGTTGCCGCAAGCACCGACCTCATCCAGATCAAAACGGATGTATTGGACCTGGCTATCGACCCGCAAGGTGGTGACGTTGCCAAACTGACACTTCCGCTGTACCCGCGCCGTCAGGATCACC
Organism: Pseudomonas sp. S09G 359; assembly: GCF_002843605.1. Classification (NCBI taxonomy): domain Bacteria; kingdom Pseudomonadati; phylum Pseudomonadota; class Gammaproteobacteria; order Pseudomonadales; family Pseudomonadaceae; genus Pseudomonas; species Pseudomonas sp. S09G 359. The sequence goes on along the minus strand of NZ_CP025263.1, from coordinate 6,760,352 downwards.
CGGAAATTCCATTCCAGTTGTTCGATAACGGTGGCGAACGTGTTTACCAGGCGCAAAGTGGCCTGATCGGCACCAATGGTCCCGATGCAAGTGCTACCGGCCGTCCGATTTTCTCTGCTGACAAGAAGAGCTATCAACTGGCCGATGGCCAGGACCAACTGGTTGTTGACTTGAAGTTCAGCAAGGACGGCGTCAACTACATCAAGCGCTTCACACTCAAGCGTGGCCTGTACGACATCGTTGTCACTTATCTGATCGACAACCAGAGCGCTCAGCCTTGGACCGGCGCGATGTTTGCGCAGCTCAAGCGTGACGCCAGCTCCGATCCATCGTCCAGCACTGCAACCGGTACCGCGACTTACCTGGGCGCTGCCCTGTGGACAAGTTCGGAGCCGTACAAAAAAGTGTCCATGAAAGACATGGACAAGGTAGCCGAAGACAAAACCAAGGCGCCGATCACTTACAACGTGAGCGGTGGCTGGGTAGCCTGGCTGCAACACTACTTTGTAACCGCGTGGATTCCTCAGCCTGGCCAGAACAATGCTGTTTTGGCGCGCAAGGACAGCAAAGGCAACTACATCATCGGCTACACCGGCCCGGCGTTGACCGTCGCTCCAGGTGCCAAGGCTGAAACCAGCGCTACCCTGTACGCCGGCCCGAAAAGCCAGGCAGTACTGAAAGAGTTGTCCCCAGGTCTGGAACTGACTGTGGACTACGGCATTCTGTGGTTCATTGCCCAGCCGATTTTCTGGCTGCTGCAACATATCCACAGCATTGTGGGTAACTGGGGCTTCTCGATCATCTTCCTGACCATGCTGATCAAAGGGATCTTCTTCCCTCTGTCGGCTGCCAGCTACAAGTCGATGGCCCGCATGCGCGCCGTTGCACCGAAACTGGCTGCTCTGAAAGAGCAACATGGTGACGACCGGCAGAAAATGTCGCAGGCCATGATGGAGCTGTACAAGAAAGAGAAGATCAACCCGCTGGGTGGTTGCTTGCCGATTCTGGTACAGATGCCGGTGTTCCTGTCGCTGTACTGGGTACTCCTGGAAAGCGTGGAAATGCGCCAGGCCCCGTTCATGCTGTGGATAACTGACCTGTCGATCAAAGACCCGTTCTTTATCCTGCCGATCATCATGGGCGCTACCATGTTTATCCAGCAGCGCCTGAACCCGACTCCGCCGGACCCGATGCAGGCCAAGGTAATGAAAATGATGCCAATCATCTTCACCTTCTTCTTCCTGTGGTTCCCGGCTGGCCTGGTTCTGTACTGGGTGGTCAACAACGTGTTGTCGATCTCTCAACAGTGGTACATCACGCGTAAGATTGAAGCGGCTACCGCAAAAGCTGCGTCGTAACTTACTCTGTGGGTAACCACTCAAGACGCCCCCTAGTGGGGCGTTTTGCTTTCCGTCACTTTTGTTCTGGAACCTGCTGATGAGTGCTCCGCGTGAAACCATCGCTGCTGTCGCTACCGCTCAAGGTCGCGGCGGTGTCGGTATCGTTCGTATTTCCGGGCCGCTCGCCGGCAAGGCGGCCGAGGCCATCAGCGGCCGTGAATTGAAGCCGCGTTATGCCCATTACGGGCCGTTCCTGGATGCAGACAAAAGCGTATTGGACGAGGGCCTGGCGCTGTATTTCCCGGGGCCGAATTCATTCACCGGTGAAGACGTGCTGGAACTGCAGGGCCACGGCGGCCCGGTGGTACTGGATATGTTGCTGCAGCGTTGCCTGCAACTGGGTTGCCGCCTGGCGCGGCCGGGGGAGTTCAGCGAACGCGCATTTCTGAATGACAAACTCGACCTGGCCCAGGCCGAAGCCATTGCCGACTTAATCGAAGCCAGTTCCGCACAGGCAGCGCGCAATGCATTGCGCTCGCTGCAGGGAGCTTTTTCCCTGCGTGTGCATAACTTGACCGAGCAGCTGATCAGCCTGCGTATCTACGTGGAAGCAGCCATCGATTTCCCCGAAGAAGAAATCGACTTCCTCGCCGATGGTCACGTGCTGGCGATGCTGGACAAAGTCCGCGATGAGTTATCCACAGTCTTGCGTGAAGCCGGGCAGGGCGCGTTACTGCGCGATGGCATGACGGTGGTGATTGCCGGGCGGCCGAATGCGGGCAAATCCAGCTTGCTCAATGCCCTGGCGGGTCGTGAAGCGGCCATTGTCACCGAGATCGCCGGCACCACGCGGGATATCCTGCGTGAACATATCCACATCGACGGCATGCCGTTGCACGTGGTCGACACCGCCGGGTTGCGTGACACCGACGACCAAGTGGAAAAGATTGGCGTAGAACGCGCGCTCAAGGCTATCGGCGAAGCCGACCGTGTACTGCTGGTGGTGGATGCGACGGCGCCGGAGGCTGTGGATCCTTTTGCGCTGTGGCCGGAATTCCTCGAGCAACGGCCGGACCCGGCCAAAGTCACCTTGATCCGCAACAAAGCGGACCTGACCGGTGAAGCCATTGCCATGCAAACCAGCGAGGATGGCCATGTCACCATCAGCTTGAGTGCCAAGTCGGCGGGAGAGGGCCTGGAGTTGCTGCGCGAGCACCTCAAGGCCTGCATGGGCTACGAGCAGACCTCGGAAAGCAGCTTCAGCGCACGCCGCAGGCACCTGGAAGCGCTGCGCCATGCCAGCGCGGCCTTGGAGCACGGGCGGGCGCAACTGACCCTGGCGGGCGCCGGTGAGCTGCTGGCCGAGGATCTACGCCAGGCACAGCAGCTTTTGGGAGAAATCACCGGCGCGTTCAGCTCCGATGATTTGCTGGGCAGGATCTTTTCCAGCTTCTGCATCGGTAAGTAAGCGAGTTATCCACAACCGCTTACCAGTTGTAGGACACCGTACCGAGCAAGGTACGGCTGTCGCCCCAGTAGCAGCGCCCCGCATCGTTGCAACCGGCTACGTATTCCTTGTCGAACAGGTTCTTGGCGTTCAGATCCAGCGACCAGTGCTTGTCTAGCTGGTAGCCAATGGACGCATCTACCAACGTGACGCTTCCGGCGTCCAACTTTCCGTACAGCGAAGGCGCTGTGTAGGAAAAGGTACTGTCGAAATAACGTACGCCGCCGCCCAGGGACAAGCCCTTGAGCTGACCATCGAGGAAGCGGTATTTGCCCCACACCGACGCCTGGTTGCGCGGCACGCCGGTCATCTGATGCCCTTCGACCAGCGACGTGGCGGAATCCTTGGTAATCCGTGCGTCGGTGTAGGTGTAGGCCGCCGTAACGTTCAGGTTAGGCGTCAAGTTGCTGTTGATTTCAGCTTCAACACCTTTGGCGCGGCTTTCACCGACCTGGCGATAGCTGTTGGTGGTGGCGTCGAGGTAGGTGTCGTCCTCTTTGCGCAGGTCATACACAGAGAGTGTCATCGCCGTATCCCAGCCGACGGGCTCGTACTTCACGCCCACTTCGTACTGGCTACTGGTGATCGGCTTCAGCGGCGCGCCGGCGTTGGAGATCTGTTGCACCGGGACAAACGCGGTGGAATAGCTGACATACGGCGTGAGGCCGTTGTCGAACTGATACATCACCCCGCCCTGGTAGGTGAACTTGCGATCCTCGGAGCCGATATCGCTGGCCGGTTTCACTTTGTCGCGGAAATCGCTGTCGACCCAATCCTGGCGGCCGCCAAGCAGGAACAGCCAGTGGTCATACTTGCTCTGGAGCTGTGCATAAACACCTTTCATCTGCTGTTCGAGCAAGGTGTTTTGCACCGCCACCGGGGTCAGTGGGTCACGCAGGTACACAGGGTTATACACATTGATGGTGCCGGCGAAACCCGCGTCCCAGTCCTGGTTGAACGAGGTACGGTCGTAGCTGGCCCCCAACAGCACGGTGTTTTCCAGGCCACCGACCTGGAATTTTCCTTCAAGCTGGTTATCCAGGGAGTACACCATCGACTTGTTGTAGCGATCGTAGGCGGTCATGTTCAGTTGCGTGCCGAAGCCGCCGTTATTCAGCACCCCCGGCCAGGTTTCATGGCGGTTGATGCGTGACTGCATATAGCGCGAGTTCTGGCGGAACTGCCAATCGTCATTGAAGCTGTGGCTGAATTCGTAGCCAGTGCTCCAGGCTTCGCGTTCGAAGGTATTCCAGTCCGGGTCACCGAGCATGGTGTGCTTGGACAGCTTGCCATTGGGATTGCTGAGCAAGGTACCCGCGGCAGGTAGGCCGAGTTCCAGGTTGGTGTGGTCTTTCTGGTAATTGGCCAACAGCGTGAGGGTGTTGTAATCGTCGAAGTTCAGGGTCAAGGACGGGGCGATATAGAGGCGATCGTCCGGGACGTGATCGGTCTGTGTGTCTGACTTGCGCCCCAACATCACCACGCGGCCAAGGATGTTGTCGTTATCATTGAGTGGGCCGGAGATATCCACACCCAGCTGGCGCCGGTTGTTCGAACCGTAACCCAGCTGCACCTCACCTTGTGGAGTGGCTGTGGGATGTTTGCTGACCAGGTTCACCAGCCCGCCCGGTGCGTTTTCCCCGTAGAGCAGGGAAGAAGGCCCACGGAAAATCTCGACGCGCTCCAGGCCGTAAGGCTCACTGGTCGTGTCGTACCGGTTGCCCTGTACGCGTAGGCCATCACGCAGTAGGCCGTAGCCGTAATCGGTGGCATTGAAACCGCGGATGAAGAACAGATCACCGGCGAGGCTGTCACCGGCGGCGAAGGGCGGCGCGAAAATACCCGGCACATAACCCAATACTTCGGTCAGGGTCTGGGACTTCTGGTCCTTGATACGCTGGCCAGTGACCACGGATACCGAACGCGGCGTTTCCGACAGCGGCGTGCTGGTCTTGGTACCGATGCGGCTGTTTTGCGCCTTGTAGCCCACATCTCCCGCGATCTCCTGGTTGAACCCGGCCTGTTGATAAGTACTCACCGTAGTAGGGGCAAGCGTGAGTTCTCCAGCCGGAGCCGCCTGTAACACATAGCTGCCAGGGGCTTGGATGACGGCCTGCAACCCCGAGTCTTGCAGCAGCAGCGCGAAGCCTTGCTCCACCGAATAGTCCCCCTCCAACCCTGGCGTGTTCAAACGCGCGGTCTGTTGGGGCGAAAAGGACAGAATCACATTGGCCCGCGCGGCAAATTGGCTCAACGCGTGGTCCAGCGGGCCCGGCCCAATGGCGTAGTGCGCGGCCATAGCAGGGGTCGAAACCAATACACCGCTGGCGCTTGCGAGCAGGAGCCCGTAAGTCATGCCGTGGCAAGAGAGTCGTTGGCGAAGCTTGGTAGGAAGGCGCATAGGTCGGTAAGCCCTGAAGGTAGCGTCGTAATTACCTGTAGGGCCGTGTCAGGTAGAAAAAAGATAACCCCCCTGTGGATTATTTTTATGCTCAACCGGCGTGCTTCACCGACACCCAATAACGGGTGAAATATTTCACCTCGATCGGCAGGGTCGCTTGCAGGTTGGCCAGCACCGCTTCGGTAGCATCCAAGCGGAAGGTCCCGGACACACGCAACCGTGCCGAAGCCAGATCACACTGCAGCACACCCGGGCGATAGCGGGCGAGTTCGTCGATAACATCCCCAAGCCGGGCGTCCAGTACGATCAGTTGCCCGTCGACCCAGGCCGCCTGCGCACCGTCATAGAGATGGTTGGGCCCGACATTTCGGCGATCGAAGTCAGCACTTTCACCCGCGCTGAGTAGCCGGCCGCGATCGGGTTGATCGGCGGGGGATACCTCTACCCGATCCTCCAGAACACCTACACGCGTGGCATCCGCCAGCTGACGCACCGTAAACCGCGTGCCCAATGCCTGGATTCGGCCCTGGCGGGTTTCGACATAGAACGGCGTTTGCCCACCGGACTTGCCGGTGTGGATAAGTACCTCGCCTTCGCGCAGGCGGATCAGACGTTGGTGCCCATCGAACACCACATCAATCGCGGTGTTGCTGTTGAGATCAACCCGTGTGCCATCGGCCAACTCGAGATGCCGGCGTTTACCCACAGGGGTGCGGTAGTCGGCCCACACATTGCCCAAGGAAGTATGTTGCTGAACATTCCAACCCAGGTAGCCGGTGCCGCCGAGTACCAGCATCCACTTGAGTACCTGGCGACGTTGTTGCGTGGTCGACAATGCGCGGCGGGTGAAGTCCTGAGGCATGGCCCCCAGGCTGCGTTGCAATTGTTCCATCTGGTTCCATGCCGCCTGGTGGGACGGATCGCCATTGAGCCATTGTTGCCAGGCATGGCGCTCGGCCGGTGTAGGCGGCTGGGATTGAAATTGTACGTACCAGGTGGCGGCCGCCTCGAAAGTCTTGCGATCAGGGGCGGCCATTACAGGCTGGCCATGATCAGCGAACATTCGGTCAGGGCGCGGACCATGTGCTTCTTCACCGTGGTCAGTGATACCTGCAGTTGGTCGGCGATCTGTTGATAAGTCAGGCCGTCGATCTGCGAGAGCATGAAGATCCGCCGTGCGCGTTCCCCAAGGCCGGCGAGGGCTTTATCCACAGCCACCAGGGTTTCGATGATGATCGCCTTGTCTTCTTCGCTGATGGCCGTGGCTTCAGGCCGCTCTGCCAATGTCTGCAGGTAGGCCTGTTCAATCGCGTGTCGCCGGTAACGGTCGATCACCAGGCCCCTGGCGATGGTTGCCAGATAGTCCCGCGGCTCCAGGATCTGCGCCGCATGGCGGCCACAGAGGATGCGCACGAACGTATCGTGCGCCACATCAGCCGCATCGCAGGCGTTATGCAATTTACCTTTGAGCCACCCGTGCAGCCACGAATGGTGCTGTTCATAGATGTGCTGGACCGCAGCCGTGTGTGAAGGAGGGGACATAGGGCATGACAAGGCAGGTTAATGATAATCGCTATTATTAACTGCCCTGTGGTTTTCTCACAATAGGGCTCTTTTTACCGCGCTCTCCACCGAGTCGACCGATATCGGTGGTGTCGTCGTGGGCGAAATTCGGCTTTTCTGTGGATTAAGCCCTGTGAATAACCGCCCCTGTGCCCAGTTGATAACAGGGCTTGAAACCTGAGTAAAAACCCCTCTGTGGATAAGCACCTGTTTAATCCACAGGCTTAAAGCACTTATCCAAGGGCCTCATTGGCACATGACCACAGACTTTTGAATCGCTGTACACAACGTAAATAACGGCCTGTAGAGATCTATCCACAGAAACCATGCTCAGTAGAAATAAACATAAAAACAAAGATTTAATAAATTTCTCTCTTTTAATTTCTATTGTCCGTGATTCATCCACAGCTGGTTAAATTTTGTGCAAAGGGTTCTTTAGGAAGGGCTAAGTCCCTATACTTGCCGCCAAAGCTCTAAAACTCTTTCAACAAACAATTCCTGATTACCTACATAAGCAGGCACGAGGTGCGTGGTGGATTTCCCTTCCCGTTTTGAAGTGATCGTCATCGGCGGCGGTCATGCCGGTACCGAGGCAGCACTGGCGTCAGCACGCATGGGCGTAAAAACCCTGTTGCTGACGCATAACGTGGAAACCCTCGGTGCCATGAGTTGCAACCCTGCTATCGGTGGGATTGGCAAAAGCCATCTGGTCAAGGAAATCGATGCCCTTGGCGGCGTCATGGCCATGGCCACCGACAAAGGTGGTATTCAATTTCGCGTGCTCAACAGCCGCAAAGGCCCGGCCGTGCGGGCTACCCGGGCACAAGCTGACCGCATCCTGTACAAGGCAGCGGTACGCGAAACCCTGGAAAACCAGCCGAACCTGTGGATATTTCAACAAGCAGCCGATGACCTGATCGTCGAACAGGACGTGGTGAAGGGCGTTGTCACGCAAATGGGTCTGCGCTTCTTCGCAGAATCCGTGGTGTTGACCACCGGTACGTTCCTGGGTGGACTTATCCACATCGGCATGCAGAACTATTCCGGTGGTCGCGCCGGTGATCCGCCGTCGATTGCCCTGGCAAAACGCCTGCGTGAATTGCCGCTGCGCGTCGGTCGCCTGAAAACCGGGACGCCGCCGCGTATCGACGGGCGTTCTGTGGATTTCTCGGTAATGACCGAGCAAGCCGGCGATACGCCGATCCCGGTGATGTCGTTCATGGGTTCCAAAGAACAGCACCCGAAACAGGTGAGCTGCTGGATTACCCACACGAATGCGCGCACCCACGAAATCATTGCCGCGAACCTCGACCGTTCGCCGATGTATTCCGGGGTGATCGAAGGCATTGGCCCGCGTTATTGCCCGTCGATCGAAGACAAGATCCACCGCTTTGCCGACAAGGAAAGCCACCAGGTCTTTATCGAACCCGAAGGTCTGACCACCCACGAGCTGTACCCGAACGGGATTTCCACTTCCCTGCCGTTCGACGTGCAGATCCAGATCGTGCAATCGATCCGTGGCATGGAAAACGCCCACATCGTGCGGCCGGGCTACGCCATCGAGTACGACTATTTCGACCCGCGCGACCTCAAATACAGCCTGGAAACCAAGGTGATCGGCGGTCTGTTCTTCGCCGGGCAAATCAACGGCACCACCGGTTATGAAGAAGCAGGCGCCCAAGGTTTGCTGGCCGGGACCAACGCTGCATTGCGTGCACAGGGCAAAGACAGCTGGTGCCCGCGTCGCGACGAGGCGTATATCGGCGTGTTGGTTGACGACCTGATTACCCTGGGTACCCAGGAACCGTACCGGATGTTCACCTCCCGGGCGGAATATCGCCTGATTCTGCGCGAAGACAACGCCGACCTGCGCCTGACCGAAAAAGGTCGCGAGCTGGGCCTGGTCGATGACGCGCGCTGGGCAGCGTTCTGCAAAAAACGCGAAAGCATCACCCTCGAAGAACAACGCCTGAAAAGTACCTGGGTACGCCCGGGCACCGAGCAGGGCGACGCGATTGCGGAAAAATTCGGCACGCCGCTGACCCACGAGTACAACCTGCTGAACCTGCTGTCCCGTCCGGAAATCGACTACGCTGGTCTGGTCGAAGTGACAGGCCAGGGCGCAGAAGACCCACAGGTCGCCGAGCAGGTCGAAATCAAGACCAAATACGCCGGTTACATTGACCGCCAACAGGACGAAATCGCTCGCCTGCGCGCCAGTGAAAACACCAAGCTGCCTGTGGATATCGACTACACCGGGATTTCCGGGTTGTCGAAAGAAATTCAAAGCAAGCTGGGGATAACTCGCCCGGAAACCTTGGGTCAGGCTTCACGTATCCCTGGCGTCACCCCGGCAGCCATTTCGCTGTTGATGATTCATTTGAAAAAACGCGGCGCGGGCCGTCAGTTGGAGCAAAGCGCTTGAGTTCGTTGGTCACCTCGCAACACGCCGAAGAGTTATCCACAGGTGCGCGCCAATTGGGCGTTGACCTGACCGAAGCCCAGCACGAGTTGCTGTTGGGCTATCTGGCCCTGTTGATCAAATGGAACAAGGCTTACAACCTCACTGCCGTGCGCGACCCCAATGAAATGGTGTCGCGTCATTTGCTCGACAGCCTCAGCGTAATGCCGTTTATTGAAAACGGTCGTTGGCTCGACGTCGGCAGCGGCGGCGGCATGCCTGGCATTCCATTGGCCATCCTGTTTCCCGAGTCGCAAGTGACCTGCCTGGACAGCAACGGCAAGAAAACCCGCTTCCTGACCCAGGTAAAACTCGAACTCAAGCTGGATAACCTCCAAGTTATCCACAGTCGCGTCGAAGCCTTCACGCCTGAACAGCCTTTCAACGGAATTGTTTCCCGGGCGTTCAGCAGCATGGAGAACTTCAGCAACTGGACCCGCCACCTCGGCGACCGCGACACCCGCTGGCTGGCAATGAAGGGCGTTCATCCAAGCGACGAGCTGTTAGCATTGCCGGCAGACTTCCACCTCGATAGCGAACACGCCTTGGCCGTACCCGGTTGCCAAGGCCAACGCCATCTGCTGATACTGCGCCGCACGGCATGATTGGGAACACAAGCAAGAATGGCTAAGGTATTCGCGATAGCGAACCAGAAAGGTGGCGTGGGTAAAACCACCACCTGCATCAACCTCGCAGCATCCCTGGTCGCGACCAAGCGCCGGGTGCTGTTGATCGATCTCGATCCACAGGGCAACGCCACCATGGGTAGCGGTGTGGATAAACACGGCCTGGAAAACTCGGTCTACGACTTGCTGATCGGCGAGTGCGACCTGGCCCAGGCCATGCATTTTTCCGAGCACGGCGGTTATCAACTGCTGCCGGCCAACCGCGATTTGACCGCGGCGGAAGTGGTGCTGCTGGAAATGCAGATGAAAGAAAGCCGTCTGCGCAGCGCCTTGGCGCCGATCCGCGAGAATTACGATTACATTCTGATCGACTGCCCGCCGTCGCTCTCGATGCTTACGCTGAACGCATTGGTGGCTGCCGATGGGGTGATTATCCCCATGCAGTGCGAGTACTTCGCGCTCGAAGGGCTCAGCGACCTTGTGGATAACATCAAGCGTATCGCCGAGTTGCTCAACCCGAACCTGCAGATCGAAGGCCTGTTGCGGACCATGTATGACCCGCGCCTGAGCCTGATGAACGACGTTTCGGCGCAGCTCAAGGAACACTTCGGCGACCAGTTATACGACACGGTGATCCCGCGCAACATCCGCCTGGCCGAAGCGCCAAGCTACGGGATGCCCGCGTTGGCTTATGACAAAACGTCGCGTGGCGCCATTGCCTACCTGGCGCTGGCCGGCGAGATGGTTCGCCGTCAACGCCGCAACTCACGCACCGCTGCAGCCCAGCCAACTTAAGGAATCCCCATGGCCGTCAAGAAACGAGGTCTAGGACGTGGACTGGATGCACTGTTGAGTGGTCCGACCGTCACATCGCTTGAAGAACAAGCGGTGCAGGCCGACGAGCGCGAGCTGCAGCACTTGCCTCTGGACCTGATCCAGCGCGGCAAATACCAGCCGCGCCGGGACATGGACCCCCAGGCGCTGGAAGAACTGGCCAACTCGATCAAGGCCCAAGGCGTGATGCAGCCGATCGTGGTGCGCCCGATTGGCGGCGGCCGTTTTGAGATCATCGCCGGCGAACGCCGCTGGCGTGCCAGCCAGCAGGCCGGCAAGGAAACCATCCCGGCGATGGTGCGCGATGTGCCGGATGAAACCGCCATCGCCATGGCGTTGATCGAAAACATCCAACGCGAAGACCTCAATCCGATCGAAGAAGCCATCGCGTTGCAGCGTTTGCAGCAGGAATTCCAGCTGACCCAGCAACAAGTGGCCGAGGCGGTGGGTAAATCCCGCGTGACGGTTTCCAACTTGCTGCGCCTGATCGCGCTGCCTGAAGTGATCAAGACCATGTTGTCCCACGGCGACCTGGAGATGGGCCACGCTCGGGCTTTGCTCGGTTTGCCGGAAAATCAACAGGTTGAAGGGGCGCGACACGTTGTCGCACGGGGGCTCACCGTTCGTCAGACCGAGGCCCTGGTTCGCCAGTGGCTCAGCGGTAAACCTGCACCGGTCGAAACGACCAAAACTGATCCGGATATTGCCCGCCTTGAGCAGCGCCTGGCCGAGCGCCTAGGCTCTGCGGTGCAAATTCGCCACGGCAAGAAAGGCAAAGGCCAATTGGTCATCGGTTATAACTCTCTCGATGAGCTTCAGGGCGTCCTTGCCCACATCCGCTGAAACATTTGCTTATGTAGCGCGTGATCGGAAATCACTACCCGGCAGTTGAATAGGGGCAGAACCGCCCCTATACTCTGCGCGCATTTTGTCGGCACAAATTATGCCAAGTTATTGATTTCCGGCAGCCGACCATTGAGGAGCAAGAGTGATGGAAACCCGCACGCCAAACACGTTGCCGTTCCATCGCTTGGCCGTTTTTCCGGTTTTATTGGCTCAATTTGTCATTTTGCTGATCGCCGCATTGGCGCTTTGGTATTGGCATGGAGTCGTAGCCGGATATTCAGGACTCTGCGGAGGCCTGATAGCCTTGCTGCCCAATATGTATTTTGCTCACAGGGCCTTTCGGTTTTCCGGCGCCCGAGCAGCCCAGGCTATCGTCCGGTCATTTTATGCCGGCGAGGCGGGGAAACTGATTTTGACGGCAGTGCTGTTTGCACTGACCTTTGCAGGTGTGAAGCCATTGGCGCCGCTGGCTGTATTCGGCGTCTTCGTGTTGACCCAACTGGTCAGCTGGTTCGCTCCCCTGCTAATGAAAACAAGACTTTCGAAACCTTAGGGCGTTTGAGGCAACCATGGCAGAAACAACCGCTTCGGGCTATATCCAGCACCACTTGCAGAACCTGACCTTCGGTCAGCTTCCCAACGGCGGCTGGGGCTTTGCCCACTCCGCAGCAGAGGCCAAAGAAATGGGCTTCTGGGCTTTCCACCTGGATACTCTGGGCTGGTCGGTCGCATTGGGTCTGATCTTCGTCCTGATTTTCCGCATGGCGGCAAAAAAGGCCACTTCCGGTCAACCAGGTGCCCTGCAGAACTTCGTTGAAGTACTGGTCGAATTCGTCGATGGCAGCGTGAAAGACAGCTTCCATGGCCGTAGCCCGGTGATTGCACCGCTGGCACTGACCATCTTCGTCTGGGTGTTCCTGATGAACGCCGTCGACCTGGTACCGGTCGACTGGATTCCTCAGCTGGCCATCCTGATCTCCGGCGACCACCACATTCCATTCCGTGCGGTTTCCACCACGGACCCTAACGCCACGTTGGGCATGGCCCTGTCGGTGTTCGCGTTGATCATTTTCTACAGCATCAAGGTCAAGGGTATCGGCGGCTTCATCGGCGAACTGACCCTGCACCCGTTCGGCAGCAAGAACATCTTTGTTCAAGCCCTGCTGATCCCGGTGAACTTCCTGCTGGAATTCGTCACCCTGATCGCCAAGCCGATTTCCCTGGCTCTGCGACTGTTCGGCAACATGTATGCCGGCGAACTGGTGTTCATTCTGATTGCTGTGATGTTCGGCAGCGGTCTGCTCTGGCTTAGCGGCCTGGGCGTGGTTCTGCAGTGGGCGTGGGCTGTGTTCCACATCCTGATCATCACCCTGCAGGCCTTTATCTTCATGATGCTGACCATCGTCTACCTGTCGATGGCACACGAAGAGAACCATTAAGACCAGTCTCGACTAGTCTGATGTCCTTCCCGGTGAAACGGGAAGGTGGCCCTACCGGGCTATGAAACGATTTGTTTTACCGCTTTAAAATCTAAAAAACCTAAACCATACGACGTAAAAGTCGGGAGGAAAGATGGAAACTGTAGTTGGTCTAACCGCTATCGCTGTTGCACTGTTGATCGGCCTGGGCGCCCTGGGTACTGCCATTGGTTTCGGCCTGCTGGGCGGCAAGTTCCTGGAAGGCGCAGCGCGTCAGCCAGAAATGGTTCCAATGCTGCAAGTTAAAATGTTCATCGTCGCCGGCCTGCTCGACGCCGTGACCATGATCGGCGTTGGTATCGCTCTGTTCTTCACCTTCGCGAACCCCTTCGTTGGTCAACTCGCTGGCTAATCACTCGAATTTTCGAGTGATTGGGGTGATGGACAACGAATGAGCGAGGTGTTGGCGTGAACATTAATGCAACCCTGATTGGCCAATCCGTTGCGTTCTTCATTTTTGTAGTGTTTTGCATGAAGTTCGTGTGGCCTCCGGTCATCGCGGCTTTGCACGAACGTCAGAAGAAGATCGCGGATGGTTTGGACGCTGCCAGCCGTGCAGCTCGCGACCTGGAGTTGGCCCAAGAGAAAGTGGGTCATCAACTGCGCGAAGCTAAAGCACAGGCAGCTGAAATCATTGAGCAAGCCAAGAAACGCGGTAACCAGATCGTCGAAGAGGCTGTTGATAAAGCCCGCGTCGAAGCTGACCGTGTGAAGGCTTCGGCTCATGCCGAGATCGAACAGGAACTGAACGGCGTCAAAGACGCGCTGCGTGCCCAACTGGGTGCTCTGGCGGTCGGCGGTGCTGAGAAGATCCTCGGTGCCACAATCGATCAAAACGCGCACGCGGAGCTGGTTAATAAACTGGCTGCTGAAATTTAAGCGAGGGCGATCATGGCAGAACTGACCACGTTGGCCCGACCTTACGCTAAGGCAGCCTTCGAGCACGCCCAGGCCCACCAGCAACTGGCCTCTTGGTCAGCCATGCTCGGCCTGGCTGCAGCAGTGTCGCAAGACGACACCATGCAGCGCGTGCTCAAGGCCCCGCGCCTGACGAGCGCAGACAAGGCCGCCACTTTTATTGAAGTGTGCGGCGACAAGTTTGATGTGAAAGTGCAGAACTTCATCCACGTCGTTGCCGAAAACGACCGTCTCCCGCTTTTGCCGGAGATCGCCGCTCTGTTCGACCTGTACAAGGCCGAAGCAGAGAAATCGGTAGACGTTGAAGTGACCAGTGCTTTTGCATTGAACCAAGAACAGCAAGACAAACTCGCCAAGGTTCTCAGTGCACGACTCAATCGGGAAGTGCGCCTGCAAGCTTCGGAGGACGCATCCCTGATTGGTGGTGTTGTTATCCGTGCCGGCGACCTGGTTATCGATGGCTCGATTCGCGGCAAAATCGCGAAACTTGCCGAAGCATTGAAATCTTGAGTTTGAAGGGGCAGCAGAGCAATGCAGCAACTCAATCCTTCCGAAATAAGTGAAATTATCAAGGGCCGCATCGACAAGCTCGATGTGACCTCCCAAGCCCGTAACGAAGGCACTGTCGTCAGCGTATCTGACGGCATCGTGCGGATTCACGGTCTGGCCGACGTAATGTACGGCGAGATGATCGAGTTTCCGGGCGGCGTCTACGGTATGGCCCTCAACCTGGAGCAAGACTCCGTAGGTGCCGTTGTATTGGGCTCCTACCAGTCTCTTGCCGAAGGCATGAGCGCCAAGTGCACAGGCCGCATCCTGGAAGTTCCGGTTGGTAAGGAACTGCTGGGTCGCGTAGTCGACGCACTGGGTAACCCTGTTGACGGCAAAGGTCCACTGGGCAACACCGAGACCGACGCGGTCGAGAAAGTTGCTCCAGGCGTGATCTGGCGTAAGTCGGTAGACCAGCCTGTACAGACTGGCTACAAGGCTGTCGATGCCATGATCCCGGTCGGCCGTGGCCAGCGTGAGCTGATCATCGGTGACCGTCAGATCGGTAAAACCGCTCTGGCGATCGACGCGATCATCAACCAGAAGAACAGCGGCATTTTCTGCGTCTACGTAGCCATTGGTCAGAAGCAATCGACCATCGCCAACGTGGTTCGCAAGCTGGAAGAAAACGGCGCCCTGGCCAACACGATCATCGTGGCTGCCAGTGCTTCGGAATCTCCTGCGCTGCAATTCCTGGCACCGTACTCCGGTTGCACCATGGGTGAATTCTTCCGCGACCGCGGTGAAGACGCGCTGATCGTTTATGACGATCTGTCCAAGCAAGCAGTGGCTTACCGCCAGATTTCCCTGCTGCTGCGCCGTCCACCAGGCCGTGAAGCTTACCCAGGCGACGTGTTCTATCTCCACTCCCGTCTGCTGGAGCGCGCATCCCGCGTTTCGGAAGAGTACGTAGAGAAGTTCACCAACGGCGCAGTGACCGGCAAAACCGGTTCCCTGACCGCACTGCCGATCATCGAAACCCAGGCTGGCGACGTTTCCGCGTTCGTTCCGACCAACGTGATTTCCATCACCGACGGTCAGATCTTCCTGGAATCGGCCATGTTCAACTCGGGCATCCGCCCAGCAGTGAACGCCGGTGTTTCGGTATCCCGTGTGGGTGGTGCCGCTCAGACCAAGATCATCAAGAAGCTCTCCGGTGGTATCCGTACCGCTCTGGCTCAGTACCGTGAACTGGCGGCATTCGCCCAGTTCGCTTCTGACCTGGACGAAGCGACCCGTAAGCAACTTGAGCATGGTCAGCGCGTTACCGAGCTGATGAAGCAGAAGCAATACGCCCCAATGTCGATCGCTGACATGGCGTTGTCGCTGTATGCCGCTGAGCGTGGGTTCCTGACCGACGTTGAAATCGCCAAGGTCGGCAGCTTTGAACAAGCGCTGATTGCTTACTTCAACCGCGATCACGCCGAATTGATGGCGAAGATCAACGTGAAGGGTGACTTCAATGACGATATCGACGCTGGCATGAAAGCCGGTATCGAGAAGTTCAAGGCCACCCAAACCTGGTAAGCCGCAGCGGGAGCCGCAAGGCTCCCGCTTGCTAACCTGATAGGTGTTACATGGCAGGCGCAAAAGAGATTCGCAGTAAGATTGCGAGCATCAAAAGCACGCAAAAAATTACCAGCGCCATGGAAAAAGTGGCGGTCAGCAAAATGCGCAAGGCACAAATGCGCATGGCTGCTAGCCGTCCTTATGCGGAGCGTATCCGCCAGGTAATTGGGCATCTGGCCAACGCCAACCCGGAATACCGCCACCCGTTCATGATCGACCGCGCCGTCAAGCGTGTGGGTTATGTGGTAGTGAGCAGTGACCGTGGTTTGTGCGGTGGTCTGAATACCAACCTGTTCAAGGCCCTGGTCAAGGACATGGCGGTAAACCGCGAAAACGGCGTCGAGATCGATCTGTGTGTTGTTGGTAGCAAGGGTGCGGCCTTTTTCCGCAACTTCGGCGGTAACGTCGTTGCAGCTATCAGCCACCTGGGTGAAGAGCCGTCGATCAATGATTTGATCGGCAGTGTGAAGGTGATGCTGGATGCATACCTGGAAGGCCGGATTGACCGCCTCTCCGTGGTATCCAACAAGTTCATCAACACCATGACCCAGCAGCCAACCGTGGAGCAATTGATTCCACTGGTGGCGACTCCGGATCAGGAACTCAAGCACCACTGGGACTACCTCTACGAACCAGACGCCAAAGAGCTGCTTGACGGCTTGATGGTGCGCTACGTGGAGTCGCAGGTGTACCAGGCGGTGGTCGAGAACAACGCAGCTGAACAAGCGGCGCGGATGATCGCGATGAAAAACGCTACCGATAACGCCGGTGATCTGATCAGCGATTTGCAGCTGATCTACAACAAGGCGCGTCAGGCTGCGATCACCCAAGAGATCTCGGAAATCGTCGGCGGCGCTGCCGCGGTTTAACGGTTCAAATATTCAGAGGATCCAGCTATGAGTAGCGGACGTATCGTTCAAATCATCGGCGCCGTTATCGACGTGGAATTTCCACGCGACAGCGTACCGAGCATCTACAACGCGCTGAAAGTACAAGGCGCGGACACTACTCTGGAAGTTCAGCAACAGCTGGGCGACGGCGTAGTGCGTACCATTGCGATGGGTTCCACCGAAGGCTTGAAGCGCGGTCTGGACGTTATCGACTCTGGCGCAGCCATCTCCGTACCGGTCGGTAAAGCGACCCTGGGCCGGATCATGGACGTACTGGGTAACCCAATCGACGAAGCTGGCCCGATCGACACCGAAGAGCGCTGGGGCATTCACCGTCCAGCACCTTCGTTCGCCGAACAAGCTGGCGGCAATGACCTGCTGGAAACCGGCATCAAGGTTATCGACCTGGTTTGCCCGTTCGCCAAGGGCGGTAAAGTTGGTCTGTTCGGTGGTGCCGGTGTAGGCAAAACCGTAAACATGATGGAACTGATCCGTAACATCGCCATCGAGCACAGCGGTTATTCCGTGTTCGCCGGTGTGGGTGAGCGTACCCGTGAGGGTAACGACTTCTACCACGAGATGAAGGACTCCAACGTTCTGGACAAAGTGGCACTGGTTTACGGTCAGATGAACGAGCCGCCGGGTAACCGTCTGCGCGTAGCACTGACTGGCCTGACCATGGCCGAGAAGTTCCGTGACGAAGGTAACGACGTTCTGCTGTTCGTCGACAACATCTACCGTTACACCCTGGCCGGTACTGAAGTATCCGCACTGCTGGGCCGTATGCCTTCGGCAGTAGGTTACCAGCCGACCCTGGCTGAAGAGATGGGCGTTCTGCAAGAACGTATCACTTCGACCAAGGAAGGCTCGATCACTTCGATCCAAGCGGTATACGTACCTGCGGATGACTTGACCGACCCGTCGCCAGCGACCACCTTCGCCCACTTGGACGCCACCGTCGTTCTGTCCCGTGACATCGCTTCCCTGGGTATCTACCCAGCGGTCGATCCACTCGACTCGACTTCGCGCCAGCTGGACCCGAACGTGATCGGCCAGGAGCACTACGACACCGCTCGCGGCGTTCAGTACGTGCTGCAGCGTTACAAAGAACTGAAGGACATCATCGCGATCCTGGGTATGGACGAGCTGTCGGAAGCCGACAAGCAGTTGGTAAACCGTGCTCGTAAGATCCAGCGCTTCTTGTCGCAGCCGTTCTTCGTGGCTGAAGTCTTCACCGGTGCCTCGGGTAAATACGTTTCCCTGAAAGACACCATTGCTGGCTTCAAAGGCATCCTCAACGGTGACTACGACCACCTGCCAGAACAAGCGTTCTACATGGTCGGCGGCATCGAAGAAGCGATCGAGAAAGCCAAGAAACTGTAATCCAAGCGCCCGGAAACGGGCGCTCATCAGGTTGAGGCAATCAGATGGCTATGACAGTCCATTGCGATATCGTCAGCGCGGAAGGGGAAATCTTCTCCGGTCTGGTAGAAATGGTGATTGCACACGGCGAACTCGGTGACCTGGGTATTGCCATGGGCCACGCGCCGTTGATCACCAGCTTGAAGCCAGGTCCGATCACGCTGACCAAGCAAGGCGGGGAACGTGAGGTGTTTTACATCTCCGGTGGTTTCCTCGAGGTTCAGCCGAACATGGTCAAGGTACTTGCCGACACCGTGCAACGTGCTGGCGACCTGGATGAAGCCTCCGCTCAGGAAGCCGTCAAGGCTGCTGAGAAGGCCCTGAACGAAAAGGGTGCGGACTTCGACTACAGCGCTGCTGCTGTACGTCTGGCCGAGGCTGCAGCCCAGCTGCGCACGCTCCAGCAGATCCGCAAGAAGTAAGCGGCCACGCCGTCATGCTTCATGCGCGATTGATTAAAAAGGGTAGCCTCGGCTACCCTTTTTCTTTTTAAGCAAAACACTTCTCTGGTCTGAAGCCGGACCGCCCAGGATTGGTAGCCATTCATGTCTCTTGAAATCGTCATTCTCGCCGCAGGCCAGGGCACCCGCATGCGTTCGGCCTTGCCCAAGGTACTGCACCCGGTTGCCGGCAACTCCATGCTTGGCCATGTTATCCACAGCGCCCGGCAGTTGAGCCCGCAGCGTATCCACGTGGTGATCGGCCATGGTGCCGACGTGGTCCGTGAACGCCTTGCGGCGGATGACCTGAATTTCGTGCTGCAAGACAAACAACTCGGCACCGGCCACGCCACGGCCCAAGCCGTGCCGTTCATCAGCGCCGACACCGTGCTGATCCTCTACGGCGACGTCCCGCTGATTGAAGTGGAAACCCTGCAACGCCTGCTCAAGCACGTGGTGCCGGGCCAGATGGGCCTGCTCACCGTTGAGCTGGACGACCCCACCGGCTACGGCCGCATAGTGCGCACGGCCGACGGCAAGGTCGCGGCCATCGTCGAGCACAAAGACGCCAGCGACGCCCAACGCGCCATCACCGAGGGCAACACCGGCATTCTCGCCGTCCCGGCCAATAAGCTCGCCGACTGGATGAGCCGTCTGTCCAACAACAACGCCCAGGGTGAGTACTACCTCACCGATGTCATCGAGATGGCCGTGAGTGACGGCCTGCTGGTCGCCACCGAGCAGCCCCACGACCCGATGGAAGTGCAGGGCGCCAACGACCGCAAGCAGCTTGCCGAGCTTGAGCGTCACTACCAACTTCGCGAAAGCCGCCGTTTGATGGCCCAGGGCGTGACCCTGCGCGACCCGGCCCGTTTCGACGTACGCGGTGAAGTCACCGTGGGCCGCGACGTGCTGATCGACATCAACGTGATCCTCGAAGGCCGCGTGATCATCGAAGACGACGTGGTGATCGGCCCGAACTGCGTGATCAAGGACAGCACCCTGCGCAAGGGCGTGGTGGTCAAGGCCAACAGTCATATCGACGGTGCCGTGATGGGCGAGGGCAGCGACGCCGGGCCGTTTGCGCGGTTGCGTCCGGGCAGCGTGTTGGAGGCCAAGGCCCATGTGGGTAACTTTGTCGAACTGAAAAACGCCCACCTCGGTGAAGGCGCCAAGGCCGGCCACCTGACTTACCTGGGCGATGCCGTCATCGGTGCGCGCACCAACATCGGCGCCGGCACCATCACCTGCAACTACGATGGCGCCAACAAACACGTGACTGTGCTGGGCGAAGATGTGTTCATCGGCTCCAATAACTCGCTGGTTGCGCCCGTGAAGGTCGGCGACGGCGCCACCACGGCGGCCGGTTCCACCATCAATCAGGATGTGGATAACTTGCAGTTGGGCGTGGCCCGCGCCCGCCAACGCAACATCGACGGCTGGAAACGCCCGGTAAAAATCAAAAAAACCTGAGTTATCCACAATCAATGTGGGAGGGGGCTTGCCCCCGATGGCGGTAGATCAGTCAGCTTATGTATCGACTGACACTCTGCTACCGGGGGCAAGCCCCTTCCCACATTTGCTGCGTGGTGGGCTTAAAAATTTATCCGCCCCGCTTGACGATCTTTCACCAATAGGTTTTGATTGCCTTCGTTATCTTTCGAAACGAAACTTATCATCACCATGTCGAAACGAAATACACCCCAACGTCGCCACAACATCCTCGCCTTGCTCAATGAGCAGGGCGAAGTCAGCGTGGACGAATTGGCCAAGCGTTTCGAAACCTCGGAAGTGACCATCCGCAAGGACCTGGCCGCCCTCGAAAGCAATGGCCTGCTGCTACGCCGCTACGGCGGTGCCATCACCATGCCGCAGGAACTGGTCGGCGACGCTGCCCAGCCCGTTTCGGCCTACAAGCGCGCCATCGCGCGCGCTGCTGTGACGCGTTTACGTGAGCATGCGCGCATCATCATCGACAGTGGCAGCACCACCGCGGCGATGATCCCCGAGCTGGGCCATCAGCCCGGCTTGGTGGTGATGACCAACTCCCTGCACGTGGCCAGCGCCTTGAGCGAACTCGAACACGAACCGGTGCTGCTGATGACCGGCGGCACTTGGGACCCGCATTCGGACTCGTTCCAGGGCCAGGTCGCCGAGCAGGTGCTACGGTCCTATGACTTTGACCAACTGTTTATCGGTGCCGACGGCATCGACTTGCAGCGCGGTACCACCACCTTCAATGAGCTGCTGGGCCTGAGCCGCGTGATGGCCGAGGTCGCCCGCGAAGTGGTGGTGATGGTCGAATCCGACAAGATCGGCCGCAAGATCCCCAACCTGGAACTGCCCTGGAGCAGCGTCCATACCCTGATTACCGATGATCGCCTGCCGCTTGAGGCCCGCGACCAGATCCAAGCCCGCGGCATTACGCTGATATGCGCGGCAATCATCTAGGAGAAAACCATGTGTGGAATTGTAGGCGCAGTCGCCGAACGTAACGTCACCGCCATTCTGCTTGAAGGCCTCAAGCGCCTGGAATACCGCGGCTACGACAGCGCCGGTGTGGCCGTTTTCACCAACGCCGGCAAGCTTGAGCGCATGCGTCGCCCGGGCAAGGTCAGCGAATTGGAGCAGGCCCTGGCCGGTGAGCCGCTGGTCGGTCGCCTCGGCATCGCCCACACCCGCTGGGCCACCCACGGTGCGCCGTGCGAACGTAACGCCCACCCGCATTTCTCCGGTGACTTGGCCGTGGTGCACAACGGCATCATCGAAAACCACGAAGTGCTGCGCGAACAGCTCAAAGGCCTGGGTTACGTGTTCACCTCGGACACCGACACCGAGGTCATCGCCCATCTGCTCAACCACAAGCTCAAGGACCTCGGTGACCTGACCGTCGCCCTCAAGGCTACTGTCAAGGAATTGCATGGCGCCTACGGCCTGGCCGTGGTCAGTGCCAGCCAACCAGACCGCGTCGTTGCTGCCCGCAGTGGCAGCCCGTTGGTCATCGGCCTGGGCCTGGGCGAGAACTTCCTCGCTTCCGACCAACTGGCCCTGCGCCAGGTGACCGACCGCTTTATGTACCTGGAAGAAGGTGATATCGCCGATATTCGCCGTGAAAGCGTGGCGATCTGGGACGTTAATGGCAATTCCGTCGAGCGCGAAGCCGTGCAATATCGCGACGGCGCCGAAGCTGCCGACAAGGGCGAGTACCGCCACTTCATGCTCAAGGAAATCCACGAGCAACCGGCTGTGGTACAGCGCACCCTGGAAGGTCGCCTGAGCCAGAACCAGGTGCTGGTCAACGCTTTCGGCCCGCAAGCCGCCGAGTTGTTCGCCAAAGTGCGCAATGTGCAGATTGTTGCGTGCGGCACCAGCTACCACGCCGGCATGGTTGCGCGTTACTGGCTGGAAGAGCTGGCCGGCATCCCCTGCCAGGTCGAAGTCGCCAGCGAATTCCGCTACCGCAAGGTAGTGGTGCAGCCCGATACACTGTTCGTAACCATCTCCCAATCCGGCGAAACCGCCGACACCCTGGCCGCCCTGCGCAACGCCAAGGAGTTGGGCTTCCTCGCCAGCCTGGCGATCTGCAACGTCAGCATCAGCTCCCTGGTGCGTGAATCCGACCTGACCCTGCTGACCCAGGCCGGTCGCGAAATCGGCGTGGCCTCCACCAAAGCCTTCACCACCCAGTTGGTTGGCCTGTTGTTGCTGACCCTGTCCCTGGGCCAGGTGCGTGGCACCTTGGCAGACGGCGTCGAAGCCCGACTGGTGGAAGAACTGCGCCGCCTGCCGACCCGCCTGGGTGAAGCCCTGGCGATGGACAGCGTGGTGGAAAAAGTCGCGGAACTGTTCGCCGACAAGAACCACACCCTGTTCCTCGGCCGTGGCGCGCAATACCCGGTGGCGATGGAAGGCTCGCTTAAACTCAAGGAAATTTCGTACATCCACGCCGAAGCCTACCCGGCCGGTGAGTTGAAGCACGGCCCCCTGGCCCTGGTGGATGACGACATGCCCGTGGTCACCGTTGCACCGAATAACGAACTGCTGGAAAAGCTCAAGTCCAACCTGCAGGAAGTGCGCGCCCGTGGTGGCCAACTGATCGTGTTCGCCGACGAAAAAGCCGGCATGACCAACGGCGAAGGCACCCACGTCATCAATATGCCGCACATCCACGACACCCTGTCGCCGATCCTCTACACCATCCCGCTGCAGCTGCTGTCGTACTACGTGGCCGTGCTCAAGGGCACCGACGTTGACCAGCCGCGCAACCTGGCGAAGTCGGTGACGGTGGAGTAATACGCCACACCCTGGAGGCCGCCTGGCCTCCAGGGCCCCTCGAAAGGATTCGACCGCGATGCACACCCCCTCAGAAATCCACCGACGCTTGAACAACCGCCGCTTCACCGTCGCCAGCAACACCCAAGGGCTTTCCGGTGCTGGCACGGTGTTTCATTACCTTGTCGACGGTGATGCCATTTCCGGCACCTACCAAGGCGGCCGAATCCGCCTGGGTAAGCAAGTCGGCCGGGTTACGGGCGTCGATACCATTGAGTTGCTGTTTCAGTGCCTCACGCTGGACGGTGAATTGCTGTCCGGCTGGTCGCGTGGGACGGTCGGTGTAGACCCTGCTGGGCTTACCACCCTGAGCTTCGAGTGGGGCTGGTTGTCGGGTGCCACTGGCGGTGGCGAGTCGAGCTACGTAGAGCTGTCCTCGCGTTAACCGGCTCTGGTCGGTTCTTTGGGCTAGTTTCGACGACGAAGACGCCTGATCACGGCACAAACTCCACTTTTAGCCCCCGACTCGTGCTGCGCCCCTGATCATCACTGACCCGCAACCGGTATTCCCCCGACTTGCCCGGCCGCCAATTCAGCGTGGTTTGCGGCGGGCCCTGGCCGATCAGGGTCTGGTCGGCGAACCAGTACAGGGTCGCTGCATCGCTGGCGGCGTTGGCATTCAGTGGGATGCTTTCCTGGGGCTGGGACAGGCGCAACTGGTAGCTCACCTGGGTCAGGGGCGAGCGGATCTGCGGCGCTTCGCTTTGGTCGCTGATGCGGTTGGGCTGGCAGTTTTTCATCACGCTGGGCGGTGTGCGCCGCGGCAGGCCGGCGGCGCGGTACAGGCGTTGGATGTCGCTGGGCCAGAACTCGAAGACTTCTTCGCGGGTGTATTGCGCCTCGAACGGCGGGCACGCAGCCTTGCCGGTGCGGGTGTCGATCAGCACCGGGCGGTGCAGGTTGGACACGCGAATCGGTGAGACGCCAGGGATGTACCAGGTCTTGCGGGTTTGCGGGCACCAGCGGTTGGGCAGCTCACCGGAGGCGGCGCAGACGTCGATGCGCACCAGCCCGGCGGGCGGCTTGTCGGGCTTGATCAGCACATTGGGCAGGGCCAGGGGAAGGGCGTCGGCGATACGGAAGAACAGCGGCGCGGCGGTCTTGGCGCCGATAAACGCCGGGTTCGGCCGCCCATCGAAGTTGCCCACCCACACCACCAACACATACGGGCCCACCAGGCCTGCACTCCAGGCATCGTGAAAGCCCCAGGAGGTGCCGGTTTTCCAGGCGGTGCGCCAATGGCGGCCGGGCAAGCCATCCGGGCGCGGATTGCGGCGCAGCATGTCGCGCACCATAAACGCGGCTTGGGGCGTCAGCAGTTGCGCACCGGTGGTTTGCGGTTGCTCCTGCAGATAGCGCAGCGGGCGCAGGTGCCCGTCGCCGGCCAGCATCACATACAGCCGCGCCAGTTCCTCCGGGGTCATCTCGCCACCGCCGAGGGCCAGGGCCAGGCCGTAATGGCTCTCGTCGCGCAGGCCTTTGATGCCGGCCCGTTGCAACAGGCCGTACAGCGATGGTGATTTGACCTGGCTGGCCAGCCATACCGCCGGGATATTACGGCTACGGATCAGGGCATCCCGCGCCGTCAGAGGCCCGACAAAACTGCCGTCGAAATTTTCCGGCTGGAAGTAGCCGAAGTTACTGGGCAGGTCCTTGAGGATGCTCATGGGGTGGATCACCCCCTGATCCAGCGCCAGCCCATACAGGAATGGCTTGAGGGTCGACCCCGGCGAGCGCCGCGCCAGCACGCCGTTGACCTGGCCGTGCAGGCTTGTGGATAAGTAATCCGCGGAGCCCACCAGGGCTTTCACGCTCTGGTCGCGGCTGTCGATCAGGATCGCCGTGGCGTTTTCCACACCCGTGCTGCGGCGCTCGGCGATAAAGCCGTTGATCAAGCGCTCGAGCAATTGCTGCAGTGGCAGGTTGAGAGTGCTGTTCAACTCATTGCCGGGCTGGGACGCCAGCAGTTGCTCGCTCAGGTGTGGCGCTAGAAACGGGATCTGCTGGCGGTTGCGCGCTTCCAGGGGCAGGTTGAGCAAACTGTCGTTGCGTGGGTCCTGTGGATAAGTCTCGCGCCAATCGGCCATCAAGCGCAGCCGCGCATTTTGCAGCGCCGGCCCAAAGCGCGCCCGCCGCCCCGGCTGCTGTGGGATCACGGCCAACGCCAGGGCTTCGGACAAGGATAATTGCGCCGCCGACTTACCGAAGTAAATGCGGCTGGCGGCCTCGGCGCCTTCGATATTGCCGCCCATGGGCGCCAGGTTCAGGTAGGCCTCCAGGATGTCGTGCTTGCTGTAGCGCGCCTCCAGCCACAGCGCCAAGGCCATCTGCTGCAATTTGCCGGGCACTTGGCGGGTGTTCAGGTCCCACAGGCGCCGCGCCAGTTGCATGCTCAAGGTCGAGCCGCCCTGGCGCTGGCCGCCGCTGTAGGTGGCGAGTGCCGCGCGTAGCAATGCCGGAGGATTTACTCCCGGGTGCCAGTAGAAATTGCGGTCCTCCTTGAGCAGCAAGGCCTCGACCAGTGAAGGAGAAATCCGCTCCAGAGGTAGCCAGAGTCGGTATTGGCCGTCATCCGCCAGCGTCATGCGTAGCAGCGAGCCGTCGTCGGCCAGCACCACCCTTGAAGACGTTACCGCCTGTTCCAGCGGGGCATGCGGCCATAGCCGCAATCCCGCCAGCAGAACCGCCGCTACCAGCAGCGGCGGCGTTAGGCGTTTAAGGCTTGGTAATTTCAAGCTGGCCTACTTTGCCGCGCCCTTGCAGGGTGGTTTCGTACATACCTTCGGCGTAGGCCGGTGGCGTATTGAAGGTCCCTGCGTTGGTGGCGCGCACGCGGTACACGAAAGTGCCTACGTCGCGCAGCGCAGTGCCGTACAACACCACCCGGTCATCACGTACATCCACGTACTCCGGCTGCCAGTTGCTCAGTTCGGTTTCGCCGATCGGCGCCTGCCAGGTGTCGGCCTCTTCGTCGCTGGCTTCGACGTACTCGGATTCTTCACCTTCACTTTCCTCGGAACTGGCGGCTTCCGGCTCCGGCGGCAA
This sequence comes from Pseudomonas sp. S09G 359, assembly GCF_002843605.1. Lineage (NCBI taxonomy): Bacteria > Pseudomonadati > Pseudomonadota > Gammaproteobacteria > Pseudomonadales > Pseudomonadaceae > Pseudomonas > Pseudomonas sp. S09G 359. The sequence goes on along the minus strand of NZ_CP025263.1, from coordinate 6,734,131 downwards.
GTTATACACAGGCTCGACGCCACCTGGCAGCAGGTCGACCACGGCCACTTGCTGCACCTGGTCACGGTCGGTGGCACGCAGGCGCAGGCGCACCAGGAACTCGTCGCCCACCGCCACTTTGCTCACCGGCTCGCCCTTGAGGTCGAGGTATTCGTGAATGATTTCCAGGCCATTGGTGATCGGCTTGAGCTTGGCGCCCTTGTCGAAACCGGCTTCGCTGAGCATGTAAAACGCCGCTGGGCCGTCGGATTTTTCCATCACCAGCTTCTGCGTGGCGCCTGGTACGGCGGCGCGTGGCGGCTGGCCGGCCATTTCCAGCAGTTGTTGCTGCTTGTCGCCCAGCCAGGCGGTGGCTTTTAGGGTCATGTCGCTCTGTGCACGCTGGCCGTAGTTGTCCAGGGCGCGCAGTAACAGGGCGGCCGACAGCGAGTTGTAGCGTTGCTCGTTGAGGCGCTTGCCGAGCTTATCCAGCAAGGCCACCGGCACGTCGTCCAGCAGCTCGGGGAAGTGCCGCGCCAGCAGGTGCAGGTGTTCGGCATCGTGCACCAGCGGGTCGTAATACAGGCCGTCGCTGTCCCACTTATCCACAAGCGAACGCCATGGAACCTTGCGGAACAGCGTATCCGCCTGGCGATCCTGCTTGAGCAGCTTGTAGCTGGCGGCCAGGTATGCGGCGCCAATGTCGTTCTGCCAACTGTCCTTGAAGTAGCTTTCGTAGCGCTCGCGGATATCACTTAAGGCACCGCTCACCAGAATCCCCTGACGGCTCAGCAGGTAACTGGCGTAGGCACGGTTGCGTAATTCCGACAGGCCTTCGCTCGGGCCGTTGGCCAGGTCTGTCAGATAAGCGTTCGAGCGCACTAACACGTCTTCCGGCACTGGCAGCCCGCGTTCCTTGGCTTCGATCAGGAAGTCGGTGGCGTACAGGCTGGCATACGGCGCCACGTCCGGGTTGGCCGCCCACAAACCGAAGCCGCCGGCCTGGTTCTGACGCTGACGGAGCATGCGTACGGCGCTGTTGAAGGCTTGCTCGGCCGCAGGTTCCGTACCACCCCAGATCAACGCCGGCATGGCCTTGGACACCAACTGCTCGGTGCATGCATAGCCGTAGTCATCCAGGTAATGCTTGAGGCCGTTGGCCCATACCAGCGGCGAAGCGGCGACGCCCAGTTGCACGTCGCGCAGTTGGGTGAACAGTTCGCGCGTGGGTTTCAGCTCTTTGCTGGCGCTGTCGAAGCGGCCCAGGCTCAAGGCTACGCGGTGCTCGCTGAGCGGGCGGATCGAGGTGGTTTCCGCCACCTGGATGCGTTTGCCATCCGGCAATACCGCTACAAAACGCAGGTCTGCCGAACCCAGGGTTTCGCCCACCTTGATCTTGAACTCGGCGGTGCCTTCCTTGCGCGGTTGCAGGGACAAGGTGCTGCCCTTGTCGCCTTGCACCACCAGGCCAGCGCTGGTCTGTACCTCAAACTTCACATCCGCCGCCGCGTCGAGGTTGCTGAACACGCCCGCGCTTACGTTGAACACATCCCCCGGCGCCACAAAGGCCGGCACGTTTGGCGTGATTACAATCGGCCCGCGCACCTCAGTGTTGGCCTCACTGACCCCCACGCTGTCGGTGTCCACCGCCACGGCAAACAGATGCAGCTTGCCGTTGAAGCTGTCCGGCACCTGGTAATGCAGCACGGTTTCGCCGGCCGGCAAGTCCACCAGCCCGGACCACCAGGCTACCGGCGGCTGATGTTTACGCTTGAACGGGTTGAGGTGGTTGGCCAGGGCGCCTTCGGTATCGCCACCGGGCGCTGCCCCACTGAGCAGGCGGCTGAATTCCGGCAGGATCAGGTCAAGGATCTGACTGGTGCCGACTTCCAGCGCGCGCTTCTGGAAGAAGAAGCCCAACGGGTCCGGCGTCTGGTAGCGCGCCACTTGCAGAATGCCTTCATCCACCGCGTAGACCACTGCGCGGCCCGGGCGGTCGGCGTTCACCTTGATATCCAGCGTCTGCCCCGGCTCGATCTTCGCCGGGCCTTCGACCTTGAGCGCCATGCGCCGTGCATCCAGGTTGATGCTGAACGGCACCACGCCGTAGGACAGCGGGCTCATGTAGACCTCGGCCGAACCCATATCCCGTACGAACTGCACGTTGACGTAGGCATTGCCCTCAAGCCCTGCGGGCACGCGGATATGTTGCACGCTGTTGGTGCTGTCGGCCTTGAACCATTGCTGGGTATACACCTTGTCGCGTTCGATGGTGATCAAGCCGGCGCCGGTGTAGGGCGCGCGGATGCTGATCGCGATCTCGTCGCCAGTGGCGTAGCTGCGTTTATCCAGGCGCAGTTGCAACTCGGCATTACGCTCCAGGGAGCGCGAGGTGTTGCCCCGTCCGGCCACGCTGTAGTCGATCTGGCTGAGCAGGTTGCCGTTGGCATCCTTGAGTTGCAGGGTGTAATCCCCCGGCGTACCGGTGTTCAGGGCCTGCTTGGCGCCTTTCTCTGTCATCACCAGCGGTGCGGCCGGCTGGCTGATGTTCTTGATGCGCGACTCGTATTTGTAGGTGCCGTTGGATTGCTTCACCAGCACCGACACATAACGGTGTTCGACCACCTCGCTGGTCAGGCCGTCGACCGCCAGCGGCGTCAGGTCCGGCGCGACGGCCAGCCATTGCACCTGACGCGGCGCGTCCTTGGCGACGTACGACAGCGAATCCTGACTTTTCACACCCACCAGGTAGGGCGCGGACGACACCAGCAGGGCACTTTGCGCCGCCACATTGCGGCCACCCTCGGCCTCGAACACTTGGGTTGCCACTTGCAGGCGATAGGTACTGTTGGCGAAGCGTTGCAGGTTGAGGTCGAGGACCGCCTGGCCGTTATCGTCCACGGTGGTTTCGGCGAGGTCTTCGGTGCTGGCGTCTTCCAGGGCGTCATTGAGGCGGAAACGGTAATCCGGGTAGCGGTCGAAGGCCGCGAGCGTCGGGCTCAGGGACATTTTCGCGGTCACGCGCCGGCCAGATGCCGGGGCGCCGAACAGGTGCATCGCGGTGACTTTTGCCACTACTTGGTCCGGTGCAATCCAACCCAACACGGGTGTGTCGTGCAGGCTCAGGCTGACTTTCATGCGGTCCGGTTCAAAGTCGCGGACCTTGAAGCTCACGCTGCCCAGGTCGGTGCGGGTCTGCTTCTGGCCAATCAACTGCAGGGTCGCGGTGTATTCCCCGGCGGGGGCGACTTCGCTGCTGGGGAAATCAAAGGTTTCAAACCCGCTGGCGGACAGTTTCAGCGGCTGGCGGATTACCTCCAGGCCACGCGGGTCGGTGATTTGCAGCTCCACCGGCAGGCCTCGCAGGGCGCCTTTCCAGTTGCCGCTGCGCACGATCATGCCCAGGTGCGCGGTTTCGCCGGGTCGGTACAGGCCGCGGTCGGTAAACAGGTAGGCGCTGAGGCGATCAATCGCACCGTCTTCTTCCAGACCGCCTACGTCGAAGCGCGACAAATCCAACTGCTGAGACTGGCGTGCGATCGGCAGGAATGACTGGTCATTACCGCGCGTAACCACATACATCAGCGGCGTTTTCTCACGGCGCAGTTCATCCAGCTTGGCGAAATGCACATGGCCTTCGCCATCGGTACGGCCACTGCTGACCGGCAGGCCGTTGCGGCCAATGATGTCGACTTGCGCGTCGGCTACCGGCGAACCGTTGCCGATGGACTGCACATACACATCATGGCTGCCGTCGCTGGAACGCTTGGCGATGATGCCCAGGTCCGTCACTACGATAAAACGCAGGTCGCTGGTGCTGCTGCGGTCGTACTCGAACGTACGCTGGGCCGTGTCATCCTGCGGGCTGAGCTTGAGTACGAAAATACCGCGTCGGCCGCCGTTGGCGGTGAGGTAGTGGCTGAGGTCCACGTTGTCGTAGACGGTTTTGGCCGGGTCATTGGACGACAGTGGAATGTCCAGTGACTGACGCTCGACCATGCGATCGAAATATTCGTTGCCGAAGTTGGGGCGGGCGAAGCTGCCGCTGCTCTGGTCCACCAGGTGTTGCAGCTGGTTGGGCAGCAGGCGGGCGATTTCCACGTGGGCGCCGGGCACGCCACGGGCCATGAAACCCAGGCGTTTTTCGCCATTGAGGCTGAGCAAGGCGCCGTCGGACAGGAACTGCAAGGTGCGTGGGTAAGCCGGCATGCTCAGCAGCGAGGCCGTAGGATTCTTCGCCAAATAGCCGCCGATGGCTTCCAGGTTGGCCGGCACCCTTACATACAGCGCGCGACCCGCAGGGGCCTTGAATTTGAAGGCGTGCAGGGTGTTCAGCGGTTCGACGCTGGGCACGTGGGTCAGGCTGATTTTGCTGCTGCGGGCGAGCAATGCATCGTCGATATCGTTGCTGCTGTAGGGGCGGGTATCGTCCTGGGCTTTTTCCGGCAGCAGCCAAGCCTGGACCTTACCGGCGATGGTGTCATCGGCCACGGCGCTGGAGCTGCTGAACATCAGCACGGGCTCCGGCTCACCGCGTTCGTTATCCACAAAGCTGACTTCGGCGCCAGTGAATGTCAGGCGGTAGCGGCCGGGCACGGTGACTTCGGCCACCAGCGGCGCGGTGCTGGCGTTGCCGCCGTCGCGGGCCTTGATGCCTTCGTCCAGCTTGGCGCTGACCGGCGTGCTTTCCAGCGGGGTGGCCAGGGCGGCAGAACGTACGTAGGCGTTGAGCTTGGTGTCGTCGAAGGTGATTTCCGGGCGGTTAGGCAACTGGGCGTCGCGATAGGCCAGGCCTTTGCCGAGGGTGACGGACACGCGCTTGCGTAGGCTTTCTTCATCTACAGGGTGGGAAAACCGGAATGTGGCTACCAGCTGTTTCAGCGTGGGGTTGGACGGGTCTTGGTACAGCTCGTTTTGCGCCAACGTGGCGCGGAACGGCTGGGTAGAAAATTGAGTGGTGTATTGGTCCAGCAGTACGCCGTCGGCCAGCAGGTTTTTCTTGGCCAGGTCGAGGCTGTAATGGGCGTCTACCGGCCAGTCTTTTTCCGGCACGAACAGCAAGGTGCGGTCATCGGACCAGCGCCAGGTGCCTGCCACCTCGGGTTTGAGGGTGATGCCTTCAGTCACTGGCTTGCCGATGGCCGCCAGCGGAGCCACGGATTCGGCAAAGCGTACCTGCAAGTTATCCACAACCGGCGGTTGCTGGGTGTAGTTGGTCAGGTTGGGCTTGTGCAGCGAATAGCTCGCGGTGTGCGGCTGCGGCAGGTTGGAATACCAGTGCCAGCCGTAAAAACCGGCGGCGGCGAGCAGTACCAGGCCCAGTACGCCGGCACCGGTCTGGCGCGGATAAGCACGCGCCTTGTTGCCCAGGTTCGCCAGGCCACGGCCGATGGCGCGCAGCCAGAACGGCGGCTGCCATTGGCCGAAAACGGCGCCCACCACAGTCAATAACGCACCGACAATACGGCGGCTGATCGCTTTGAACGAATCGAACATGGTGAGCATCCCTGGCTAAGTGCGGCGTATCTTACAGCGTCTTTGATACAAAAGATGTGGGAGGGGGCTTGCTCCCGACGGCGGTGTGTCAGCCACTGAATGTTGTGACTGATGCACCGCTATCGGGGGCAAGCCCCCTCCCACTTTTGATTTTCATTTTGCTCGAGGTCGGTAGTGTCACGTCCACCAGTAGCGCACGAGGTGGAAGAAGATTGGCGCGGCAAAACACACCGAATCCAGGCGGTCGAGCATGCCGCCGTGCCCTTCGATCATATGGCCCCAGTCCTTCACGCCGCGGTCGCGCTTGATGGCTGACATCACGATGCCGCCGGCAAACCCGAGCAGGTTGATCAACAGCGCGATCAAGAACGACTGCCACGGGTTGAATGGCGTGGTCCACCACAGCGCCGCGCCGATCAGGGAGGAGAGCAGAATGCCGCCGACAAAGCCTTCCACGGTTTTCGACGGCGACAGGTTGGGCGCGATCTTATGTTTGCCGAACAGCTTGCCGCACACGTACTGCAACACGTCCGAGAGTTGCACCACGATCACCAGGTAGGCGATCAGCAGCAGGTTGCGGCCTTCGTAGCCGGGGATGTCGAGGGTCAGCAGCGCAGGCACGAAGGACACGCAGAACACCGCGATCATCAGCCCCCATTGCACTTTCGAGGCCCGCTCGAGGAAGTGGGTGCTGTCGCCACCGAGGCTGGCGAGGATCGGCAGCAGCAAGAACACGTACACCGGGATAAAGATCGAGAACAGCCCGTACCAGTCCGCATAGATCAGCAGGTACTGCAGCGGCAGGGCCAGGTAGAACGCGGCTACCAGCGCCGGGTAGTCGCTGCGGCGGGTGGGCGTGAGGGTGAGGAATTCGCGCAGGGCGTAGAACGACACGGCGTAGAACAACAGGATCACCGCGCCGGTGCCGAGCCAGAAGGCGATGCCGATCACCACCACCATCACCCACCAGGCGTTGATGCGCGCGTTGAGGTTGTCGATCACCGTATTCGGCGTACCACGGGTGCGCAGCTTGAGGATCAGGCCGATCAGCGAGGCCAGTATCAGGATCGCGCCGATCCCGCCGAACAACATCAGGGTTTGGCTAGCCATCTCAGGAATGCTCCGGGGCAAGGGCGAGCAGGGCGTCGCGGGTGCGGGCGAGGAACGCGGCTTTGTCTTCACCGTCCCCCAATTGCAGCGGCGCGCCGAAGCTGGTGGTGCACAACAAAGGCAGCGGCAGTACGCGGCCCTTGGGCATGACCCGGTTGAGGTTGGCGATCCACACGGGGATCAATTCGGCCTGTGGGTAACTTTTCGCGAGGTGGTACAAGCCGCTTTTGAACGGCAGCAGGCCGTCCTCCAGATTACGTGTGCCTTCGGGGAAGATGATCAGTGAGTCGCCGCCTTCCAGGGCCGCCAACATGGGCTGCAAGGGGTTATCCACAGGCTCTTTGCGCTCGCGGTCGATCAGCACGCCATTGAACACACGGTTGATGATGTAGCGGCGCAACGCGCTTTTGTTCCAGTAATCACTGCCGGCCACCGGGCGGGTGAATTTGCGCAGGTTCTGCGGCAACGATGCCCACAGCAGCACGAAGTCGCCGTGGCTGCTGTGGTTGGCGAAGTAGATGCGTTGCACCGGCACCGGCGCGCAGCCCAGCCACAGGCTGCGGGCGCCGGTGACGGTGCGGGCCATGGAGGTTATCAATGTGGCGACCACGGGTTCGAACATGGGGTTTCCTTATCCGGCGAAAGGCAGCCAAGGGCTGGCGAGAATCACGCCCAGGGTCAGCAGCGCTTGCGCGCCCAGCAACCAGGCTTGTTTGCGCAGCAGTTTGAGCGCGCCGCGACGGCGCTCGGTCCACGGCCGCCCGGCACGCTTGGGTGATTGCAGGCCAAGGGTTTGCAGGGCCTGGTCGAGGTCCGTGGTGCGGTCGATGTCGCGGGCGAGCAGGGCAAACAGGTCGGCATCGAACGCCACGCGCAGCGCCCAGTACTTTTGCAGCAACCCGAGGATAATCATCCACAGGCTGAGCAGCAGGCAGATCGTTGAAATACTCGCCATCAGCAATTGGGCGAGGCCGAACACCACGCCGGCCACGGTCAGGCCTGTGGATAACTGATCCAGCGAACGGCCACGGCGCAGCAGGCTGGCAACTACCTGGAGTTCCATATCAGCGGGCATGGGGCAAACCCTCCAACGCTTCACGGTGTGCGGGGTGCAGGACCACGTCGGCCCGCGCTGTACGAATGATAGTCAGCGCCTGCTCAACCGTCGTGGCGCGCCCGGTATGCAGCAGCCACGCGGCGAAGGCGGTGGCGCTGCGTGAGTAGCCGAGGGCGCAGCACACCAGCAAGGGGCCGCTGGCGCGCAGGCGTTCGATAGCCTCGGCAGCTTGCTGGCATTCGGCAGGGGTGGGGGCAATCAGGTCCAGCACCGGTACACATTGATAGGCACGGGCCTGTGGATTAATCGGCAGTTCGGCACACAGATCGACGATGGCCTTGAATGAATCCTGCTCTTTCGATGTGGGAATCCGCCCGAGCCAAACGTTATCCACAATTAAGTCTGCTTGCGGATGTTTACGCGTCCACAGCCGTGAGTTGATCCACGCCGCGGCCAGGTAAGGCGCATACAACCAGCGTGCCGCCGGTGTAAGTCGGCCATCGGCACGCTTCTGAAAGCCCGTCGCGCCGAGCACCAAGTAATTCGCCTTGATCAAGCCCAGGGACACCGCCGGCCACAGCAGCCACAGCCACCAGCCACGCAAGCTGAATGCCAGGACGACCAGCGCTAGCGCGCCCAGGCCATAGCGCACACCCAGGCGCCAACGCTGCCGATCCCGAGTCAGCCGCGCATTCAGTAGCGGGCTTGGATGCTCCGTCGGCCAAAGCCACACGCAAATCCAGCCGGCGAGGGCGCCTGTGGGTAAGTCGATAAAGTGATGTTGATAAGTGGTCAGCACCGAAATCCCGATCAGCCCGAACCAGCCATGCACCACCCAGCGCCACACCCCTTGGGTATGCCGCTGGTACATGACCCACAGGATCACCAGCAGCGCGATATGCAGCGACGGCGCCTGGTTGAACGGTTTGTCGAAGCCCGCCAACACGGCGAACAGCCAGCCGAACACGCCATCCAGCTCCGGCCGCTCGAAGGTGAAGCGCAGGGGCCAGAGCAGGAAGCAACTCACGGCAATCAACTGGGCGCTCAACAGGCGCAGGGCGTGTTGTTTCAGCTCATGGCGGCTATTGGGCAGCAGTAGCGAGAAACCGTAGAGCAGGTCGATGGACCAGTAGGGCACGATGGTCCACGCCAGGAACGGCATATGGGTTTCCCAGTCGAACACCAGGGTGCCGACGTCGCTGCGCTGGCTGGTGACCCAGGTGGCAAAGCCGTAGGTGCTGAAAAACAGCGGCGCCAACAGCAGCAGCCACAGGCAGGCGGGTTTCAGTAGACCGGGTTCGCGCATGCTCAGATCTTCTGCGCCAGGGACACGGTAAAGATGCCCCACTCATCCACGCGCTGGGTGATTTTGCGAAAGCCTGCGGCCTCCACCGACTGATCCATTTCCGCCTGGCTGCGACGGCGCATCACCCAGGCCTGGCCCTGGCGATGGCTGGTCAGCGCGCGGGCGATAAGCTCCAGCTGCGGGTGCCACGGCTGGCCGGTATAGACCAGGTAACCGCCCGGTTCCACGGCTTCGGCCAGGCCGGCCAGCGAACCGCCGACCATGCCGTTGTCGGCAAACAACTCGTACAGCCCGGATACCACGGCCAGCGTCGGCTTAGGGTTGAGTGCCGCCAAATCCAAGCGGTCAAAGGCGTCGCCTTTGACGAACTGCGCAATATCCCCCAGGCCTTTCTCGCGAATCAGCGCGCCACCGTCGCGTACGTTGATATCGCTGTAGTCGCGCAGCAGGATCGATTCCGGCAACGGCGACACACCCTGCAAGGCTTCCAGAATGTAGCGGCCATGGCCGGCAGCGATATCCACGATGCGCACTTCACGGTCATCCGCGCGCAATTTGGCCATGGCCAGGCGCAGCAGTTCTTCGACGTTCAGTTTGCGCTGGCGAATGCCACGCCAGCCGATGGAGTTGAGGTAGTTGGTGTCGATCATCCGCCCCAGCCCGCCTTTGCCGGTGGGCTTGTTGCGGTACACGTAGTCGAGGGTGCTGCCGGAGTCGAAACCGGTGTCGAAGCCCAGCTTTACGCCGTCCGACAGGTTCTTGCCCAGGCCCATGCTGGCGCGGGTCATGCGCCAGTAGAGGTCGCGCAGTGAGTTACGTGGCAGCGGCGCGGCGAGGGATTCGGACTCGGCGCAAGTGGCGCCCAATTTGTCGGCGTCCAGCAGCGAGGCGCGGTCCAGCGGGTGCGCAAAGTTTTGCAGGATAAAGCGCCGGGCACTGCTCACGGCCACCGCGCGGTCGCGTTCGCCGAGGGTATCGTGGAAGAAGCCGGGGAGGATGTGCAGCTCTTTTTTCAGGCTGCCGAGGCGGTCGAAAAATTGCTGCTGGGGTTTGCGATGCACCACAAAGTCGGAGCCGGAGACCAGCAACTGGGTCGGCACCTGAATCGCCTGGGCATCGGCTACAACGCGGTCGGCGGCTTCGTACAGACCCAGCAGCACGTTCACCGAGATGGCTTTGGTGATCAGCGGGTCGCTGTCGTAGGACGCCACGCGCTCCGGGTCATGGCTGAGGAACTTGGCCTTGACGTAACTGTTGACGAAAAAGTTGCCGCGAAATTTGCGCATCAGCGCCAGGCCCGGGCGGGCGAAGGGCACGTAGAGCTTGACCTTGAACGCCGGGGAGGCGAGCACCAGCGCGCGGATTTTCGGCGCGTAGTCATGCACCCAGGTGGCCGCGACCACCGCACCGACGCTTTGGGCAATGACAGCGAAGTTTTCTTCTTCAATGCCATAGGTGGCGCCGATATGGTCGCAAAAGGTCTGCACGTCGCGGGCGCTGGTGGCGAAACTTGGGCTGTCGCCGCGCTCGCCAGGCGATTGGCCATGGCCACGGGCGTCCCAGGCGAAAAAGTCGAAACCCGGCAGGTTCAGCTCATCGACCAGGTGGGCGATGCGCCCCGAATGCTCGTGGCCGCGATGGAACAGCACGATGGCCTTGCGCGGCTCGCCCTGTGTGGGCGCGCTGGCTGGCCAGTGGCGGTAGAAAAGCTCGACGCCATCATGGGTACTGAAGGTGTGTGCTTGCTGTTCGCGCATCGCAAAATCCTTATGCAGAAGGGGAAGTGGTTTCTTTCAGGCCTTGGCGTACGCGGTTGACCAGGGTGTAGGCAAGCAGGGCGGCGACCAGCCACATCACCGTGTCGACCCAGCCGGCGCCGAGCCAGCCGAGTGCCACACCGGTGGCGAGCACGCCGAGTACGAACGCACGGTCACTCTTGCCCATCGGCCCGTCATAGCGGCGCGAAGCACCCACCATCGGCCCCAGCACACCGGCGTATTCGCTGAACACCGCCAGCAAGGCCACCAGCAGCACCGGCGCCAGGCTCACGCCGGGGATCAGCGCGAATGGCAGGATCAACGCGCTGTCGGCAATCACGTCGCACAGTTCATTGAGGTAGGCGCCCAGGCGCGACTGTTGGCCGAATTCACGGGCGAGCATGCCGTCGATGGCATTGAGGGCCATGCGCAGGATCATCCACAGCGGGATCAGCGCAAACAGCCACCGGTGCTCGGCAAAACTGGCGATCAACAGGCCGACCAACAGCGAAACCACGCCGGCCAGCACGGTGATCTGGTTGGCGGTGGTGCCGTTGTCGTAGAGGCGCTGCACCAGGGGGCGCAGCAGGTTCTGAAAACGCGGTTTGAGCTGATAGATCGAAATCATGGGGGGTGACGCTTCCTTGTCCGTGAACCCGCGAAAAACTGGTTTGGAGTGTGCCGATTATTTGGGGGCTGCACCAGTGATGGCGCGTGTTTATGGGGGTTTAGTCACGGTCTGCTGTTGGACGAACAAAGAACGGAGCGGGCCGAGTTGTTTGTAACCACGTAGCGGCTGCCCTTTTTCGCTGTCTCACGTCTTATCTAGTCGTGGTCTCTGTTGATCAACGAAAAGACTAGGGTTTTGACCAGCATGGAAGATGTGTATTGAAAGGAGACTTTAATATTGGGATAGATGATCTGATCCATTGGATAGGTATCAAAGCCACCCAGCACGGTATTCAATGGCAGCTTGGTCAGCCCTTGTGATTCCAAGGGGACGCCCAAAGCAGCACGGACTTCAGACTGGGACGCGACTGATCCAAAAGGTTCTGGAAGCTCGTCGTTGTATTCTGTTGTGCCCTCCACTGTAGAACGTAGCGTAATGAAGAGCCGTTCGTAGCGCTTCGTTTGCGCCCAAAAACTTAACTCCAGACCATTCCCTGGTTTTTTCAAGGTCAACCAGTCGCGTCCTTGATACAACTCGGTAAGTGGCAGATCTGGAATTACGCCTTCGGAGACTAACTCCACGTAGAAACGCCCCAAGTTTCTGATCCAGCGTTCAATAGTTACGGCGTCCATCAGTACCACCCCTGTTCTTTGTTGAGATTGTGTAATTGCTCACGAGCAGCCTCAATGTCGACCTCAGAAAAGCCCTCCTCAAGCAATCCGCGCTTAATGGCATCGAAGTTACTATTCACGGCAGTGCGCAAGTCAGTAGCATCTTGGGTCTGTTTGGCCTTGGTATTCCGCCCCCCATACGTCTCACTGTATTTCTGATGAACTCTCGTTGGAATTGCAATGCTGGCCGCGTGGCTTAAAAAGTTCTGAATGTCTTCATCTCCTAAATCCTCGATACGACGCTTCAATGCCAACTCCAACGCTTTCTGTGCTGGAATGTGATCGATATCCAAGCCGTCCTTACGACTCCGGCTCATCAAATCTAATGCCTGCCCAACCTCCAACGGATTAACCATCGGCTTGGCAAACACCAAATACAACGGCGCCACACCCGAGTCAGCAGGAAACGTAATGATCGTATCCTGCCAGGTAATATCCTCAGGATCCCGCCCCGGGTAATGCGTAATCCTCGTATCCTGCCCCGGCGCAATCGGGTGAACCAGCAGGTTATCCAACCGCTTCGGCGTGCCTGGATAAGGGCTTGGCGCGCTGACCACCGGCCCATTGTTCGGCGTCCAGGTAATGCTGATGCCGTCCAGCACCGCCACCATCGCGCTCTTGTCGGCATTCCATCGAGCCCGGGTAACGGGCACACGATCCATACCGCTGTCAGGCCGGGTATGGATGCCATAAACCTGCACCTCGCCGTTCTCATCCTGACGAAACTGGAAACGCACCCGTGTACTGGCCGACTGCATGCCCGCCAGTTGCTCCGGGGTGTATAGCGTCGAGTCGCCGATATCCCTGGGCATAAAGGCCAGCAGCACGACGTTGACCGCCGCGCTTGCCCCGGCTAGCCCGCGTACTGCCCAGTTGCCTAACTCGCTGCCGAGGGTTCCGGCGACACGCCCCACCGTACCTGCGGTGCCCGTCGAAGCTAGCAGAGCCGTGGCGCCGAAGTGGGCGGCGCGCTCGGGTGCGGTGCCCGCTGCGGTAGAGCCGGTGGGCACCGAGACGCAGGACTTGGCGAAGACACAGGGGCTGATCGGCCTGCTGGTTGCCGCAGGTGCGGAGAAATTTGCTGGGGGCAGGGGAGTCGCTTGCGGTGCCATCCGAGGAGCAGGGTTCGATCGCTGCTGTTGCTCGAACTGCTGCCACATGATGCTCTGGTTGGCGATCAACTGTGGCGGCGGTTTGCATTCACACCGGCACAAATCGCCCTCTAACGCTGTCTGGCGGCCCAACCAGGTCTGATGCAAATGCGGCCCGACACAAACGATAACCCCACGGGTGCCGCAGGCTGGGCAAATGACCGGGTCGCCTTCCCGGGCCACCAGCTTGCCGTCGATTGTGGCGCCGGGAGTGGTGGCGACGACTTTACCTCCAGCCGTTGTTTTCGCGTCGTGGGTGATGTTGTAGCGCCTCATAGGTGGGTGCCTTCCATATCACTTCCTTTTTTAGCGTGCAGAAAGACTCAAACACCGTCGTGTTAATTGAGTGATGCCGGTGGGAGAGCGCCTGAATGGCGTGGGGGCGGATGGTGCTGAATCGCGCAGTACCGAACAACTGACCGTTCGGCTAGGTAGCTGATTTTTCGAGAACACAGAATATTTTCAGGGCCGTTAGAAGGTGCGGTAGTTAAGAGTTCTGCCCTCACCAAACAAAAATTTCACGCTGCGTGTTATATCGTAACTAATTGTGTGCGGACGGGCGTTGAGTGGATGCAATTGGATCTGGAAGCTGACGGCGCCTCGGTTGAGGGCCTCGCGCGTTTTCAACAAGGGGTGTTCCATGCACGCCGGTTGCGGCAAGCCGGGATCAGCCTGACGGTGCTGGCGGTTGCGGGTTGGGTGCTGGCGCTGTTTGTTGCACTGTTTGCGCCGCTGTCGGTCTGGCCCGTGGTGTTGATCAACTGTGCGTGCGCGTTGCTGGTGTTGGTGGCCGGGTTGCAGTCGGCGTGGTGGGTGGCCGACTGGCGCGCCCAGGCGCTGGAAGAACCGGCGGCTGAGTTGCCGGGTGAAGACGCGGGCCGCTACGCACGTGCGCTGGGCCGCGTTGTCGGGCAGATTGGCGCGCCGGTGCTGTGGCTCGCGGGGTGGTCGCTGCTGGCGCTGGTCAGCATTATCGAGTTCTGGAACCTGGCCTTGCCGGCTGCGGCGGTCGGTCAATCCGCCAGCATCGGCGCTGCGCTGGGCTTGGCCCTGGCGTTTGGCTTGCTGGTGTTCGAGCGTCGCCTGGCCCAGGAAACTGCTGCGCAATGGCCGGAAGCTGGGCAACTGGCGCAGTTGAGCCGGGTGGCGATTGTGTGCCTGGTGATCAGTGCGATTTGCCTGCTGTTTGCGGGCGCGGAGTCGGTCTGGCCGCTGCGCCTGGCGACACTGGTTGGTCTGTTGCCAGCGCTGGTGGCGCTGGAGTTTTTATTAAGGGCCGTGCTGTCGCTGTTCAGCCCACGCCAGCCACGCCTCGAACCGCGGTTGATGGCGCAGAGTTTTATCGCCGACCTGCTGCGCTGGCCACCCCAACCCCTGCTCGCCTTGCAGCATGAATTGCACAACCGCTTCGGCATCGACCTGCGCCAGATCTGGGCTTTTACCTACATGCGCCGGGCGTTTTTGCCCGTGTTGCTGGTGGTGCTGGCCGTCGGCTGGGCGCTGACCGGCGTGCACGAAGTACCCCTGCAAGCTCGTGGGATTTATGAGCGCTTTGGCAAACCCGTGGAAGTCTTTGGCCCGGGCCTGCATGCCGGGTTGCCGTGGCCGCTGGGCCGTGTGATCAGCGTGGAAAATGGCGTGGTACACGAACTGGCCACCAGCGTCAGCGAGGCTGCAAAACCTGACCTGGCGCCCGCCGAAGGCCCGCCGCCCGCGATTGCCAATCGACTCTGGGACGCCAGCCATGTCAACGACAAATCCCAGGTGATCGCCAGCAGCAGCGGCGACAAGCAGAGCTTCCAGATCGTCAATATGGATGTGCGGTTCGTCTACCGCATCGGCCTCACTGACCGGGCCGCGCTGGCCGCCACCTATAACAGCGCGGATGTGCCGACCCTGATCCGCAGCACTGCCAGCCGCATTCTGGTGCACGATTTTGCCTCGCGTACCCTGGATGAATTGCTCGGCGAACAACGCACGCGTCTGGCCGACGAAATCGGCCGCGCGGTGCAAGCCGATCTGCACAAACTCGACAGCGGCGTGGAAATCCTCGCCACCGTGGTGGAAGCCATCCACCCGCCGGCCGGTGCCGCCAACGCCTACCACGGTGTGCAAGCGGCACAGATCGGCGCCCAGGCGTTGATCTCCCGCGAGCGCGGCGCCGCCGGTGAACAGACGAACCAGGCCTTGCTGCAAGCCAGCACCGCCCGCGACCAGGCGTTGGCCACCGCCCGTGAGGTGAGTGCCGGCGCCCAGGCCGCCGACCTGCGTTTTGCCGCCGAGCAAAAAGCCTATGCCAGCGCTGGTCGCGCCTTCGTGCTGGAGCAGTACCTGGGCCAACTCAGCCAGGGCCTGGCCCACGCCAAGCTGCTGATTCTGGATCACCGCCTGGGCGCCGATGGCGCACCGACGATCGATCTGCGTTCTTTTACCTTGCCGGCCGATCCCTCGGTGCCGCGTAAAGCCGTTCAATAAGGAGTCTGTCTGTTGAGCGCTCATTCTCACGATCACGGTCATCATCATGGCCATCACCACCACCATCATCACGGCGATGAGCAGGCGGCCGGCCCGTTCCCTTGGCGGCGCATGGCCTGGGCGCTGTTGCTGGTGCTGTTTGCCGTAGCGGCGGCGAGCCTGGTGCAGGTGCGTTCCGGTGAAGCCACGGTGATCACGCGTTTCGGCAACCCGTCGCGGGTGCTGCTGGAGCCGGGCCTGGGCTGGCGCTGGCCGGCGCCGTTCGAAGCGGCGATCCCGGTGGACTTGCGCCTGCGCACCACCTCCAGCGGCTTGCAGGATGTGGGCACCCGCGATGGCTTGCGCATCATCGTGCAGGCCTATGTGGCGTGGCAGGTGCAGGGCGATGCCGACAATGTGCAGCGCTTTATGCGCGCGGTGCAGAACCAGCCGGATGAGGCGGCGCGGCAGATCCGCACCTTTGTCGGCTCGGCGCTGGAAACCACGGCGGCCAGCTTTGATCTGTCCAGCCTGATCAACACCGACGCCAGCCAGGTGCGCATCGCCGATTTCGAGGCGCAGTTGCGTCAGCAGATTGATCAACAATTGCTCACCACCTATGGCGTGCGTGTGGCCCAGGTGGGTATCGAGCGGCTGACCTTGCCCTCGGTAACCCTAACCGCCACGGTCGACCGCATGCGCGCCGAGCGTGAAACCATCGCCACCGAACGCACCGCCGTGGGCAAGCGTGAAGCGGCGCAGATCCGCTCCGCCGCCGAGCGTGATGCGCGCATCGTGCAGGCCGATGCCACAGTGAAAGCCGCCGATATCGAAGCGCAATCGCGGGTTGAAGCGGCGCAGATCTATGGCCGTGCCTACGCCGGCAACCCGCAGTTGTACAACTTGCTGCGTTCCTTGGACACCCTGGGTACGGTGGTCACGCCGGGTACCAAAATAATCCTGCGCACCGACGCGGCGCCATTCCGCGCGTTGGTCGACGGGCCCAAGGACGTTCAGCCATGACCGAGCGCCACAGCCCGGACAGCCCCTGGATTCAGGCCGGGCGCCTGACCTTCCTGGCGCTGTACGCGGTGACCGTGTTGGCCGCGCTGGCCTGGGCGTTTTCCAATGTGCGCCAGATCGACCCGCAGAACCGCGCCGTGGTCCTGCATTTCGGTGCCCTGGACCGCATCCAGAATGCCGGCCTGCTGCTGGCCTGGCCACAGCCGTTCGAGCAGGTGGTGCTGTTGCCGGCGGCCGATCGCGTGATCGAGCGGCGGGTGGAAAACCTGCTGCGCTCCGATGCGGCGGTGCAGGCCGACCGCGTGGCGACATTCGCTACGCCGCTCAGCGATGCCCTGGCTGGCTCCGGTTACCTGCTGACCGGCGACGCCGGCGTGGTGCAGCTGGATGTACGGGTGTTCTACAAGGTCACCGAGCCCTATGCCTTTGTGTTGCAGGGCGCGCATGTGCTGCCCGCGCTGGATCGCCTGGTGACGCGCAGCGCAGTGGCGCTGACGGCCGCACGTGACCTGGACACAATCCTGGTAGCGCGCCCGGAGCTGATCGGCACCGACAACGGCGCCGCCGAACGCCGCGAACGGCTGCGCGGTGACCTGGTGCAAGGCATCAATAAACGCCTGGCGGAGTTGACCTCCGCCGGCTTGGGCTTGGGCATCGAAGCTACCCGCGTCGACGTGCAATCGAGTCTGCCGGGCCCGGCGGTGAATGCCTTCAATGCGGTGCTCACCGCCAGCCAGCAAGCCGACAAAGCCGTGGCCAACGCGCGCACCGACGCGGAAAAACTTACCCAGACCGCCAACCAGCAGGCCGACCGCCTGGTGCAAGTGGCCCACGCCCAGGCCAGCGAGCGCCTGGCCAATGCCCAGGCGCAAACCGCAGCCGTTGCCAGCCTGGCCCAGGTGAAAGACCCGGGCTTGCTGTTGCGCCTGTACCGCGAGCGCTTGCCGAAGATTCTCGGCCAGGCCGGCTCTGTTACCACGGTCGACCCTAAAGACGACTCCCGCTTGATCATCCAGGGAGCCGAACAATGAGCGCACCCATGCTGACCTCCGCCGAGCAGCGCAGCGCTGCCCGGCAATTGACCTTGGCCATGTTGGCCTTGGGCCTGCTGATATTGGGCCTGGTGTGGCGCTGGCTGGCGCCGGACCAGAGTGGCGTGAGCCAGTTGTTGCTCGGCGTGGCGTCCCTGCTGGTGGCGGTGCCGGTGATGCGGTCGGCCTGGTACAGCCTGCGCTTTCCGAGCCTGCACGGCATCACCGACCAACTGATCGCGCTGGCGATGATGGGCGCGTGGGCCACCGGCGACCTGCTGACCGCCGCACTGCTGCCGATCATCATGATCTTTGGCCATGTACTGGAAGAGCGCAGTGTGATCGGCTCCCAGGAAGCGATCCACGCCCTCGGCAAACTGACCCGCAGCCATGCGCGCCGGGTGCAGGCCGACGGCAGTATTGTTGAAGTGGACAACGCCACGCTGCACACCGGCGATATCGTCGAAGTGCGCGCCGGCGACCGCGTGCCCGCCGATGGCGTGGTGCTGTCCGGCCAGGCGAGCCTGGACACGGCGCCGATCACCGGTGAGTCGGTGCCCCTGGAAGCCAGCGCGGGCGTGCAGGTGTTTGGTGGGGCGATCAACCTCGATGGCTTGCTGCGCCTTGAGGTGACGCGCACCGGTACTGAATCGACCTTGGGCAAAGTTATCGCGCTGATGCAGAACGCCGAGCGCTCCAAGCCGCCGATCACGCGGCTGCTGGAGCGCTATGCCGGCAGCTATATGGTGCTGGTGTTGTTGCTGGCGGCGGTGACCTGGTTTGTCACCAACGACGCCCAGGCCATGTTGGCCGTGCTGGTGGCGGCGTGCCCGTGTGCGCTGGTGCTGTCGGCACCGGCCACGGCGATTGCCGGGATTGCGGTAGCGGCGCGCCATGGGATTTTGATTCGCAGCTCGGCGTTCCTGGAAGAGTTGGCGGACCTGACCTCGCTGGTGGTCGACAAGACCGGCACGCTGACCTTTGGCACCCTGCGGTTGCAGTCCATCGAGACCACCGCGCCAGACCGCCAAGGGTTGCTGAACCTCGCGGCCAGCCTCGGCTCGGCCAGCAGCCACCCGGTCAGCCGCGCACTGGCGGGGTTGGGAACGCGGCCGTTAGCGCTGACCGACATCCGCGAACGCCAAGGCCTGGGCGTTGTTGCGCAAACTGAAGAGGGCGAGGCCGCGCTGGGCCGCCCCGAGTTGTTCGAGCAATTGGACATTGCCACCACGGCCGTCCCGAACCACGACGGTCCGATTGCCGGGCTGGCGCTGAACGGGCAATTCCTCGCCTGGCTGCTGCTGGCCGACAGCGTCAAGCCGGAAGCCCGTCAGGCCTTGCAGGAACTCCGGGAATTGGGCCTGGGCCGCCAATTACTGCTGACCGGCGACCGCCAAAGTGTCGCCGACAGCCTGGCGCTGGAGGTGGGCATCAGCGACGTCGAAGCCCAGGCCTTGCCGGAAGACAAACTCAACCGCGTGTTGGGCGAGATCGGCAGCGGTTTTCGGCCCATGGTGGTGGGCGACGGCATCAATGACTCCCTGGCGCTCAAGGCCGGTGTGGTCGGCGTGGCGATGGGGGCGGGCGGGGCGGATATCGCGCTGGCCTCGGCGGACGTGGTGTTGATCGGCAGTGACCTGCGTCGTCTCGGCACCTGTGTGCGCTTGAGTCGCCAGTGCCGGCAGACGTTGCAGGTCAACGTGATCATTGGTTTGGGCTGGACCCTGGCCATCGTGGTGTTCGCCGCGTTTGGCTGGTTAGGCGCCGCAGGGGCGATGATTGCAGCGGTGTTGCATAACCTCAGCACCTTGTTGGTGCTGGGCAATGCCGGGCGTTTGCTGCGCTTTCAGGAACCGCTGTTGAAGCTGGAAGAATAATTTTTAGAAATATTTGCCCACCGCTGTAACGGCGGTAGGGGGCCTCACTCTAGTGGTATGTCGAGACTGAACAATCCGTTCAGACCGGCTCCACTACCGATCATGAGGACTACAACAATGAACATTAAATCCGCCGCTGCTGGTGCCGCTCTCGCAATGGCCGCCGCTACTCTGTTTGCGGGTGTCGTTACCCAGGCTCAGGCTGCCGACAGCGCTGTGCACTGCTACGGCATCAACGCCTGCAAAGGCCAGAACGACTGCAAAACCAAGGACCACGCCTGCAAAGGCCAGGGCTCATGCAAAGGCCAGGGTTTCAAGGCCATGGCCAGTGCCGATGCCTGCACCAAGGCGGGCGGCAAAGTCGGCGAGTAACCGGCCAACGAGTGCAACCGCGGCGGCTGCCCCCCCAGCGCCGCGGACACTTTGCCCAGGAGTGAGTCATGTCCGCTTGCCTTCCAACTCTGGGTTACGGCCTGGGTTTACGCAGTGAGTACTACCAGCAGATCCTTGAACAGTCGCCGGCCGTGGATTGGTTTGAAGTGATCTCCGAGAACTATCTGGTGCAGGGCGGCAAAGCCTTGTACTACCTGGACGCGATAGCCGAGCGTTATCCCCTTGTGATGCACGGGGTGTCCCTGTCCATCGGTGGGCCGCATGCCCTCGATACCGACTACCTGAAACACATCAAAGCCCTGGCCGAGCGCATCCAGCCGGCGTGGATTTCTGATCACCTGTGCTGGAGCCGTGGCAGCGCGCACCAGTTGCATGACCTGCTGCCGCTGCCTTACACCGAAGAAAGCCTCTACCACGTGGCCGCCCGCGTTCGCCAAGTGCAGGACGTGCTGCAGCGGCCATTGGTGCTGGAAAACGTCTCCAGCTATGTACGCGCCAAGGCTGATGAATTTACCGAGTGGGAATTTCTCAAGGCCCTGGCGCATCTCAGCGGGTGCCAGCTGTTGCTGGACGTGAACAATGTGTATGTCAGTTCGCGTAACCATGGCTTTGATGCCTGGACGTTTATTCACAGCTTGCCGCCCGAAAGCATCCGCCAACTCCACTTGGCCGGGCATATGGACTACGGCGATTACGTGGTCGATACCCATGACCACCCGGTGTGTGATCCGGTGTGGGCGCTGTATCAGCAGACGCTTGAGCACCTGGGGCCGGTCTCGACCTTGTTGGAGCGCGATGACCATTTTCCGCCGTTCGAAGAGCTGCTCACCGAACTGAGCAAGGCCCGTGAACTGGGCGCCACCGCCCTGGCCAGGAGAGCGTTATGCGCCTGACCGATTGGCAGTTGGCGTTCGAAGAACACCTGTTAGCTGAAACCCCCGTGGCCAACAGTGGTTTTGCCGCTACGTTGCTGGGCGGGCCGACGCTGGATGTGGATACCGGCCTGGCGATTTATCACAACGCTTACCTGTCGCGCTTGCAGGAAGTACTGCGCCATGACTTCGGCGCCATCTGGTATTGGCTGGGGGACGACGAGTTTGCGGCGTTGACCGCGGTTTACCTGCGCCGTTATCCGTCGGCCCATTACAGCCTGCGCTGGCTGGGTGAACGGTTCCCGGCGTTTATCCTTGAGCATCTGGTAGCCGAGCAAAGCGCGCCGTTGGCCGAACTGGCGCGGCTGGAATGGGCATTCACCCTGGCATTTGACGCGCCGCAAGGGCAGCCGTTGACGCTGAATGCCATGGCGCAACTGCCGGCGGAAGACTGGCCGGGCTTGCAGGTAACCCTGGCGCCTTCGGTGCAGCAGCTGCTGTGCCGCTTCAACTCGGTGGCACTCTGGCGTGCCAGCAAGGAGGCAGCGGACTTCCCCGACAGCCAGGCGCTGGACTCGGCGCACATCTGCCTGGTGTGGCGCCATGAAAACGTGTGCCATTACCGCAGCCTGGACCCGGCGCAAAGTGCAGCCCTGGCGGGCATGGTGACCACCGGCTGGAGTTTTTCAGAACTGTGCGCCGAACTGGCAGTCACTTATGCAGAGGGTGCCTCCCTGCAAGCCGTTACATGGCTGAAACAGTGGGTCCAGGATGGGTTGCTCGAGCGCCGAGGGTCATAGAAGACGGCTATCAAATCGATAGCCTCCTACTTTTCTTCGGATGGTCTACCCTCACAGCAGACGTCTGAAACAAGGGGGGACTACTCATGCTCGCGCAACTTCCACCGGCCTTACAGAATCTTCAGTTACCGCTGCGTCTTCGACTCTGGGATGGCCATGAATTCAACTTGGGCCCCGAGCCCAGTGTGACCATCGTGGTGAAGGACCCCACCGTCGTCACGCAACTGACCCATCCCACGCTCGACTCACTGGGCGAAGCCTTCGTCGAGGGCAAGCTGGAGCTGGAAGGCTCCATCTCCGAGGTCATTCGGGTATGTGACGAGTTGAGTCACGCCCTGATCGAAGACGACGGGGGAAGTCGTCCGGTGCGCTCCATCCACGACAAGGCCACAGACGCAGCGGCCATTTCCTACCACTACGACCTGTCCAACGAGTTCTACCAGCTCTGGCTGGACCAGGACATGGCGTACTCCTGCGGTTATTTCGAAACCGGTAGCGAGTCCATCGACCAGGCCCAACAAGACAAATTTCGCCACCTGTGCCGCAAGTTGCGGCTGCAGCCGGGTGAATATTTGCTCGACGTAGGCTGCGGTTGGGGTGGGCTGGCGCGGTATGCGGCGCGGGAATTCGGGGTCAAGGTGTTTGGCATCACACTGAGCAAGGAGCAATTGGCTTTGGCGCGGGAACGGGTCAAGGCCGAGGGGCTGGAGGACCAGGTTGACCTGCAACTGCTCGACTACCGCGACCTGCCGCAAGACGGTCGTTTCGACAAAGTGGTGAGCGTGGGCATGTTCGAGCACGTCGGCCACGCCAACCTGGCGGAGTACTGCAAGACGCTGTTTGGCGCGGTGCGTGAAGGCGGCCTGGTGATGAACCATGGCATTACCGCCAAGCATACCGACGGCCGCCCTGTGGGCCGTGGCGCCGGGGATTTTATCGAGCGGTATGTGTTCCCCAACGGCGAGCTGCCGCACCTGGCGATGATGACCGCCGAAATCAGCGAAGTCGGGCTGGAAGTGGTCGACGTCGAAAGCCTGCGCCTGCACTACGCGCGCACCCTGGACCATTGGAGCGAGCGCCTGGAGGACAACCTGGAAGCTGCGGCGAAGATGGTACCGGAGCAAGCGTTGCGGATCTGGCGGCTGTACCTGGCCGGTTGCGCTTATGCGTTTGCGCGGGGCTGGATCAACTTGCACCAGATCCTGGCGGTAAAACCCCACGCCGATGGCGGCCATGAACTGCCGTGGACGCGGGAAGATATCTACCGCTGAAATACGCTTAGACAAACAACGCGGTAAAAATGTGGGAGGGGCGGTGCGACGACTCGACTTGCCCCCGATGGCGGTATGTCAGCCAGCTGATCTGGCACTGATACATCGCTATCGGGAGCAAGTCGAGTCGTCGCACCGCCCCTCCCACATTTAGATCTTCAGCGTTTTTTAAAGAATCGGTGAGATCAGCCGCGCCACGCGCATGCCCAGTTGCTGCAAGCGGCGGGTCTCGCGGCTTTCTTCCTGGCTGACTTCATGGGCCTGGTCGAAGTCGTCCAGCAGCATCTGCTCTACCTGCTTGGCGAAGGCTTCGTCGACGGTGAGCAACATCACTTCGAAGTTCAGCCGGAACGAACGGTTGTCCATGTTCGCACTGCCGATGGCGCTGATTTCGCTGTCCACCAACACCACTTTCTGATGCAGAAACCCCGGCGTATAGCGGAACACCCGCACACCGGCGCGCACCGCTTCGATCGCGTAAAGGCTGGAGGCGGCATACACAATGCGGTGGTCGGGCCGTGAGGGCAGCAACAGGCGCACGTCCACCCCGCGCAGCACCGCCAGGCGCAGGGCGGCAAATACGGCTTCGTCGGGGATGAAATACGGGCTGGTGATCCACACGCGTTCGGTGGCCGCGTGGATGGCTTCGACAAAAAACAGCGAGCAGGTTTCATACGGGTCGGCCGGGCCGCTGGCGAGCAACTGGCAGAGCACGCCGTCTTCGGGGTAAGTGTCTGGTAGGATCAGCGGCGGCAGTTCCCGAGCGGCCCAGAACCAGTCTTCGGCGAACGATTCCTGCAGGCACGCCACCACCGGGCCGGTGACTTGCACATGGGTATCGCGCCACGGCGCCAGGGGCGGTTTTTTGCCCAGGTATTCATCGCCCACGTTGTGGCCGCCGACAAACCCGGTGAGGCCGTCCACCACCACGATCTTGCGGTGGTTGCGGAAATTCACCTGGAACCGATTGAGCCAGCCGCTGCGGGTGGCGAACGCTTTTACCTGCACCCCGGCGTCGCGCAGCGATTGCGCATAACGATGGGGCAAGGCGTGGCTGCCAATGCGGTCGTAGAGCACATAGATGCTTACGCCTTGCGCAGCCTTTTCCTTCAGCAGGGCATGCAACTGCCTGCCAAGCTCGTCGTCATGGATGATAAAAAACTGGAACAGCACAGCGGTTTTGGCGTTGCGGATGGCCTCGAAAATCGCGCTGAACGTGGCATCGCCATTAATCAGCAAGTGCACTTCATTGTTAGCCAGGCACGGCATGCGGCCCAACTTGGGCATGGCCCGCAACGATGTATAGGCACTTGAGCTGCGCGCGGCCAGGGCTTCCTCGACCCACGGGCGCCAGTTCAGCGCGGCGATGGCGGTGTGCATTTCCTGGTTGGCCTGGCGCCGCGCCTGGATGTACGCGTCGAAGGTGCTACGGCCAAAAATCAGGTAGGGGATCAGCGTGAGGTAGGGCATGAACATCAGCGACAAGGCCCAGGCGATCGAGCCTTGGGCGGTCCTGACGGTCAGCACCGCGTGGATCGCGGCGAGGGTCCCGAGAAAGTGCAGTGAGGCAATGAAGTAGGCGAGCAGGTGCGGGCCAAAAAAATCCATGAACGACATGACTCCAGACGATCCATTGCCTAACAGACCATGAACGGCTGCGAATGTCGCTATTTTATTTGCCGTGCAACACTGGCGCCTTTGCGGCGTCTAACGCCCACAATTACCCAGGAGTTACCCGATGAATGCTCGTCTGCTCTGTTTAGCCATGGTTGTTGGTTTGTCGCTGCCGGTGGCAGCACAGGCGCAGATGCTGGCGCCAGGCTTGTGGGAATTGACCACCAGCAATATGAAAGTCGATAACCAGGACCTGCCGGACCTGTCGCTGATCCTCGGTCAGCTCAAGCAACAGATGACCCCGGAACAGCGCGCCATGCTGGAAAAACAAGGCATCACCATGGCCGGTAAAGGCGTGCAGGTGTGCCTCACTCCGGCCCAAGTGGCCTCGGACTCGATCCCCCTGACCGACCCGCAATCGGGCTGCAAGCAGGAAGTGACCGACAAGACCGGCAACCAGTGGAAATTCCGCTTCAGTTGCCCGAAAGCCCAGGGCACTGGCGTGGCGACTTTCCAGAGCCAGAAGGAATTCACCACCACCGTCAACGGCACGTTCAATGCCACCGGCATTCAGCAGAAGGGCAGCCTGGATAGCCACGCCCAGTGGCTGGGCAACGATTGCGGCACGGTCAAACCGCGCGCCTAACGCAAAAAATACAGGGGCAGGCCCTGGCAACTGTCGACCACCTGGCCGTTGTGCCAGGCCAGGTGGCCGGACACCAAGGTGGTGCTGACGCTATGGCGAAAGCTGCGTTCGGCAAATGGCGTCCAGCCGCAGCGGGCCAGGATCGGCTGGCTGCTCACCGGCTTGCCCGCCGGCTCCGGTTTGATCAGCACCAGGTCGGCCCAATACCCCTCGCGTAGATAACCCCGGTCCGGGATGGCAAACAGGTCGGCGACCCGGTGGCTGGTTTTCGCCACCAGAGTGGTCAGCGGCAGCAGCCCATCGGCCACCAACTCCAATAACGCCGGCAGCGCATGCTGCACCAGGGGTAAACCCGATGGCGCTTCACGATAGCCCAACTGTTTTTGCGCCCAGGTGTGCGGCGCATGGTCGGTGCCAATCACATCCAGGCGATCACTGAGCAGAGCCTGGCGCAAGGCGTCGCGGTCGGCGCGGGTCTTGATCGCCGGGTTGCATTTGATCTGGTGGCCGAGGCGGTGATAGTCGTGGTCATCGAACAGCAGGTGGTGCACGCAGACTTCGGCGGTAATGCGTTTGTCCGCCAACGGCTTGTCTTCGAACAGCGCCAGTTCACGGGCGCTGGTCAGGTGCAGCACATGCAGGCGCGTGCCAAAGCGCTGGGCCAATTCCACCGCAAAAGACGACGAGCGATAACACGCCTCGGCATCCCGGATCAGCGGGTGAGCGACGGCCGGGATCTTGTCGCCGAAGCGTTCACGCAGGCGCTGTTCGTTGGCCAGGATGCTCGGCGTATGCTCGCAGTGGGCCAGCAGGATGGTCGGCACCTCGGCGAAGAGCCGCTCCAGAATGCGCGGGTCATCCACCAGCATATTGCCGGTGGAGGCGCCCATGAACACTTTGACCCCGGCCACCTCGCGCGGGTCGAGGGCGGCGACGGTGTCGAGGTTGTCGTTGCTCACGCCAAAGTGAAAACCGTAATTGGCTACCGAGTGCAGGGCCGCGCGGCGCTTTTTATCGGCCAGGGCTGGCAGGTCCAGGGTAGCTGGGCTGGTGTTGGGCATGTCCATGAAGCTGGTGATACCGCCGGCCACCGCCGCGCGCGATTCGCTGTAGAAGCTGCCTTTGTCCGGCGCGCCGGGTTCGCGAAAGTGCACCTGGTCGTCGATCATGCCCGGCAGCAACCACTGGCCCCTAGCATCGATGGCCACGGGGGCGACGCAGCCTTCGATGCTGCTGGCGATCTTTTCGATTCGGCCATTGGCGACCAGCACATCGGCGTCGAATTCCTGGCCTTCATTCACCAGGCGGGCGTTGCGGATCAACAGGCGGCTCATGGTTCAGAACTCGTTTTGCAGGGCTTTGTAGCCGCGCACCAGGTCGACGTTGGTGCGCGCCACGTCTTCGGAAAATTCCGAGGCGCTGACGCTCACCGGCGGGAATTGCGACAGGTCGGTATTCGGCCCGATGCGGGTAGTGGAGGGCACGTAGAAGGCGGCGGGCAAGTCGCGGCCGTCGACCACAGAGTTATGGCGCACCACGCAGCCGTCGCCCACGGCGCAGTTGAACAGCACGCTGTTGAAGCCGATAAACACGCGGTCACCGACCGTGCACGGGCCGTGGACGATGGAGCGGTGCGCAATGGAGGTGAACTCGCCGATGGTCACGGCGGCACCGGATTTGGAATGGATGACCACGCCATCCTGGATGTTCGAGTTGGCACCGATGGTGATCGGGTCCATGGCGCCGCTGGCGTCGACTTCGTCGGCGCGGATCACGGCGTAGGGGCCGACGAAGACGTTCTCGCCGATGATCACCTTGCCGCAGATGATCGCGGTTTTGTCGACGTAGGCCGATTCGGCAATCACCGGCAGATCGCCGGAAGGGTTCTTGCGGATCATGCGGCGGGCTCCGAAATAATGTGGACGTAGTCGCCGTCGATGGCGTTGTAGAAGCAGGTGGGTCGACCGGTGTGACACGCCGGGCCCAGTTGGTTGACGATCAGCAACACCGCGTCGCCGTCGCAATCCAGGCGAGCCTCCACCAGCTGTTGCCAGTGGCCGGAGCTTTCGCCTTTGCGCCACAGCTGCTGGCGCGAGCGCGACCAGTAGCAGGCTTGCCCAGTGGCCAGGGTTTCGTTGAGGGCCTGGCGGTTCATCCAGGCCAGCATCAATACCTCGCCAGTCCCGTGTTGCTGGGCGATGGCGGCAATCAGGCCGTCGCTGTTCCACTGCAGCCCATCAAGCACGGGTTCAAGGGGAAAGCGGCTGCCCAGGGCAGCCCCTTCCAGGTCGAGCATGCTCAGCTTCATGGCTTGCCGAGGGCCGCGCACAGGGTGTTGAGGTTGTATTCGAACAGCCCGGTAAAGGTGCTGGCCGGGCCTTCGGCAGCGAGGGCGTCGGAGTACAGCGTGCCGCCGATCTGCGCGCCGCTTTCGTCAGCGATCTGCTTGAGCAGGCGCGAGTCCTTGATGTTTTCCATGAACACCGCCTTGACCTTGTCCTTGCGGATCTGGGTGATCAGCGCAGCCACTTCGGCGGCAGACGGTTCACGCTCGGTGGACAAACCCTGCGGCGCCAGGAACTGAATGCCATAGGCCTGGCCCAGGTAACCGAAGGCGTCATGGGAGGTGACGATGCGGCGGTTGCCCGCTGGCAGCGCGCCGAA
Source organism: Pseudomonas sp. S09G 359 (assembly GCF_002843605.1). Taxonomy (NCBI): domain Bacteria; kingdom Pseudomonadati; phylum Pseudomonadota; class Gammaproteobacteria; order Pseudomonadales; family Pseudomonadaceae; genus Pseudomonas; species Pseudomonas sp. S09G 359. The sequence goes on along the minus strand of NZ_CP025263.1, from coordinate 6,706,289 downwards.
CTTGGTCTTGGCTTCAGCCAGCAGGCGGTAGATCTCTTTCAGGTAGGCCTGGCTGTTGCGCTGGTAGTCGGCTGTGTTGGCCGGGTCGGCGGCAACCAGCGCCTTGGTAATGTTGTTCACATAGATTTCGGCGTTGGCCAGGTTGTGCCAGGCGTGCGGGTCGGGAATGGTTTCGCCGTCTTCCTCCATGGTGTGGGAAATCACGCCTTTGCTGGCGGTAACCACGGTGGCCTTGGTTTCGGTACTGGTCACCAGGCGGTCCAGCCACGGCTCGAAACCGAGGCCGTTCTTGATGATGACTTTTGCTTTGAGCAGCGCCTTGGCGTCGTCGGGTGTTGGCTCGTAGGTGTGGGCGTCGGAATCGGGGCCGACCATGTTGCTGATCTGGATGTGATCACCACCGATCTGGTGGGTGATGTCATCCAGAATACTGAAGCTGGTAACCACTTGGAGTTTGTCGGCGGCCTGCGCCAGTGAAAGTGGCAGCAGCAGGCTGAACAGCACGAGTAGAGCGCGCATCGGGAAACACCTCATTGGGATGACAGCAAGGGCGGGCGGCGCAGCAAACCGTGCACCGGACCGAAGACCACGGACAGCAGGTACCCACCGCCAGCCACCAGCACAATCGCCGGGCCGCTGGGCAGTGAGTAGTAGAACGACAACAACAAACCCAACCACACCGACAGGCATCCCAGCACCGCCGATACCGCGATCAACACCGGCAGGCGCCGGCTCCAGAAACGTGAAGCAATCGCCGGCAACATCATCAAACCCACCACCATCAAGGCGCCGATGGCCTGGAAGCCGATCACCAGGTTCAGCACCACCAGGGTCAGAAACAGCCCATGGGCCAGCGGCCCGAGGCGGCTGACGGTTTGCAAGAACAGTGGGTCGAGGGTGTCCAGCAGCAGCGGTTTGTATATCAACGCCATGGCGATCAGGCTGAACCCGGATACCCACAGCATGCCGGTCAAGGTGGTTTCGTCTACCGCCAGGGCCGAGCCGAACAGCAGGTGCAGCAGGTCCAGGCGCTTGCCGGCGATGCCTAGGATCAGCACGCCGGCGGCCAGGGAGATGGGGTAGATGGCGGCGAGGCTGGCGTCTTCGCGCAGGCCGGTGCGGCGGGTGATCCACGCCGACAACCCGGCCATGCCCAGGCCCGCGCCGAGGCCGCCGATGGTCAGCGCCGGCAGGCTAAGGCCGGCGAACCAGAAGCCCAGGGCCGCGCCGGGCAGGATGCCGTGGGCCACGGCGTCACCGATCAGGCTCATGCGGCGCAGGATCAGGAACACCCCCAACGGCGCGGTGCTGCACGCGAGCACCAGCCCGCCGATCAAGGCGCGGCGCATAAACACAAAGTCGAAAAACGGCATCCACAATTGGGCGGTGAAGTGCATCAGGCCACCTGCATGTGCGGTTGCGGGCGGATCAGTTCTTTGCTGGGGCCGAACACGCAGCCGCTGCTTTTGATCTGCACCACTTGCTGGGTGTGGTGGCGCACGGAGGCCAAGTCATGGCAGACGACGATCAGCGTGCGGCCCTGTTCGTGCCAGGCGTGGATGTGTTTCCAGCACAGCGCCTGGCCTTCTTCGTCGAGGGCGGCGTGGGGTTCGTCGAGCAGCAACACTGGCGCTTCGGCCAGGCTCATGCGGGCGAGCAGGGCGCGTTGCAGTTCGCCGCCGGACAAGGCCATCAACGGGCGATGTTCCAGGCCGTTGAGGCACCAGTCATCCAGTACCGCTTGCAGGCGCTGGCTGCGTTGCTCCGGGGTGAGCTTGGTGCCCCAGAAACCGGCGGCTACCAGCTCTTGCAAGCTGATCGGGAATTGGCGATCCAGGTGTTGCTGCTGGGGCAGGAACGACAGGCCGCCACGGCGTGGAACAGCCACTGTCACTTTACCGGCCAAGGGTTTTTGCAGCCCGGCGATGACTTTGAGCAGGCTGCTTTTACCGGTGCCGTTGGCGCCGATGATGCCGGTGAGGCTGCCTTTTTCCAGGGTGAAATCGACCGCAGGTGTCAGCGGTTGGCCGGGGGCGCCCCAGCGCAAAGCGGTGCAGGTGATCATGCAGGGTTTCTCGTCCAGCGGCTTTCAGCCACGGCATCGTGCGCGTGCAGGCTTTCGGCGTGGATCACTTTCAGGTGGAAGGCTTTGACGGCATCCGAGCGTTTCAAGGCGAGGTTCAGGCGGCGGGCGGCGTCTTCGCAGAACATCAGGTTCTGCCCGTTGGCCAGGGCGAAGGCTTGTTCATCCGCACGTTTCACGGCGGTTTGCACGGCGGTGCCGAGGGCAGCTTCGACGCTATCGATCAGCTCGGTGAGGGGCAAGCTGAGTTGGTTGCCGTCCAATTCGATCAGCATCTGTGCACTGCTGCGCTGACTGTGGGGCGTGGCGACGATGCCGTTGGCGCTGCCGAGCCAGGCCAACACATCATCATGCTGCAACGCGGTGTTGCTGAAATCCTGAAGAAATTGCTGCTGAATCAACTGCCTGGCGAGGGCAGCCGAGCAAGGGCAGGTTGAGGAATAGGTAACGTCAATTTTTAGTTCCACGTGGAACATCTGGTTTTCCAGGCGCGCTTCGATGCTCACCGGGTAGCCTTTCCAGCCGGTCAATGGGCTGACCAGTGCCGCTCGTTTGAGCAGCAAGTTGGTGTGGATACGCAGGTAGGCGTTATTAGATAAACCTTCATGACTGTCGAGAAAACGCTGCAGTACATTACGCAGAAGTGCAGGCGTAAGGGGCTGCTGGTCGAGCATTTCCAGGGCAAGGTACAGGCGTGACATATGAATGCCACGGGCGGCGCCGTCGTCCAGGCTCACACCGGCATCGGCGGTGGCGGTCAGGCGCTGGCCGTCGATGATTATCGGCAAGGCGATGCCGCACATACCCACCCAGTCGAGTGGCAAGGCTTGGCGTGAAGCCTGCGCGGCGATATCCGGCAGAGTCAGCGCATTCATGGGCAGGTCCATCGTTGGAAATAAAAAGACATGTTATATTATAACTATTGAGTCGACGATGATTTTTCTGCTCCTGCCTTTTTTCAGTCATGTCGAGTAAGGACGCTCCTTTTATTAGCGGTATTTTTCATGCACAGACGTCAGCTCCTTAACCTGCTTCTGGCCAGCCCTTTGTTCACCTTGCCCTTCACCGCCTCGGCCACGCAGATTCGCAACGCCCGCCTGTGGCGCTCGGATGACAAGCTACGATTGGTGTTCGACCTCAGCGGGCCGGTGCAATACAGGACCTTTTCCCTGAGCGCGCCTGAACGCCTGATCATCGACTTGAGTGGCGCCGGGCTCAGTGGGGATTTCTCGCAATTGATGCTCAAGGGCAGTGGCATTACCGCAATCCGCTCTGGGCATTTTGGCAAGGGCGACACGCGCATCGTGTTGGACCTGGCCGCGCCGATGCAGCTCAACAGCTTCCTGCTGCCGCCCCAGGATGGCCAAGGTCATCGCCTGGTGCTGGATCTCAGCGGCGCCATGCAAGCACCTCGGCAAATAGCCGCAGAACCCGCCCGCCCGGTGGACAAGGCGCACCCGAAACGCGACATCATCGTCGTGGTCGACCCCGGCCACGGCGGCAAAGACCCCGGCGCCGTTGGGTCCAAGGGCCAGCGCGAAAAAGACGTGGTGCTGTCCATCGCCCAATTGCTGGCCAAACGCTTGAAGCGCGAGAAGGGTTTTGACGTGAAGCTGGTGCGCAACGACGATTTCTTCGTGCCGCTGCGCAAGCGCGTGGAGATTGCCCACAAGCACAACGCCGACATGTTTATCTCGGTACACGCCGATGCGGCACCGCGCATCACCGCCTCGGGGGCGTCGGTGTATGCCTTGTCTGAAGGCGGCGCCACCTCCGCCACCGCGCGGTTTATGGCGCAACGGGAAAACGGTGCCGACCTGCTGGGTGCTACCAGTCTGCTCAACCTCAAGGACAAGGACCCGATGCTGGCCGGGGTGATTCTGGATATGTCGATGAATGCCACCATCGCCTCCAGCCTGCAACTGGGCAGCTCGATCCTGGGCAGCCTGGAAGGCATCACCTCGTTGCACCAGAAGCGCGTGGAACAGGCCGGTTTCGCGGTGCTCAAGTCACCGGATGTGCCGTCGATCCTGGTGGAAACCGGGTTTATCTCGAATGCGCGGGACAGTGCGCGGCTGGTCACCGCACGGCATCAACAGGCGGTTGCGGATGGCCTGTTCGAAGGGCTGAAAAAGTACTTCCAGAAGAACCCGCCGATGAACAGCTACATGGCCTGGGTGCAGGAACAGAAAGACGCCCAGGCCTAACAGCCGGTGATTCGGCTGCAGGTGAACTTGGCGCTGGCGCCACCCGAACTGGAGAACCGGTTCAGGGTGGTCCAGCCCACACGCCGGGTGTAGCCGACCCACGCCTCACCATCCGACGCCAACCCGGTAAAGAACGTCAGCTGCCCATAGCGGCTGTTGGTCTGTGCCCAATAGCGTTTGCCGATCACCTCAAACCCCCTCAAATACGTGGTGCTGCCCACCGTCGCCACGCTGTAGGCATTGCCCAGCGGGTCCACGCAGGCCAGCAGGTTGGCGCTGCGCGTGCAGTGGGCCAACGGGCTCGGTGCCTGGGCACAGGCGGGGCCTGCCGCTGCCAATAACAGGGCGCACACCAGGTATTTCATAGGGGTTCTCGGGGGTTGGGGGAGGGCCAAGCATTGCGCCCTTCGTCGTGGCGAGCAAGAGGGATTGGCTTATTTGCATTGTTATACTATAACATTAAAGCACAGCCTGACCCGTGAACCGCCCCCCATGACTGAACAAGACCTGTTGGCCCAGCCGCCTGCCGACTACATGAATGAAGCCCAGCAGGCCTTCTTCCGTGCGCTGTTGCTGGCCCAGCGCAACGAGCTGCAAGTGCGCATCGAGGCCGAGTTCCAGCAGCTGCGCGAGCAGGAAACCAACAGTGACCTCGCCGATATCGGCAGCGCGGAAGAACAGCGCCAATGGCAACTGCGCCTGTTGGAGCGGGAAAAGAAGCTGCTCGACAAGATCGATGACGCCCTCGAGCTGCTGGCCCGCGGCGAGTACGGCTGGTGCCGCGAAACCGGCGAACCGATTGGCTTGCAACGCCTGCTGCTGCGCCCTACCGCCACCCTGTGTATCGAAGCCAAAGAACGTGAAGAGCTGCGCGAACGCCATAAACGGGCGATTTGACCGGCCAACCCAGATGAGGAATACCTGATGCCCAATCGTCTCCCCGTTACCGTGTTGTCCGGCTTTCTCGGCGCCGGTAAAAGCACGCTGCTCAACTACGTCCTGCGCAACCGCGACAACCTGCGGGTGGCGGTGATCGTCAACGACATGAGTGAAATCAACATCGACGGCAGCGAGGTGCAGCGCGATGTCACCCTCAACCGTTCGGAAGAAAAACTGGTGGAGATGAGCAACGGCTGCATCTGCTGCACCTTGCGGGAAGACTTGCTGTTAGAAGTCGGAAAACTCGCCAAGGAGGGTCGCTTCGATTACCTGTTGATCGAATCCACCGGCATTTCCGAACCCTTGCCCGTGGCCGAAACTTTCACTTTTCGCGATGAAAACGAGCAAAGCCTCGCCGATATCGCGCGCCTGGACACCATGGTCACCGTGGTCGATGGGATGAATTTCCTGCTCGACTATCAGGCCGCTGAAAGCCTGGCTTCGCGGGGCGAAACCTTGGGTGAGGAGGACGAACGCTCGATCACCGACCTGCTGATCGAGCAGATCGAATTCGCCGACGTGATCCTGATCAGCAAGATCGACCTGATCAGCAGTCGCGAGCGCGAGGAGCTGATGGCGATCCTCGAGCGCCTCAACGCCCAGGCGGAAATCATCCCGATGGTCATGGGCGAAGTGCCGCTGCACAAGATCCTCAACACCGGCCGTTTCGACTTCGAGCGCGCCGCCCAGGCCCCAGGCTGGTTGCAGGAACTACGCGGCGAGCATGTGCCGGAAACCGAAGAATATGGCATTGCCTCCACGGCTTACCGCGCGCGGCGCCCGTTTCACCCGCAACGCTTTTTCGACTTTATCGACCGCCCGTGGGTCAACGGCAAACTGCTGCGCTCCAAGGGGTTCTTCTGGCTGGCCAGCAAGCACCAGGACGCCGGCAGTTGGTCCCAGGCCGGTGGCTTGATGCGCCACGGGTTTGCCGGACGCTGGTGGCGGTTTGTGCCGAAAAGCCAATGGCCCCAGGACGAAGAAAGCGTGGCGGCGATCATGGGCAACTGGCAACTGAGCACCGGCGATTGCCGCCAGGAACTGGTGTTTATCGGGCAGAACATCGACTTCGCACAGATGCGCGCCGAGTTGGACGCCTGCTTGCTCACCGATGCAGAAATGGCCCTGGGCGTCGAAGGTTGGCGCCAACTGGCCGACCCCTTTGGCCCTTGGTATGAGGAGGCAGCCGCCTGATGTTGGCCCAAGTGATTGCGTTACGCCCGGTGATCCGCCAAACCCGCGGTGAAACCCCGCTGGCCCTGTCGGAGATCCTCGAAGACGGCGTCAACCTGGCGCTGTGGCAGCGCCAGTTGCCGTTGCACATTGCCGAGTTCGGCGCGTTGCTGGTGGCACTCAACGAGCCGTTGGCGGACTCGATGGTGATCGAACTCAACAGCGAGGACGCCGAGCCGAATTTGCACGGTCTGGCGGCCAGTTGTCGTGATCTTGAAGGCTACGAAGGCTTTATCGCCGACGTGTCGTGGCTGGTCAGCGCGTTCGCCTGTCTGCTCGGTGCCAAGCGTATCGGCGTGCGTTTGCGCCTGTTGGACAAGGCCATGTGCCCGCGTTTTCACGTGGACCATGTGCCGGTGCGGCTGATCACCACTTACGCCGGCATCGGCAGCCAGTGGCTGCGCGAAGGCGTGATGGACCGCCGCAAACTGAGCCAGCCGGCGGCTGAGCCGACCGAGCGGGTCGAGCAGATCCAGTGCGGCGAAGTGGCCTTGCTCAAGGGCACAAAATGGCATGGCAATGAAGGTTACGGCCTGATCCACCGCTCGCCGGCCCTCAAGGCGGATGAGCGTCGCTTGATCCTGACGCTGGATTGGTTGGCATAACCGGGTAGGATCAAGCGTTCTACACGGTCCGAATTGTGCCCCCTATGCTGCAGAACATTCCCACCCACGTGATTGCCGGGCCCTTGGGCGCCGGCAAGACCAGCCTGATCAAGCACCTGCTGGCCCAACGCCCGGCCAACGAGCGCTGGGCCGTATTGATCAACGAGTTCGGGCAGATCGGCCTGGATGCCGCCTTGCTCACCCAGGACGACGACGGCATTGCCCTGGGCGAAGTCGCCGGCGGCTGCCTGTGCTGTGTGAATGGTGCACCGTTCCAGGTAGGCCTGGGCCGTCTGTTGCGTAAGGCCAAGCCGGATCGGTTGTTTATCGAACCCTCGGGCCTGGGCCACCCGGCGCAGTTGCTCAAGCAGTTGCGCGAAGCGCCCTGGCAGACGGTGCTGGCGGTTCAACCGTGCGTGCTGGTGCTGGATGCCCAAGCCCTGGCGGCGGGCAAACCGCTGCCGCCAGCCCAGCAGGATGCACTGGCCAGCGCCGGGCTGTTGGTGTTGAACAAGGATGAAGGGCTGGATGCCGTACAACGACAGGCCGTCGAACGACAATTACCCGATTGCCCGCTGTATTGGACGCGCCAGGCGCAATTGCCGATCGACCTGTTACCCGGCCTGACCGCACAGGCTAGCGCGGCTGTGGATAACGTCGAGGTGCCCAAGGGCCTCGCGCAAATGCCAGCCATTTGGAGTGACCCTACGCTGCCAATCTGCTTGAGCCAGGCCCAGGAGGGCGGCTGGAGCATCGGCTGGCGCTGGCACCCGAGCCAGCAATTCGACACCCAGCGCCTGTATGAATGGGTGGCAAGCCTGGGCTGGCGGCGCGCCAAGCTGGTTATCCACAGCCGCCAGGGCTGGGTCTCGGCCAACGCTGTGGATAACAGCTCGCTGGCCTGGCAACCCAGCGAGTGGCGGCGCGATTCGCGTATTGAATTGATCTTCAGTGCGCCACAGGACATGGCAGCGTTGCAGGCCGCACTGGCCGCCTGCCGTTACTGACGGTTTTTGGTCGCGTGGTCCTGGCGCCATTGGCTCAGCTCGATCACTTCGGCGCTGGGCAGGGGTTCCTTGACTTCGAACGGGTAGGGCGCCAGTTCGATCTGCGCGCTGTGGGCGCCGAACTGGGTGATGACACCTGCATGGCGGGTTTCGCCGGTCACGGTGAATTCGAAGTTGTACACCCGCGCCAGGCGCCGCCGGCCGTTGGCATCTTTCACAAAGCCGATGCGCTTGAGCGCCACTGCGCCGTCGAGCAGTTCGATATCCAGCTTGGCGCAATGCTGTTTGACCCGCGCCAGCGCGCGTTCACGCAGGCCGTGGTTGTGCCACACCCAGGCGGCAGCGGTCGCCAGCAGCATCAACACGAAGATGTTTCCGAGGGTCAGCATGCGAAAAACTCCAACAAAGTGAGAGCAGCTTAACTGTGTCGCCGGTCTGTCGTACAGGCTGCGTTTAGTCGCATACTGCGCGGCCAGAATTTCAATGGCTTTACGGAAATCCCCTGCATGAAACGCACACCTCATCTGCTTGCGATCCAGTCTCATGTGGTCTTTGGCCACGCCGGAAACAGCGCCGCCGTGTTCCCCATGCAGCGGGTCGGGGTGAACGTCTGGCCGTTGAACACGGTGCAGTTCTCCAACCACACCCAGTATGGCCAGTGGGCGGGCGAAGTGTTGGCGCCGCAGCAAATTCCGGCGCTGGTTGAAGGTATTGCCGCCATCGGCGAGCTGGGCAACTGCGACGCTGTTCTGTCCGGCTACCTGGGCAGTGCCGATCAGGGCCGCGCGATTCTCACCGGCGTGGCGCGCATCAAGGCCATCAACCCCAAGGCCCTGTACCTGTGCGACCCGGTGATGGGCCACCCGGAAAAGGGCTGCATCGTGCCCCAGGAAGTAAGTGATTTCCTGCTGGACGAAGCCGCGGCCATGGCCGACTTCCTGTGCCCCAACCAGCTGGAGCTGGACAGTTTTGCCGGGCGCAAGCCGCAGTCGTTGTTCGATTGCCTGGCGATGGCCAAGGCGTTGCTGGCACGCGGGCCCAAGGCCGTGCTGGTCAAGCACCTGGATTACCCGGGCAAGCTGCCGGAGGGCTTCGAAATGCTGTTGGTGACCGCCGAAGGCAGTTGGCACCTGCGCCGCCCATTGCTGGCGTTCCCGCGTCAGCCGGTGGGCGTGGGCGACCTGACCTCGGGGCTGTTCCTGGCGCGGGTGCTGCTGGGCGACAGCCTGTTGGCGGCCTTCGAGTTCACCGCCGCAGCCGTGCATGAAGTGCTGCTGGAAACCCAGGCCTGCGCCAGCTACGAGCTGGAGCTGGTGCGGGCGCAGGATCGGATTGCCCATCCGCGTGTGCGCTTCGAGGCCACACCGATCGGCTTGTAGGTACGCGAAAACCTAATGTGGGAGCGGGCTTGCTCGCGAATGCGGAGTGTCAGTCACTGAATAATTGACTGACACTCCGCATTCGCGAGCAAGCCCGCTCCCACATTTGATCCAGTTTACAAGTCCAGGCTACAGGGCCTCAGCCTTTGATTTCCTGATAGCGCTTTTCCAGCTCCTGGCGAATTTGCCGGCGCTGCTGGGCCTGCACGAACCGGCGTTTGTCTTCGCTGTTCTGCGGTTGCAACGGCGGGACGGCGGCGGGTTTGCGCTGGTCGTCCACGGCCACCATGGTGAAGAAGCAGCTGTTGGTATGGCGCACCGAGCGCTCGCGGATGTTCTCGGTCACCACCTTGATGCCCACTTCCATCGACGTGTTGCCGGTGTAGTTGACCGACGCCAGGAAGGTCACCAGCTCACCGACATGGATTGGCTCGCGAAAAATCACCTGGTCTACCGACAATGTCACCACATAGCGGCCGGCATAACGGCTCGCGCAGGCGTAGGCCACTTCGTCGAGGTACTTGAGCAGGGTGCCGCCGTGGACATTGCCTGAGAAGTTGGCCATGTCAGGGGTCATCAATACCGTCATCGACAGCTGGGCGTTTCCGGGTTCCATAGCACACTCACGGGTTTGTAGGCATTGGTTGGGGAGGCACCTCTGCGGGTGCTGGAATCTTTTGCAGCGCCATCCCTAACGGGACGCCGGTGGGCGGCTTGCCGTCACGCACACACGGTTCTGTTTCCATATATTGCACCGGCTTTCTGTCGGAAGTCGCGGTGTTAACCTTCGAAAGCCCATCTCAGGGTATTTCTTACGATCAAGGCAGACTTTTCCTTCCGCTCTTTGCGACTGTTCAAAGGCGCGTGCGGAAGTGGGAAAAGCGCCAGTACCCTCAAGGAGCCCCTCGCCATGCACGCCATCAGCTTTATCCAGGACCTGGCCGTGATCATGCTGGTGGCAGGGGTGGTCACCATCCTGTTTCACCGCCTCAAGCAGCCGGTGGTGCTGGGGTATATCGTCGCCGGCTTTATCATCGGCCCGCACACCCCGCCTTTCGGCCTGATCCACGACGAAGACACCATCAAGACCCTCGCCGAGCTGGGGGTGATCTTCCTGATGTTCTGCCTGGGCCTGGAGTTCAGCCTGCGCAAGCTGTTCAAGGTCGGCGCCACGGCGTTTATCGCGGCCTTCCTGGAAATCATCCTGATGATCTGGATCGGCTACGAAATTGGCCGCTGGTTTGATTGGAACACCATGGATTCGCTGTTCCTTGGCGCGATCCTGGCGATTTCCTCGACCACCATCATCGTCAAGGCGCTCAATGACCTGAAGATGAAGAACCAGCGGTTCGCCCAACTGATATTTGGCGTGCTGATCGTCGAAGACATCCTCGGCATTGGCATCATCGCCTTGCTGTCGAGCATCGCCGTCAGCGGCACGGTCAGCTCCGGCGAGGTGTTTTCCACGGTCGGCAAGCTCTCGCTGTTCATGATCGTTGCGTTGGTCATCGGTATTTTGTTGGTGCCGCGCCTACTGGCTTATGTGGCCAAGTTCGAAAGCAACGAGATGCTGCTGATCACCGTGCTCGGCTTGTGCTTCGGCTTCTGCCTGCTGGTGGTCAAGCTTGAATACAGCATGGTGCTGGGCGCGTTTTTGATTGGCGCGATCATGGCCGAGTCCCGCCAGCTCATCAAGATTGAGCGCCTGATCGAGCCGGTTCGCGACATGTTCAGCGCAATCTTCTTCGTTGCCATCGGCTTGATGATCGACCCGCAGATCCTGCTGCAATACGCCTGGCCGATCGCGGTGATCACCGTAGCGGTGGTGTTGGGCAAGATGTTGTCCTGCGGCCTGGGCGCCTTTATCGCCGGTAATGATGGGCGCACGTCACTGCGCGTGGGCATGGGGCTGTCACAGATTGGCGAATTTTCCTTCATTATCGCCGCGCTGGGCATGACCTTGCAGGTCACCAGCGACTTTCTGTATCCGGTCGCGGTGGCCGTTTCGGCGATCACTACGCTGCTGACGCCCTACCTGATTCGCGGCGCTGACCCCCTGTCGTTGAAGATTGCCGCCGTGATGCCCAAGCGCATGAGCCGGGTGTTCGGCATGTATGGCGAATGGCTGCGCAGCATCCAGCCGCAAGGCGAGGGCGCGATGCTGGCTTCGATGATCCGCAAGATCATCCTGCAAGTGGGGGTGAACCTGGCGCTGGTGGTGGCGATCTTCTTCGCCGGCAGCTACTTCGCGGTGCGTATTGGCGGGTATCTGGAGGGCTGGATCAGTGATCCAAGCTGGCAGAAGGCGTTGATCTGGGGCGGGGCGTTGCTGTTGTCGCTGCCGTTTCTGATTGCGGCGTATCGCAAGCTCAAGGCGCTGTCGATGCTGCTGGCAGAGATGAGCGTCAAACCGGAAATGGCCGGGCGCCATACCCAGCGTGTGCGGCGGGTAATCGCCGAGCTGATCCCGCTGCTGTCGCTGCTGGTGATTTTCCTGCTATTGGCAGCCTTGTCGGCGAGTATTCTGCCGACCAACAAGTTGCTGGTACTGATCGCCGTGGTCGCGGCGGCAGTGGCGGCCGTGCTCTGGCGCTGGTTCATCCGCGTGCATACGCGGATGCAGGTCGCGTTGCTGGAGACCCTGGATAACCACAAGGATTCGCCGGAACATTAAGCGTCGGCGCGCGAGCTTTTGTGGCAAGTGAGTTTATTGTGGCAAGTGAGCTTGTTGTGGCGAGCGAGCTTGCTCGCGTTGGACTGCGCAGCAGTCCCAAAAAGCTCACCTCGCCCTAGCTGAAGGAACTCATTCGCCGGACTGGGGCTGCTTCGCAGCCCAACGCGAGCAAGCTCGCTCGCCACAAAGTCTTGCCGCCACAATAAGCTCGGTTAACACCCAAAGCCCTTCTGCACAGGTATCAGCTTTCCAGCCAGACGTCCCGCGCCCAGTGCCACACCGATTCCCAGGTTTCTTCGGTGACCAGCTCTTCTTCGCCGGACCACAGCACCACGGTGCCGTCTTCTTCGACGCAGTAGTAGTCGTCACCGTCCTGGCAGATCGGGATCATGCTGCGGTCTACGCCGGCATCCCAGGCGTTGGCGGCCACGTCCGGTAGGTAGGTGTGGGATTGCGGGTCGGTGACGGTCACGGGCTCCAGGCTGCCGTAGACCACGTCGCTGACGGTCAGCAGGAATTCACGGAAGACAAACGGGATGTCGATGAACAATTGTTCTTCGATTTCCACCAGTTGGTCTTCGTCAGGCAGTTCCAGAGGAACCGGGACCGGTTCGTTGGCTTCACGCAATTGTTCGATGATTTCTTCCACGGCCGGGATCCTCTTGCTAGATGGCGCGGTTAATAGGGGCGTTTTATACAGTAGCTCGCTATAAGTGCAACCGTGAAATAGAAAACCCCGGACAGGTCCGGGGTTTTTTGTAACGGCTTGCTCAAGCGCGCGGGTATCAGCCGTTCTGGCGGATACCGGCGACCAGCCATGGCTGGTTGTCGCCTTGGGCACGTTCCATGTTCCAGCTTTCGCTGAACACTTCGCCCTGATCGAAGCGCGAGGTCTTCGACACACCGCTGAAAGTCAGGGTGGCGATGGTCTTGTCGGCGCGATCATCCACACCTTCCAGTTGAACGCGCAGGTCGTCGATGTAGGTCGACTGGAATGCATCGCCGATCTCGGCACGTTCGCGCTTGAGGAACTCCAGCAGTTGCGGGGTCACGAACTCGGAGATCTTGTCCATTTCGTTGGCGTCCCAGTGCTGCTGCAGGGACTGGAAGTGGCTGCGGGCCGCTTCGACGAAACGCTCTTCGTTGAACCAGGCCGGGGCGTTGATCACCGGGCGTGCAGCGGCAGGCGCTGACGAACCACCGAAGATCGAACCCATGGCTGGTTTTTGCTCGAACACTTCACGCTGCATCGGCGCGCCGGCTGGAGCCAGGTGCTCCTGTTGCTTGCGGCGACGGGCGGCGATAAAGCGGAAGATCACAAAGGCGATGACCGCCAGGATCAGGATGTCGAAGATCTGCATGCCCTGGAAGCCGCCGCCCATGAACATGGAGGCGAGCAGGCCACCGGCCGCGATACCGGCCAGAGGGCCCAACCAGCGCGAAGCACCGCCGGCCTTGGCAGCAGCGCCAGCAGCACCGGCTGCGCCTGCAGTGGCAGCCGCCCCGCCCATGCCGCCGGCGGATGGAGCCATTTGGCTGGTCTGGTGAGTCGGTGCCGAGCCCATGCTTTTGCCGCCACCGAAGCGTTTGGCGTTGGCGTCGAGGCTCATCGTCAGGCCGATGCACAACGCCATGGCGATGCTAAGAAAACGTTTCATAAAGGGAATTCCCATTTGTGGATTGCACGCGCGCCATGTTGCACAGGTGTCGTGACAGTGGCTAGCGGCATAGTGTTTCGGGCTTTTGCGTAAGACCAAATCCGAAGGGTCTGTAAGACTAATTACAGATATTGGCCCGCCACCTGTAAAAACAAGGGCGGGCCACAATCCTTCATGCAGGAAGATGTATCAGATTGCTTCGAGCTTCGCGTAACCCATCATCAGCCACTTGCTGCCTTCGGCGAAGTTCACCTGCACGCGGGCCTGGGCGCCGGCGCCTTCGAAGTTGAGGATCACGCCTTCGCCGAAGATCGCATGCTTGACCTGCTGGCCAAGGCTGAATGGGGTTTCCGGAATCTCTGAGCCAGCGAACATGCTGCTGGAGTTCTGCTGCTGGCCGCCGCCGAACGGGCGGCTGACGCTGTTGGACAGGCGCACTTCCTGAATCAGCCCCTTCGGCACTTCACGTACGAAGCGCGACACCTTGTTGTAGGTTTCGCTGCCGTACAGGCGTCGGGTCTCGGCGTAGGTCATCACCAGGTTCTGCATCGCCCGGGTGATGCCCACGTAGGCCAGGCGGCGCTCTTCCTCAAGGCGGCCGGGCTCTTCCAGGCTCATCTTGTGGGGGAACAGGCCTTCTTCCATGCCCACCAGGAACACATACGGGAACTCCAGGCCCTTGGCGCTGTGCAAGGTCATCAGCTGGATGCTGTCTTCATGCTCGTCGGCCTGGGTGTCGCCGGCTTCCAGCGAAGCGTGGCCGAGGAACGCGGCGAGCGGAGTCAGCTCTTCATCTTCCTCAGTGTTTTCAAATGCCCGCGCGGCGCTGACCAGTTCCTCAAGGTTTTCTACCCGGGCCTGGCCTTTTTCGCCTTTTTCCGCTTCGTGATAGGCGATCAGCCCGGACTGTTCGATCACGGTCTGGGTCATCAAATGCAGGGGCATTTCCGCGCACTTGGCCGCCAGGTTTTCGATCAGCTCGACAAACACACCCAACGCTCCGGCCGCACGGCCGGTCAGGCCTTTATTGGCGATGAGCAAGCGCATGGCTTCCCACATCGACACATCGGCGTGGCGTGCGTGGTCGCGAATGGCTTCAACGGTCTTCTCACCGATGCCACGCGCCGGGATATTGATCACCCGCTCCAGCGCGGCATCGTTGCCACGGCCTTCGAGTAAGCGCAGGTAGGCCATGGCGTTCTTGATTTCGGCACGTTCGAAGAAGCGCTGCCCGCCATAGATGCGATACGGGATGCGCTCACGCAGCAAGGCTTCTTCCAGCACCCGCGATTGGGCGTTGGAACGGTACAGAATCGCGATGTCGCTGCGCGCCAGGCCGGTTTTCAGCGCGCTTTCGATGGTTTCCACCACATAGCGCGCTTCATCGTGCTCGTTGAAGGCGGCGTACAGGTTGATTGCCTCCCCTTCGCCGCCGTCGGTCCATAGCTCTTTGCCCATGCGCCCGGTGTTGTTGGCGATCAAGGCGTTGGCCGCCTTGAGGATCCCGGCGGTGGAGCGGTAGTTTTGCTCCAGGCGGATGGTGATCGCGTCCGGGAAGTCGTCGGAATACTGGTAGATGTTCTCGATTTTCGCGCCACGCCAGCCGTAGATCGACTGGTCGTCGTCGCCCACTACCATCAGGCTGTCGCCGCCCTTGGCCAGCAGGCGCAACCAGGCGTACTGCACGGCGTTGGTGTCCTGGAACTCGTCCACCAGGATGTGGCGGAAGCGCTTCTGGTAATGCGCCAGCAAGCCCGGGTTGTCGCGCCACAGGTCGAGGGCGCGCAGCAGCAGCTCGGAGAAGTCGATGACGCCGGCGCGCACGCAGGCTGCCTCGTAGGCTTCATAGATGCTGCGCATGGTGGCCAGGAACAAGTCGCCGCTGGCCTGGATATGCTGCGGGCGCAGACCTTCGTCTTTCTGGCCGTTGATAAACCACTGGGCCTGGCGCGCGGGCCAGCGCTGTTCGTCGAGGCCCAGCTCGCGGATCACCCGCTTGACCAGGCGTTGCTGGTCGTCGCTGTCCAGAATCTGGAAGGTCTGGCTTAGGCCGGCTTCCTGCCAGTGCGCCCGCAACAGGCGGTGCGCCAGGCCGTGGAAGGTGCCCACCCACATGCCGGCCGGGCTGATGCCCATCAACTGCTCGATGCGATGGCGCATCTCGGCAGCGGCCTTGTTGGTGAAGGTCACCGACAGGATGGAATGCGGGGACGCGTTCTCGACCTGGATCAACCAGGCGATACGGTGCACCAGCACTCGGGTTTTACCGGAGCCAGCACCGGCCAGGACCAACTGACGGCCAACGGGGGCTGCTACAGCCTGGCGTTGGGCATCGTTGAGGGAGTTCAGCAAAAGGGAGAGATCATCGCGCATCGGCGCATTCTATGGCCCCCGGGGAAGTGGGGCAAATCCCAATGCCGGGTGGTCGGCGGAAAATATTCAGGCTGATGACTGGTCGGTCAACGGCCGCAAGCCGCGCCGCGCCTCACTCAAGCCGTCTGGGCCCTAGGTTTGCGGTGGGTGAACGTGGGGTTTTTATGACGTGGAGCAGTTTGGCCCAAGCGCTTGCTTGTGTATGCTCCGTCGACGTTTCGGGCTCACCATTATAAGAACACTGCCTATGACCCTCAGCACCGACCTGCTCGGCCCCTCGTTGGCGCCCGCGCAGGTTATCCGCAAACACTACGCAACCGAGATGGCGGTCGAGCGCACGCGCTTGCTGTATCAAGGTTCGTTGCTGCCGACCTTATTGATGTTGGTAAACGGCCTGGTCTGCGCTTGGCTGTTGTGGAACCCCAAGCAATACCTGTTGGACAGCATCTGGCTGGTCTGGCTGCTGGCCCTGGTCGCCATGCGCGTGATCCAGGTGGCAGCCTTTGATTCGGCGATGCCCAGCCGCCAGGCCCAGCCCATTTGGGGGCGTATGTTCATGCTGGGGTCGGCGGTCAGCGGCTTGACCCTGGCCACCGCCGCCATCGCCCTGGTGCCGGTCGACAGCTTTATGCAACAGGCCTGGGTGTTCGGCCTAATCGGCGCCGCGACGCTGTCGGCCAGCGTGGCCTATGCCGTGAGCCTGCCGGCGTTCCTGTCCTTTGCCTTGCCGTGCCTGGTGCCGGCCATCGCCTACCTGTTCTGGAACGGTACGCCGCAGCAGCAGGGTTGGGGCGTGCTGGGCTTGATCCTGCTGGCATCCCTGAGCGTGGTGGCGTGGCAGGTCAACCGCTTGATCCAGCGCGGGCTGCTGCGACGCTTCCAGAACCAGGCATTGATCGAGCACCTGCAACAGGCGCAGCAACGCAGCGAGCAACTGAACCAGGACTTGGTACGTGAGGTCGAGCAGCGCCGGCAGGTCGAGCAGGAACTGCGCGAAGCACAAGTCGGCCTGCAGGACCGCGTGGCGCAGCGTAGCCAGGAGCTGGACGCCGCCAGCCTGGCCCTGAATAAAAGTGAAGCGCGCCTGGCCATGGCCCTGCAAGCCAGTGAACTGGGGCTGTGGGACTGGAACCTGCAAACCGACGAAGTCCACCACACCCAGCTCAAGGAGCTGTTCGGCCTGGAGCCTGAGTACGTCACGGCGATGCTCAGCCACCTCAAGCCGCGCTTGCACCCCGAGGACTTGCCATTGCTCAAGCGCGCCTTGGTGGAACACCTCAAGGGTCGCAGCGAGGATTACCTGGTGGAGTACCGTGTGCGCCATGGCGATGGCCACTGGGTGTGGATCGAAGACCGCGGTCGCGCCGTCGAACGTACGCCCAGTGGGCGCGTCACGCGCATGCTCGGTACGCGGCGCGATATCAGCGCCGGCAAGGCCCTGGAGGAACAGCAGCGCCTGGCCTCGACGGTGTTCGAAGCGGCCAGCGAAGGCATTGTGATTCTTGACCCGGAGTATGTGCTGGTTGCCGTCAACCAGGCGTTCAGCCGTGTCACCGGCTTTGACATCGACGACATGATCGGCCGCAATGTCGTGGAGTTGCCCAGCAGCCGCGACGCGCGGCGCCACTTCCCAGTGATCCGCCAGGCGTTGCTCAGCCATGGCACCTGGCAGGGCGAACTGGTTGAAACGCGCAAGAACGGCGAGCTGTACCCGCAGTGGCTGCAATTGAATGTAGTGCGCGATGTTCGCGGAAAAGTCAGCCATATCGTGGGCTTCTTCGCCGATCTGTCGGCGCGGCGCGAATCCGAAGAGCGCATGCGCTACCTCACCCACTATGACGAATTGACCGGGCTGGCCAACCGCTCGCTGTTTCGCGAACGCCTGCGCGAAGCCCACCAGCGCGTGCGTCAGGGTGGGCGCAGCCTGGCGTTGCTGCACATCAACCTCGACCGCTTCAAATTGCTCAATGACAGCCTCGGCCATGAAGTGGCCGACCAACTGTTGCAGAAAATGGCCCGGCGCTTGATCAATGCCTTGCCGGAAGCGGACACCATTGCGCGCCTGTCCGGGGATGAGTTCGCCGTGCTGTTTGACGCCTACGGCAACTTGTCCAGCCTGGCGCGGGTGGCCACACGGCTGCTGGCGAAACTGCGTGTGCCGGTCACAGTGGAAGGGCATGAGCTGGTGGTCAGTGCTTCCATGGGCGTCAGCCTGTTACCGGATAATGCGCGGGAAATTTCCGCGCTGGTCAGCCAATCGAACATGGCCATGCAGCATGCCAAACACCTGGGCGGCAACAACTTCCAGTTCTACACCGACAGCCTGCAAGCCAGCACACTTGAGCGATTGCAGCTGGAAAACCACCTGCGCAAGGCCATCGAAGAGCGCCAGCTCACGGTGTTCTACCAACCGAAATTGTGCCTGGCCAGCGGCAAGCTGAATGCCGCCGAAGCGCTGGTCCGTTGGGACCACCCGCAGTGGGGCAGGGTGCCGCCGGGGGACTTTATCGGCCTGGCCGAAGAGACCGGGCTGATCGTGCCGCTGGGTGAATTCGTGCTGCGCCAGGCCTGCTGGCAAGCCTGCGAGTGGCAGCGCGAAGGGCTGGCGCCGATTCGGGTGTCGGTGAACCTGTCGGTGCATCAGTTGCGCCAGGGCAAGCTGGTCAGCCTGGTGCGCCAGGTATTGGAAGAAACCGGCCTGGACCCGCAATACCTGGAGCTGGAACTGACCGAGAGCCAACTGCTCGACAGCGTTGAGCACATTATCGCGACCTTCCAGCAACTGCGCGACCTGGGCGTGAAGCTGGCCATCGACGACTTTGGCACCGGCTATTCGTCCCTCAGTTACCTCAAGCGCATCCCGGTGGACTACGTAAAAATCGACCAGACCTTTATCCGTGGCCTCGGCCAGGGGCGCGAAGACGCGGCCATCACCCGGGCCATTATCGCCATGGCCCATGGTTTGGCCCTTAAGGTGGTGGCCGAGGGCGTAGAAGATCAGCAGCAGCTGGATTTCCTGCGCGGGGAGCGTTGCGACGAGGTGCAGGGTTACCTGATCAGTCGGCCGATGGAGGCCGAAGGGTTGGCAGATTTGTTACGGAAAAATGCAGATTTTCCCTAGTGCTGCGCCGCCAGCCCTTGTTGCTACAACTTGGCTGCCCTTAGATTCAAAGGCGAGCAGGGCGATTTAGTGATGCATCGGACGGGTAAAACGACAATTCTTGTAGTATAACTACAAGCTTGCTACATCCCTGGCACCTGCCAATAACAAGAGTCCTGTCCTTTGAACCTGTTGCAACATATCGCCCAGTCGCGCCACCTGTTACGCAAATCGGAACTCAAGGTTGCCGATCACGTGCTGCTTGACCCTGCGGCCGTGATGCACAGTTCCATGGCCGACCTGGCTCACAGCGTGGGCATCAGCGAGCCGACCATCGTGCGCTTCTGCCGCGCCATCGGTTGCTCCGGGTTCCAGGACTTGAAACTCAAGCTGGCCCAGAGCCTGGCTGCCGGTGCCAGCTTCGGGCAGTTTGCGATCCACGAAGACGATTCCGTCGCCGACTACAGCCTGAAAATCTTCGACACCACCCTGCACACCTTGATGGAAGTGCGCGAGAAGCTCGACCCGGTAGAACTGCAAAAAGCCGTGACCGCCATGTCCCAGGCCCAGCGTGTGGAGTTCTACGGCTTTGGTGCTTCCGGTGCGGTGGCGGCGGATGCCCAACACAAATTTTTCCGCTTGCTGCTGACGGCGGCGGCCTACAGCGACCCGCATATGCAGGCGATGTCGGCGGTGACCTTGAAGCCTACCGATGTGGCGATCTGTATTTCCCAGTCGGGCCGCTCCAAGGACCTGCTGATCACCGCCAACCTGGTGCGTGAAAGCGGCGCGTCGTTGATCACCCTGTGCCCGAGCCAGACGCCGTTGGCGGAATTGTCCACGGTCAACCTGGCGATCGATGTGCACGAAGACACCGAAATCTACACGCCGCTGACCTCGCGTATCGCCCACCTGGTGGTGATCGACGTGTTGGCGATGGGTGTGGCCATGGCGCGCGGGCCGAGCCTGGTCAACCACCTCAAGAGTGTGAAGCGCAGCTTGCGCAGCCTGCGTCTCTCGCCCAAATCCGTCAAAGCCCTCGACGACTGACTACAGTCCAAACCCATTCCAAATGTGGGAGGGGGCTTGCCCCCGATTGCAGTGTGTCAGTCACTGAATGTTTTGGCTGATACACCGCTATCGGGGGCAAGCCCCCTCCCACATTTGCATCTCCTGTGTGCCCAGAATCTTCACCAGGCTGTCATCGCCGTGTCATCCCCCAGGGCCATCCTGAACTCCCTCGTACTCGCTTTGGGAGACTTGAAATGGCCCGTCCCTACGAAGACAGCAACAGCTCCGTCAAGACCCGTCGTCAGCAGGAAGACCAACGCCGCATGGCGTTCCGTCGTGCAATCGAAGATCGCTGCGACGAGCGCCAACTGCTGCAAAGCATCAGTGACTACCCGGAACTCCACTGGCAGGCACCCGTGGCTGCCCAGCGAAACGCTCAGCCAGCGCGCTGATCTGTAGCCGTTCGCTGCGAATAAAGCCCAGGAACGCATGGGCCACCGGTGACAGGCGCTTGGCTTTGGCCTGCACCAGGCACCAGCTGCGGTACAGCGGCAGTTCTTCCACCGGCAGCTCCTTGAGCCCGCCGGTGGCCAGTTCCATGTTGACGGCATGGCGCGTCAGCAGGGCCACGCCCAGGCCGGCACAGACACATTCACGCTGCGCCTCAGCCGAGGCCACTTCCACCGTCTGGGTGAAGTGCACGCGTTTCTCCTTGAAATACTCCTCGCAGGCCAGCCGCGTGCCGGAGCCCGGTTCGCGCAACAGCAGCGTGTAGGGTTCCAGGTCCTGCAGGCGCAGCGGCCCTTGCAGGCTCAACGGATGATCGGGGGGCGCCACGGCGACGATCGGGTTGTTGAGGAATGGCAGGAACTCCAGGCCCATGTCCTGGGGCACCATGGACATGATCACCAGGTCATCGCGGTTGTCCGAAAGCCTACGGATCACCTGGGCGCGGTTGACCACCGTGAGGTGCAACTGCACCTCCGGGTGCTGGCGCTTGAACGCGGCAAACAGGTGCGGCACGAAGTACTTGGCGCTGGACTCAATCGCCAGCTTCAACTGGCCTTGCAGTGAGCCTTGCATGTCCGACAGCTGCATATCGAGGTTTTCCAGGCGCCCGAAAATATCCCGGCTGGCCCGTTGCAGGGCTTCGGCGGCCTCGGTCATGTAGAGCTTTTTGCCGACATAATCGAACAATGGCTGGCCGATCAGCTCTTCCAGCTGACGAATCTGTAGGCTAACAGCCGGTTGGGTGAGGGACATTTCCTCGGCTGCGCGGCTGTAAGAGCGCAAATCACAGACTTCATTGAAAATCTGCAACTGACGCAATGTCATACGCATCAATGACTTACGCATTTTATAAACCTTCAGTCCGGGCCTGGTGCGTCGACTATAAGTCTTTACTTATACACAACCCAATAATTATTGATTTTTGTTAATCCCTGCTGAGGCTTAGTGTGTGTCTCGCGACTGTCATGAAACATTTGGTCACGCGCCGACCCGGGTCTAGCGGGTCGAAGAACGCAGCAATCGGCTCAAGGGAATTTCCAAGTGATAAAAAAGATCCTGATCGCCAACCGTGGTGAAATTGCCGTACGAATCGTGCGTGCCTGCGCCGAGATGGGCATTCGCTCGGTCGCGGTCTACTCCGACGCCGACCGCCATGCGTTGCACGTCAAGCGTGCCGACGAAGCCCACAGCATCGGTGCCGAGCCCCTGGCCGGTTACCTGAACCCGCGCAAGCTGGTGAACCTGGCCGTGGAAACCGGTTGCGATGCACTGCACCCCGGCTACGGCTTCCTGTCGGAAAACGCCGAACTGGCAGACATCTGCGCCGAACGTGGGATCAAGTTCATTGGCCCCTCCGCTGAAGTCATCCGCCGCATGGGCGACAAGACCGAAGCGCGCCGCAGCATGATCAAGGCCGGTGTGCCGGTTACCCCAGGCACCGAAGGTAACGTTGCCGACATCGCCGAGGCCCTCACCGAAGGCGACCGCATTGGTTACCCGGTGATGCTCAAGGCCACCTCCGGTGGTGGCGGCCGCGGCATCCGCCGTTGCAACAGCCGTGAAGAACTCGAACAAGCCTTCCCCCGTGTAATTTCCGAAGCCACCAAGGCCTTCGGTTCGGCGGAAGTGTTCCTGGAAAAATGCATCGTCAATCCCAAGCACATCGAGGCGCAGATCCTCGGTGACAGCTTTGGCAACGTGGTGCATCTGTTCGAGCGCGATTGCTCGATCCAGCGCCGTAACCAGAAGCTCATCGAAATCGCTCCAAGCCCGCAGCTGACGCCTGAGCAGCGCGCCTACATCGGCGACCTGTCGGTACGTGCGGCCAAGGCCGTGGGCTACGAGAATGCCGGCACCGTGGAGTTCCTGCTCGCCGAGGGCGAGGTGTACTTCATGGAAATGAACACCCGGGTGCAGGTGGAACACACCATCACCGAAGAAATCACCGGCATCGACATCGTTCGCGAGCAGATCCGCATCGCCTCCGACCTGCCGCTGTCGGTGAAACAGGAAGATATCCAGCACCGTGGTTTCGCGTTGCAGTTCCGCATCAACGCCGAAGACCCGAAGAACAACTTCCTGCCCAGCTTCGGCAAGATCACCCGTTACTACGCGCCCGGCGGCCCCGGCGTGCGCACCGACACGGCGATCTACACCGGCTACACCATCCCGCCGTTCTACGATTCCATGTGCTTGAAACTGGTGGTGTGGGCGTTGACCTGGGAAGAAGCCATGGACCGCGGCCTGCGCGCCCTGGACGACATGCGCCTGCAAGGCGTGAAGACCACCGCCGCCTACTACCAGGAAATCCTGCGCAACCCGGAATTCCGCAGTGGCCAGTTCAATACAAGCTTTGTGGAAAGCCACCCTGAGCTGACCAACTACTCGATCAAGCGCAAACCCGAAGAGCTGGCCCTGGCCATCGCCGCCGCCATCGCCGCCCACGCAGGCCTGTGAGGAATATTCCAATGACTAAAGCTCTTGTTTCCAAAAGAATCTTCGTAACCGACACCATCCTGCGCGACGCCCACCAATCGTTGCTGGCCACCCGCATGCGCACCGACGACATGCTGCCGATCTGCGACAAGCTCGACAAAGTCGGCTACTGGTCCCTGGAAGTCTGGGGCGGCGCGACCTTCGACGCCTGCGTGCGCTTTTTGAAAGAAGACCCGTGGGAGCGCCTGCGCAAACTGCGCGCCGCGTTGCCTAATACGCGCCTGCAAATGCTGTTGCGTGGCCAGAACCTGCTGGGCTACCGCCACTACAGCGACGACGTGGTCAAAGCCTTCGTCGCCAAGGCCGCCGTGAATGGCATCGACGTGTTCCGCATCTTCGACGCCATGAACGATGTGCGTAACTTGCGCGTGGCCATCGAAGCGGTGAAAGCCGCCGGCAAGCACGCCCAAGGCACCATCGCCTACACCACCAGCCCGGTGCATACCGTCGAGGCCTTCGTGGCCCAGGCCAAGCAGCTGGAATCCATGGGCTGCGACTCGATCGCGATCAAGGACATGGCCGGCCTGCTGACCCCGTATGCCACCGGTGAACTGGTCAAGGCGTTGAAAGCCGAGCAGAGCCTGCCGATCTTTATCCACTCCCACGACACCGCCGGTCTGGCCGCGATGTGCCAACTCAAGGCCATCGAAAACGGTGCCGACCATATCGACACCGCTATCTCCAGTTTCGCCTGGGGCACCAGCCACCCGGGCACCGAGTCGATGGTCGCGGCCCTTAAAGGCAGCGAATTCGATACCGGCCTGAGCCTGGAGTTGCTGCAAGAGATCGGCCTGTACTTCTACGCCGTGCGTAAGAAATACCACCAGTTCGAAAGCGAATTCACCGCCGTCGACACCCGCGTGCAAGTCAACCAGGTGCCCGGCGGGATGATTTCCAACCTGGCCAACCAGCTCAAGGAGCAGGGCGCACTCAACCGCATGAGCGAAGTGCTGGCCGAAATCCCGCGTGTGCGTGAAGACCTCGGCTTCCCGCCGCTGGTGACCCCGACCTCGCAGATCGTCGGCACCCAGGCGTTCTTCAACGTGCTGGCCGGCGAGCGCTACAAAACCATCACCAACGAAGTGAAGCTCTACCTGCAAGGTGGCTACGGCAAGGCGCCGGGCACGGTGAACGAGAAGCTGCGCCGCCAGGCCATCGGCAGCGAAGAAGTGATCGACGTGCGCCCGGCCGACCTGCTCAAGCCGGAAATGACCAAGCTGCGCGGCGAAATCGGCGCGTTGGCCAAGTCCGAGGAAGATGTGCTGACCTACGCCATGTTCCCGGACATCGGGCGCAAGTTCCTCGAAGAACGCGACGCCGGCACCCTGGCGCCTGAAGTGCTGTTGCCGATCCCCGAAGCCGGCGGCGTGGCCCGTGCCGGTGGCGAAGGTGTACCGACCGAGTTCGTCATCGACGTGCACGGCGAAAGCTACCGCGTGGACATCACCGGTGTCGGCGTCAAAGCCGAAGGCAAGCGCCACTTCTACCTGTCCATCGACGGCATGCCCGAAGAAGTGGTGTTCGAGCCGCTCAACGAGTTTGTCAGCAGTGGCGGCAGCAAGCGCAAGCACGCCACCGAACCGGGCCATGTGAGCACGGCAATGCCGGGCAATATCGTCGACGTGCTGGTCAAGGAAGGCGACGTGGTCAAGGCCGGCCAGGCCGTGCTGATCACCGAAGCCATGAAGATGGAAACCGAAGTGCAGGCAGCCATTGCCGGCAAGGTGACCGCCGTTCATGTGGCCAAGGGCGACCGGGTCAACCCGGGTGAAATCCTGATTGAAATCGAAGGCTGATCCAGCCTTCGACACTACCGCTTAATCCTCGGGGGGGCAGGTGCCCCCCTTTTTTTTCGCCTGGGATTTATGCCTGGCCGGGGTTAGAAGCGCATCTTCCACTGTGCCATCAGGCCCTGGTTGCTGCTCTGGTTGCCGGATTGAGCGCTGTAGGTCAGGCCGAGGGTATGTTGCGCCGACCAGGCGAGGTCCAGGCCTGCTTGCAGTGCCAGGCTGTTGCGGTCCAGTGAGGTGCCGTTGAGGGTGAAGTCATCCATCAGCGCCGGTTTGTAGCGAAAGGACTGGCTAACCCGGCTGTCGACGTTGCCGTAGAGGTGTTTCCAGCTTGTGCTGAGGTGCGGCGTGAGGCTCATCTGGCTATCGAATTGGTACACGCTCGCCAAGCGCAGGCCGAAGGTGCTGCTCAGGTTTTGCTGAGTTTGTGAGCCGACGTTCAGCGCGGTCACGCCACCGCTTTCCTTGTAGCCGTCGCGTTGATAACGCTGGTAGCCGAGGCCGGTGAATGGCTCGACGCTCAGCGCGCTACTGCCCAGTTGATAACCCAGTTCCGAAAAGACGCTCTGGCTTTGGGCGTTGTAGCTGCCCCGCAGGTGTTCCTTGTAATCGAGCAGGGTGACACTGCGTTTGTTTTGCCCCGCGTGGCTGCTGTAAAGCGCCCCCAGGCGCAGGGCCATGGGGCCGTCGCGGCGCACGGCGTAGCCACCCAGGTGCCAGCTGTCGAGGTCGCCGGCAAAGTCCCGGGTACTGAATTGGCTGGTGCTTTTTGCCCCCGTTACCCCGAGCCGCCAGGCAGAATCCACTGCCCAGTCGGCGCCCATCAACAGGCCTTGGGTCGCGTATTTAAGGCTGGCGCTGCCGCCTTGCTGGTCGAGACTGCCGTCGTTGCCCAGGCCTTGCACCCAGAAGTGGCCCTGATCGTCGTCGGGCAGGGCGCGCAGGGTCGAGAGCAGCTGGGTGTTGAGGTGCTGCGTGGTGGCATCGGTAGCCGCGGCGAGATTGGCGTTCTGGCTGCCGGCCAATTGCTCAAGGCTTGCGCCGATGCCGCCGGGTTGTTTTTCAAGTGCATCGGCGAATATCTCCAGTTGCTTGATCTGCACGGAGCTCAGCTTTCCCGATTCGAGCAAACGCTCCAGCGCCGGTTCCAGTGCCTTGGCCACCTGCAAGCCGTTGTGTGTGGTGGCCTTTTCGGTGAGATAACCGTCGATGGGAGCGGCTTGCACCTCAGGTATTTCGTACCATTCGGCCTCAATCACATCATCGGGCTGCACCCGGTGGCTGCCTTGCGCGTGAATGGGTTGAACGCAGACAGCGCCGATCACAAGGGCTGTGACAAGGGCGAATTGTGGGAGTGTACAGGGCATGTAATTCCAACCTCAGATGAATGAGGCCGGGAATTTAGCGGGATGCCGGGGGGATAAATGTCAGGCTGGCGACCGTCGTTTTGCGGGAGTTGTCTCTAGTATGCGGCGATAAAGAACGCCTCTACCCTGTACCTTCACCGCGTGGGTTATCTGCAATTTATTGCGTAATTTTCCTGTATTGCCTTGTATAAATGCATTTTAATGCATCTGTGCAGCGTGGGCACCCCTTGTAGATGCACTATATTGCGCATATGTTATTAAGAACTTGCTTTTGGGTGCATTAAATTGCAAATGAACACCACCTATCAGATGACGCTTCAGGTCTTCGTCACAGGTCATTGGCATGATGCTGTGCGCCTGGAGTTTCCCGAGCCGCAGAAGGGGTTCAAAGGTACTTGCCGGTTCGCTTACAAAAGTGAGTACCTCGTCGAAAACCTGGAAGACATTCAACTGCCTTTTTGCAAGGCGGTGAGCGTTCGGTATCCGCTGGATTGGGAAATTAATTTTCTTCAGGCTGCGCCTGCGTTTTTGCACGATATCGCGCCGGCGGGTGCCGCGAAGCGTTTTCTGATGGCGCGGGTCGGCCGGGACAAGCCGGACGATATCGATGCTGATCTTTTTTTGCTGGGGCACAGCACGCCCGCGCCTATAGGCAACATGCGTATCAAAGAGTCG
Organism: Pseudomonas sp. S09G 359; assembly: GCF_002843605.1. NCBI lineage: Bacteria > Pseudomonadati > Pseudomonadota > Gammaproteobacteria > Pseudomonadales > Pseudomonadaceae > Pseudomonas > Pseudomonas sp. S09G 359. The sequence goes on along the minus strand of NZ_CP025263.1, from coordinate 6,679,182 downwards.
GTCGAGGCGTTGAGCGACAGGCCCCCCATTGGCTTTCCCCGACAGGAAGTGATTATTCGCGATCACGCCTTTTTGGATTATGCCTACGAGCAAGGTGCGGCAATTGGCGGAGCCAGCGGCGCCGGTGGGGAAGCACCGAAGTTACTGATGGCGGAAGACGCAAAGGGGCTGCTGTACCCGGATGCGATATTGGATGACGCTGATGTTACCCAGCACTGGTTCATCAAATTTGCGCGTAACAAGGCTACACAGACCGACCAAGACATTCTGAGAAGTGAATTCCACTACTACAAGGCGCTGCAGGCCCTCGGGATAGAAACGGTTGCCGTGAAGGGGCTGGCATTGGAAGAGGCCGCCAAGCCCAGCCTGTGGATGCATCGCTTCGATCGCAAGGTCACTGAGCAAGGTGTCGAGCGCTTGGCTGTCGAGTCCATCTACTCTATGGCGAACGTGCTGATCCCGGGCGCTGAAATGTCGCATTTAGAGGTCATCCAGCTTTTAGTGAATGAATGGATCAAGGTGGGCCAGAAGGACCAGGTCAGTGATCTCGTTGCGGAGTATTTACGCCGGGATTTGCTGAATAAGGTGCTGGGTAATTCGGACAACCATGGTCGTAATACGTCCGTGATCCGAGAGCGCGCCTCTCTACGCCTGGCGCCTATCTATGACTTGGCCCCCATGGTGATGGACTCCGAGGGCATCGTTCGAACCACGCGATGGCCCGAACCATTGGAGGCGGGCGGCCAGATAAACTGGCGAGGCGTGTGTGATGCGCTTGCAGGAATAATTGACCCGCAAGAGGCTTTCGAGCGCTTGCGCAAAGACGCCGATCATCTGCGTGCTTTACCGGACATTCTGGTCGACGGCGGCATACCCTCCGTCACCCTGAACCATCGCCACATTCCGCTGGGGAAACTGGACCAGCGCCTGCAAGAGTGGGGGCTGAGATGACCACCAGCATGGATACCCGTGCCTTGTTGATCGAGCGTATCGAACAAGGCCTGGCCGACGGCTCTCTCGAAATCGGCGATGCGGTACGCCGCTTGCGCACCGAAGTCACCGGGCTGCACCAGAGCCAGTTCGCCAAGATGTGCAAAATCTCTGTGCGCACCCTGGTGCATATCGAGCATGGCGAGGGCAACCAGACCCTCAAATCGTTGAACGCTGTGTTCAGGCCGTTTGGCTTGAAGATGGGAGTGGTGAAGCTTAACCGCCGCTTCTAATGCGCTTATCCGCGGCGCACATACCCCTTGCCGTAATGCCGCTCCATGCGCGCCTGGATCAGTTCCAGGCCCAGGGACATCACCCAGTAAATGATCGCAGCGGTGGTGAGCATCTCGATGTAACGGTAGCTGGAGCGGCCGTAAGACTGCGCCAGGAACATCACTTCCCACACGCCCATCACCGAGATCAGCGACGAGTCCTTGAGCATCGAGATGAACTGGTTGGTGGCTGGTGGGATGATGGTGCGCATGGCTTGGGGCAGGGTGACGTGCCAGAAGATCGCACTGTCGCGCATCCCCAGCGCCAGCGCGGCTTCCCGTTGGCCGTGGGGTACGCCGAGGATGCCGGCGCGGAAGATTTCGCTGAGGTAGGCGCCATAGTTCAGTGACAGCGCGATGATCCCGGCGACGATGGCGCCGGGCACGAGGCCCAGTTGTGGCAGGCCCAGGTAGATCAGCAGGATCTGGATCAGCAGCGGCGTGCCGCGAAAGAACGAGGCGTAGAAACTGGCGATGCCAAAGGCCACGGCACTTTTCGACAAGCGCCCCAGTGCGGTAACAAAGCCCAATATCGACGACGCCACGATCGAACACAGGCACAGAAACACCGTCAGCGCCGCGCCTTGCAGGAAGCCGTTGGGTGCCAGGTGCAGGCCGACCAGGTTGGGCAGCTTGTCGAGGATGATCGAGAACTTCAGGTCAAAGCTCAGGAAGAAGCTGGCGAACAGGGCGAACAGCGCCGCCCAGGTCAGGTAGAGCCGCATGCGAAAGCCCAGCAGCCGCTGCAGCAAAGGTGGCTTGGTAGGCGTCATTGGCTGATGTCGGCACCGATCCATTTTTGCGACAGCTTGCTCAAGGTGCCGTCCTGTTTGAGCTGGGCGAAGACTTCACGCACCTTGCTGTCCCACTGCGGGTCGCCTTTTTCGATAGCCACCGAGTTGGGCTCCGAATACAGGGCCTCGCCGGCGAGCTTGAAGCGTTGGTCTTGGTTCAGGCGCGGCTGTGCAGTGACCAGGTTGGTGAGGATCGCATCCAGGCGCACGCCGGCGCCCAGGCCGAGGTCCTGGAACGCCACGTTGTCGGTGTCGTAGGGGGCGATCTGCACATCCTCGAACGGGTACTGCAGCTGCGTGTCTTCGGCGCCTTCGATCACCAGGTTCTTGTTCAGGTAGCTTTCATAACTGGAGGCGCTGGTGAGGCCGACTTTCTTGCCGCTGAGGTCCTTGGCACCGTGGATTCGATCATCCTTGGCGTTGACCACGATCACGGCAGGGGAGGCGTAATACTCCACCGGGAAATCAAACACTTCGGCGCGGGCTTTGCTCGGGGTCATGGAGCAGATGCAGATGTCGTAGCGGCCACTCCAGCGGCCGGCGGCAATCACGTCCCAGGACGGGGTTTCCAGGCGCAGCTTGACGCCGAGCTTCTGTGCCACGGCCTTGGCCACGTCAACGTCGAAGCCGTCGAGTTGGTTCTGCTCGTTAAGAAACGAGAACGGCGGGTAGCTCTCCATCAACACGCCCACCAACTCTTTCTTCTGTTCGACGCGGTCCAGGGTGGCGCCGCCGAAGGCTTGTGTGGAAGCGGCCAGAATCGTCAGGCCCAAGGCCAGCAGCGGTTTCAGTTTCACGGGAAAGACCTTTATAAAAAAGAGTTGATATGTATGAAATTGAACGTATTAAATAGTTATAAGAACGACTCTCATAGTGAGTTATTTTCATAAGCTTATGAGTAAAAAGCATATGGGCGCAGGTACAGTAATTCTTGATGGCGGCATGGGCCGTGAACTGCAACGCCGTGGTGCGCCCTTCCGGCAGCCCGAGTGGTCGGCGTTGGCCTTGAGCGAGGCCCCACAGGCGGTGGAGGCGGTGCACGCGGCTTACATCGACAGTGGCGCCAACGTCATCACCAGTAATAGCTACGCAGTGGTGCCGTTTCATATCGGCGAAGCGCGGTTCGCGGCCGAAGGGCAGGCCCTGGCGGCATTGGCGGGTGAGTTGGCGCGCAGGGCAGTAGACGCCTCCGGCAAAGCCGTGCAGGTGGCCGGCTCGCTGCCGCCGCTGTTCGGTTCGTATCGTCCCGACCTGTTTGAGCCGCAGCGTGTGTCTGAGTTGCTGACGCCGCTGGTACAGGGCCTGGCGCCCCATGTTGACCTGTGGTTGGCGGAAACCCAGAGTTCGATTGCCGAGGCGCGCGCAATCCACGCCGGTTTGCCTCAGGATGGCAAACCGTTCTGGCTGTCATTTACGTTGAAGGACGAAGACACCGACGAGGTGCCACGCCTGCGTTCCGGTGAACCCGTCGCAGACGCGGCCGAAGCGGCGGCGCAACTGGGGGTGCAGGTGTTGCTGTTCAACTGCAGCCAGCCCGAGGTGATTGGTGCGGCCATTGATACCGCTCGCCAGACCTTCGAGCGCCTGGGGGTGACGATCCAGATCGGCGCCTACGCCAATGCCTTCCCGCCACAGCCCAAGGAAGCCACGGCCAACGACGGCCTGGACCCTTTGCGCGATGACCTCGACCCGCCCGGTTACCTGCACTGGGCAGCCGATTGGCAGGCGCGTGGGGCCACCCATCTGGGCGGCTGCTGCGGGATCGGGCCCGAGCACATTGCGGTGCTGGCCGAGAAACTGCGGTAGTTGAATCAACCCATACCCTCTGTGGGAGCGGGCTTGCTCGCGAAGGCGGTGGATCAGTCGATAGCTTCAGTGACTGACACACCGCCTTCGCGAGCAAGCCCGCTCCCACAGGGGTTGGGTTTTTTATCGGCACTCGGTCAGTGTTTTCAGTTGGCCTGAACCGCTCTGGTTGGCCTCCGACAGCCACGTTTCAAACCCTGCGCCAATCGCAGGCCATTCCCCATCCAGAATCGAATACCACGCGGTGTCGCGGTTCTGCCCCTTCACCACCATATGCTGGCGGAACACCCCTTCAAAACTGAAGCCCAGCCGCTCGGCCGCATATTTGGAGCGGGCGTTGCCGTTGTTGCACTTCCATTCCAGGCGGCGGTAGCCCAGGTCGAACGCGTGTTTGGCCAGCAGGTACACAGCCTCGGTGCTTTTCGGTGAGCGCTGCATCGGCGCGCCGAAGGTAACGTGGCCGATTTCGATACGACCCTGGGCCGGCACGATGGACATCAGGCTGAGGATGCCCTGTACCTGGCCGCTGGCACGGTCGATCACGCTGAAAAAGTACGGGTCGGCACTGGTGGCGTGGTTGTTCAGCCAGGCATCGAACGCGGCACGCTCGGGAAACGGGCCATAGGGCAAATAATCCCACAGCTTGGGGTCGGCGCCAGGGCCTTCAAGGGCTTGGAACAGTTGATCGGCGTGGCGCGCCGGGTCGAGTTTTTCCAGGCGGATAAAGCGCCCTTCGAGCAGTTGCACGGTGGGCGCCGGGGCGCCTTTCCAGTCGGCAAGCGAGGTTGTCATGGGGTTCTCCTTAAAGGCCTTTGCGAAACTGGATAAAGCCGGGGCGTTCGGCGATGCGTTCATACAGTTGAATCGCGGTGGCGTTGGTTTCGTGGGTTAACCAATGGACTTTGCAGCAGCCGTCGGCCTTGGCGGTGGCGTAGACGAACTCGATCAGCTTGCGCCCGACGCCGGTGCCGCGTTGGGCCGGGTCCACCAGCAGGTCTTGCAGGTAGCAGGAGTTTTCGATGCTCCAGTTGGAGCGGTGGTAGATGAAATTGACCATGCCCACCGCCTTGCCATCCTGCCAGGCCAGCGCCGAATGGGTCGGCTCGCTGGCGTCGATCAGGCGCTGCCAGGTGCTTTGGCTCACGGCCTCGGGCAACTCGGTGTTGTAGAACTTCAAGTACGCCTGCCACAGCGGCAACCAGGCGGCGTGGTCGGCGGCGGTGACCGGGCGGATGTCGATCTGGCTCATTCTGAAACTCCTTGGGGAATAAAGCGGGCGAGGGTCTGGTCGCGCACATCAGTGCTGGCCGCCAGGCCTTCGCGCACGCCGGCGATGTCTTCGGCGCTGCGGTTCTGGCTGAGTTTGCGTTTGCCGACCAGGCGTTCGATCGGCAGGGCAAAGCCGACGATGGCCTTGAGCATGCCGTCGATGTAATCGGCGGGGGCGTCGCTGACTTTCCACGGTTGTGCACGGCCGCCTTCGTGGCGGTCGGTGAGGGCGCTGACCAGCGTGAGCAGGCGCTCGGCGTCGGTGAATACCTGCGGCAGGCCATAGGCGTGCACCGCCAGGTAATTCCAGGTCGGCACCACTTTGCCGTGCTCGGCCTTGGCCGGGTAGAACGCCGGGCTGATGTAGGCCTCGGCGCCGGCGAAGATCACCAGCGCTTCGGCGCCGTGTTGCAGGTCCTGCCATTGGCGATTGGCCTTGGCCAGGTGCCCGTAGAGGGTGCCGTTGGGGCCTTCATCGGGGTTGAGCAGCAACGGTAAATGGCTGGCCACCAGGCCTTGCTCGCCAAAGGTCACCAACTGCGCCAGGCGCGTGTGGTGCATCAGTTGCTGCAGTTCGGGCAAATCGTCGAGAGCAAAGGCGCGAGGTGTGTACATGAAGATTTTCCTTGGCGAATGCCTGCATCCTAGGCAGGCTAATGGTTCGTTGTAAGAGCCATCTATAGCCAATTTCATAGGTCCAATTCGATGCCGCCGATTGAGCCACCGCTGTCGTTCAACCCCGCCGGTATCGAACTGGACCGCCGCCACGGCCTGACACGCCAGCTCTACCAGGCCTTGCGCCAACGGGTGCTGGACGGGCGGCTGGTCAGCGGCACGCGGCTGCCCGCCAGCCGCGACTTGGCGGCAGCACTGTCGATCTCGCGCAACAGCGTGGTACGCGCCTACGACCAGCTGTATGCCGAAGGCTTTATCGAAGGGCGGGTGGGCGACGGCACCTATGTGGCGCAACTGCCACAAACTCCCGGGGCCGCAAAAAAATTATCCACAAAAGTATCCACAGGGTTTTCAACAGGCTTATCCCCAGGGTTATCCACAGATTGGCTGGATTTACCGGTTATTTCATCCAGCCAAGTTATCCACAGTCCGGCTTTGGGGCGGGTGGAAACCAACCATCTACCGTTGCCACCGACGGGCCCGCCACGGGCGTTTCGGGTGGGGGTGCCGGCGTTCGATCTGTTCCCGTTCGACGTGTGGGCCAAGCTGAATGCGGCTTTCTGGCGTAAGCCGGACCTGCAGCAACTGTGTTACGGCGACCCCGCGGGGGATGCGCGTTTGCGCGGCCTGATCGCAGCGTACTTGCGCAGCTCGCGTGGCCTGCAATGCACCGCTGAGCAAATAGTGATCACCAGTGGCGCGCAGCAGGCAATCAGCCTTTGTGCACAGTTGCTGGTGGGGCCGGGCGACAGCGTCGCGATTGAAAACCCAGGCTACCGCGCCGCCGGCCATGCCTTCGCGGTTGCCGGTGCGCACCTGCACGGCGTGGCAGTGGACAGCGAAGGTATCGATTGCACGGCGCTAAATGCCATCAAGCAGTGCCGCCTGGCCTATGTCACGCCCTCTCACCAATACCCCATGGGCGTGGTGATGAGCCTGGCGCGGCGCCTGGAGTTGCTGGCTTGGGCCGAACGCACTGGCGGCTGGATCATCGAGGACGACTACGACGGTGAATACCGTTACAGCGGCGCACCCCTGGCGCCGCTGGCAGCGCTGGACCGCAGCGGGCGAGTGCTCTACGTCGGCACGTTCGGCAAGGTCGCGTTTCCGGCGTTGCGCCTGGGTTATCTGGTGCTGCCCGCGGAGCTGGTGCAGGCCTTCGCCCGGCGGCGGGCGGTGGATGTACGCCACTCCGAGGTCAGCACCCAGGCGGTGATGGCCGAGTTCATGGCCGCCGGTCATTTCCAGCGGCATGTGCGCCGCATGCGCCGCGCCGCGTTGAGCCGTTTGAACACCTTGCTTGGCGAATGGCCCGAGGGTATCGAGGGCATTGGCAAACTGCCAGGTGTGGCGGCCGGGTTGCACCTGACGGTGCCGGTACACAACGTGGCTCGGGAGCAGGTACTGGTTGCCCAGGCTGCGGCGGCGGGCGTAGAGGTCAATGGGCTGAGCAGTTACTGGTTGCCCGATTCCGGCACGCTGTCAGACCAGCGTGCCGGGCTGGTCCTGGGTTTTGCGGCCGTACCCGAAGCGCAGATCAGCCAGGCACTGGCGCGGTTGCGTCAGGCCTGGAGATAATCCGCTTCAGGTGGCCGAAGCGGGTGCCTTGCTCAGGAACAGCGTGCGCGCCAGGTGCGGGCCGATCTTGGCGCGATAGACGGCACGGCGTAACTGCTCCGGCATGCCCTCATACTCTTCAAACGCGCCGCCCAGCCGGCGTTGTTCCGGGGTTTTGAGGTGCGCGGCGGTGTATGCCTCGCCTGGCGCGTCCAGGCTCGTGTAGTGAAAGTGTGCATACCACAGCACTCTTTTGGTTTTTTGGTCTCGCACCTCATATTCCTGCATGAAATCCTTTTTTGGACCTTTGAGCCGGCGGCGAACACCTGACGCATTAATGCTCACCTCTTTTTCGGTGGACAACAACTCCACATGGCCGGCCGTTGGCAGGCGACTCTTGAGCATGTCGAGCCGCACGCGACGCCCTTCGCGATAGAGCTTTTTCACCGCCTCATCGAGCTGCCGGTTCATCGCCTGGAAGGCAGTAATATCGGTTTCGTTGGTAGCGTTGGCGGCGTGTTCGATGATGCGGCTGGCCTGTTCCAGTGTTTTTGCCCGGCGCTCGAACTTCTCCTCGATCTCCACCGGTAACCGTTGAGGTTCGTCGGCCTGTGTCTTGGTGCGCTGGATAAAACGGTCGACGTCGTCCAGCAGCGCCTGCGCTTTTCTAAGGCTGTTGGCCGGGCTCACGGTGGGTGGGCGGCTCGCGGGAGGGAGAGGTGTGGTGTGCTCAACCCAATTGCCACCGGCTTTTTTGTGAAATGTTGCGATGACCTGATGGGTCAGGGGCGCCTTGACGTCTACAAAGTCGGGATCGTTCGCACGCGGCTCGCCGACGATCACACCCTGGAAGCGCGTCCTGATAACCGCCTTTTTGGGGCGGGCAGACGTGCTTGATGACGCCTCAGCCTCGGCTCTGGCGTCCTGGACTTTGCGCTCGCGCAGCGCAGTGTTCAGCGACCGCACTGCCCGTTGTGCGTATTCGTCGATTTGCTTGCGCAGGTCGTCCACCGACGTTTTTTCTATCAGCTGCGGGTACTCGTTTGGCAAGTCCAACAGGTTCTGGTCTGTCACGGTAAATTGGTCGACCAGGTTGTCGAGCGCCTCGATTTGCATGTCGAGGTCGAGTTCAGCCTGCTGCTCTGCCAGCTCGCGGGCGCTTTGCACGGCGAATTGGGCGGTCTGCACGATCTCGTTCACACTGCTACGCGCTTCGGTCATATCCGCTGTGCTGTTTTCCCGCAGGCACAGGGAGCGCGCCAGCGAAATGCGGTAGCTTTTCAGATCATCCAGATCAAACCGTGGCAGGTCCGCGCGGGTCTTCAGTTCCAGTTCTGCGCCCGCGGCACCCAACTCCCTCAGGAATTTGAAGCGTGAATGCATGTGCTCCAACTGGCGGATCATATCCACGGTCGTATCGGCCATGCGCCGACGGGCGAAGACTTCTTCCGGGTCGGTGGCCATGCTTTGTCCGGCGGCGTCCAAGCCCGCCTGGAAGACTTTCTGCAGTTCGTTGACGCCCGATTGCGCAATGAGTAGTTGCTGCTGCAGATAGCTGAGCATGCGTGCGGGATAGTCGGGTACCACGTCGATCAGGTTCAGGGATTTCAGCTGGGCAATTGGTGTTTCGTACTCGTCGCGACGTTTATCCAGTGTCGCGAGAAACGTCTTCAGTGCGCTGTCGGCCGTGGCGGGTGGCGCGGCCCGGCTGAGACTGCGGGCGGTCTCCAAGGCTTGGCAGTGTTTTTTTTCATCCCGGTTGAAGGCGTCCAGCTGCTCGCGCAGGCTGCTGGCCGTGACCGGCTTGAGCCGCTGGCCTTTTTTCATCCGGCTTCTGAACCCCCCGCCCCGCAGGCGCAAGCGCGTATCGACGAACCATTGGCCCGCACGGTTGTTGATCAGCACCGGGCCCAGGCGTGCGGGGTTGGTGGCATCGACGATCAGCACCGTGTCGTTTTCGTCCAGTTGCACCTTGAACCAGCGCTCGCCCACCGGGGCATACCATTGATCATCGAGGGGGTAGAGGTGTTGGTGCGGGCCCGGCTGGGTTTGCTGCGCGCCCAGTGTTTCGGGGCGGGTCACGCTGAAGCTCTCCAGGGTCTTTCTCAGATCCAGGGTTTTGCGCGTCAGGGCCCCCAGGGTATACAGGGAGGGTTCATGGCCAGTGGGCAGTTCTGAGGCCTGGATATCGGGCAGTTGCTGCGGGGTTGTTTGAGTCGGCGGCTCCGCAGGGATGAGGGGGGCTGACTCTTTCACCGTGGGCTTTTCCACGCGCCCTGCGGAGCTTTGGCGGCTGGCCAGGTGCAGCGCCAGGACCATGCCCAGGTTGAGGAAAATATCGGTCAAGGCTGACCATTTTGCCTCGCTGTCGCCACTTTCCTCAGCGTCGATGGCTTGCTGCACGTCATTGATCAGTTGGTTGATCCAGGCGGCCGTGCCGACGGTTTTGCCCAAAAACGGCAGCGCGGCATTGAAGATCGTCCAGCCGGCTCGCTTGAAACTTTCCCAGCGGGCCTCCGCGTTGGAGACCGACTGCTTGTCGGCGAGGTCGACCAGCGCCTTTGCATTGGATGTGAACAGGGTCGCCAGGTTGTCGTTATGCAGGGTCTGGCTACCGAGAATGACCGGCCCGGTCATGCTTACCGCCAGCCACGGTTCTACCAACAGGGTGGACAGCGTCCGGGGCGAGGCGAGCAAAGGACCGGGGAAGACAAATTGTGTGTAGTCGGACCGCACGCCATCAGGCAGCCAGGCCAACACCGATTCGCGTAGCTCGCCAGGTTGTTTGATGGCGTAGATCAAGTTGATCGGCGAGGCAAATTGCATCAACTGTGCTGTGGACTGGGGTCGATACAGCAGGCAGGGGCCCTGGGCCGGGTGCTGCGGGCCGATGACGAACATGTTGCTGACCAGGTCCACAGCCTGGCTGGTGCGGCGCGTGGGGATAAATGCCAGGGGCCGGATGACCACGTTGTAGCCGTTTACGCGGCGTAGGTTGGGGTCGCTTGCCATGGCCGCGCAGATATAACGGTAGCCTTGTTCATTCACGCCGTACTGGCGGCGGATCTTGTATTGCAGCGCCAGCAGTGGCAATTGCAGGCGCAGCTGGTCGATATAGAGGGTTTGCCTGAGCTGCGACTGCACAGGATCGTCGAGCAGGATAGTTTTCACCCGTTTGGGGTACTGCTCGCCGATATTCACTTGGGTGATCAGGTCTTGCAGGTACGTCACGCTCATCCAGGTCGGCAAGCTGCGGCCATCCTTGTAGGTCGCAACCTTGTTGCCCAACGGCAGGGCGATCAGGTTTTGCAGGGCCAGGTCGGCCAGGCTGAAGGTGACGGTGCTGGTCAGACCGGGCGCGGTGAACAACCCCCAGACCACTTGACTGGTCACGCTGATTTGCACGTTTTTGAGCTTGAGCATCAGTTGCTGATTGAGTTGCTCGCCATTCGCCACCAGGCCCAGGTCTTTTTTCTGGGCGGGGGTTAAGGTCTTGGCCATGGCCTCGGCGATAGCCTGCAGGGCGTAATCGCTGATCAGTGGAATATCATCCTGATAGGTCTTGTTGGCGACGCTGCTATTGAGGGTGGCAATGTCGAACATATAGCGGCTATAGCGGGACAGGTCGGCCTGGCTGGTGGTCTTCAACCAGTCGGGGAGCGCATCGCTGACTTTTTCCAGCTTGTCGCGGTCGTCCGACGACAATTGCCCGAATTCCAGCTCCCCGCGCAGGGAGATATCGTCACTGGCCTGCCCGAGCGTGTCGCCCATGGAGAGCTTGCCGATGGCATCGATTTGCAGGCCGATCAGCGAACACGCCTGGTACTCGAAAAAATCCCCCTGGGGCTCAAACAGGCGCCAGCGCAGTGTTTCATCCTTGAGGTTGGTGGCATGCAGGGTCAGTGCCTGGCCCAGTGCTTGCTGGCTGTCGAACTGTTGGTAGCCGGTCGCAATCGAGTGCGTGAGGATCATCGTGTGCTGGTCGTGGGAGCCGATCAGGATGGCGAGGGCGGCGAGGTTGAGGTGTTCGGTGGCGGTGCCTCGGTCGATGTCGACGTCCATCAGGTAGGCACGGGTGCGGTAGGTGTCATTGGGCAGGCGTGCGGCGTAATCCGGGTACAGGAACACGTTTTTCGCCATCGCACATTCATCCTCGCCCCAGCCTACGGACGGCTTGATATCCCAGACGTTGCGCAACGCATGGGCGAAGGTCTGCCAGCGGGTGCCGCGGGGGCCATTGGTCTGGTTCCAGAACGCCAGTTGCTGTTCCTGATAGGCGATGAACAACAGCGGTGCACATTCATTGATCAGCCGGCCGATGGCGTCGATACGCACCGGCAGGTGGATGTCCGGGCCGTCGGCGGCGCGGTCGGTCAGGTAGTGCTCGCCGTCGATGTAGGTCAGCGGTGTATCGGAAACGGCGCGTCGTGCGAGTGCGCCGGTAAGCGACTCATGATGAGGCAAGCCTGGCACCACTTCGTCATTGATGATCAGCCAGGCGGGCGAGACGACGATCGCCAGGTCCGGGTCGATATCCAATTCCGGATACAGCTCCTTCAACTCCGGCCGCAACACGTTCGCGGCCACTTCGCGAATGGATGGGCCGGTGGTCAGTTGAGTGAGCAGGCTGTTGCCGTTGAGTGACGCTTGGTCGGTGGAGGGTTGGGGCATGAGGGCGTTCCTTGCTGGCAATAAAGCGATCGGATGGCCAGAAAGTAGCGAGCCCTGCCGGGGGCGGGGTGGTAGTTAACTGTTCAAACGGTGGCGAGGGATAAAGCTCCCTCGCCACATGCGCGTCAGGTTCCGGATTTGATCTTGGTCCACGCTCGGGTACGGGCGCGTTCGGCATCCCGGCCCAGCGGTTTCAGGGTGTAGAGCGTGGCCATGGCGGCTTCGGTGGGGTACAGGTTGGGGTTGTTGCGGATCGTCGGGTCCACCAGGCCTGTCGCATCCTTGTTGGGGTTGGGGTAGCCGACAAAATCGCTGATCGGCGCGATCACCGAAGGTTGCAGCAGGTAATTGATGAAGGTGTAGGCGTCTGCGGGGTTTTTCGCGCCTTTGGGAATCGCGAGCATGTCGAACCAGATCGGCGCGCCTTCTTTAGGCAGGCGCATGTCCACGGTCACGCCATTCTTGGCCTCCTTGGCGCGGTTGGCGGCCTGGGAGAAGCTGCCGGAATAGCCGACGGCCACGCAGATGTCACCGTTGGCGATATCGGCCATGTACTTGGAGGAGTGGAAGTAGGTGATGTAGGGGCGAATCTTCATCAGCAACGCTTCGGCTTTTTCGTAGTCCTTGGGGTTGCTGCTGTTAGGGTCCAGGCCCAGGTGTTGCAGGGCCAGGGGCAGGATTTCCGACGGCGAATCGAGCAAGGCCACACCGCATTGCTTGAGCTTGCTGATGTTCTCTTCCTTGAAGATCAGGTCCCAGCTGTCCACCGGTGCATCGGCGCCCAGCGCGGCCTTGACCTTGTCCGGGTTGAAGCCGATCAGGATGGTGCCGTACATGTACGGCACGGCGAATTTATTGCCCGGGTCGTTGGCTTCGATCAGCTTCATCAGCTTGGGGTCGAGGTGGTTCCAGTTCGGCAACTGGCTGCGGTCCAGGGGCTGGAACACGCCGGCCTCGATCTGCTTGGCGAGGAACACGTTGGACGGCACCACCACGTCATAGCCGGAGTTACCCGTGAGTAGCTTGGCCTCCAGCGCTTCGTTGGTGTCGAAAATGTCGTACACCAGCTTGACCTTGGGGTTCTGCGCCTTGAAATCCTCCAGCGCCTTGGGCGTGATGTAGTCGAACCAGTTGTAGACCCGCAGGGTTTTTTCTTCGGCGTGCGCGGCGCTGCTTAACACGGCGGCACAGAGCGCTAGAGACGTAAGCATCTTCATTGGGCTGCTTCCTCGAAACCTTCAAGAACGTTGACGGCATTGATGCCGATTTCTTCCACCGCGTAACCGCCTTCCATCACAAACAGCGTCGGTTTGCCGAGACGGGCGATACGCGCGCCCATGGCCAGGTAGTCCGGGCTGTCGAGCTTGAATTGCGAGATCGGGTCGTCCTTGAAGGTGTCGACGCCGAGGGAGACCACGATGACATCCGCGCCGTAGCGGTCGATCTCGGCGCAGGCCTGCTCCAGCGCTGCGCTCCAGGTGTCCCAGCCGGCGCCGGCGGGCAGTGGATAGTTGAAGTTGAAGCCCTCACCGGGCCCTTCGCCGAGCTCATCGGCATAACCGAGAAAGAACGGAAACTCCGCTTCCGGGTGCCCGTGGATCGAGGTGAACAGCACATCGCTGCGCGCGTAGAAAATCGATTGGGTACCGTTGCCGTGGTGGTAGTCCACGTCGAGAATTGCGACTTTTTGGTGGCCCTGGTCGAGAAACGCCTGGGCGGCAATCGCCGCGTTGTTGAGGTAGCAATAGCCGCCCATCAAGTCGCTGGCGGCATGGTGCCCGGGCGGTCGGCACAGGGCGAAGGCACTCTGGGCACCTTGCTGGATCGCCTGTTGCGCGGTGAGGGCGACCTGGGCCGCGCTGTACGCGGCTTGCCAGGTGCCGGCGGTAATCGGTGCGCCGCCGTCGAAGCTGTAATAACCGAGCTGGCCATGCAGGCTGGTGGGCAGCACGCGGCGCAGGGTGCGGGCAGGCCAGGTGTAGGGCAGCAAGTCGCCGTCCTGGTTGAATTCGGTCCAACGCGCCCAGGCGCCTTTGAAGAACTCGAGGTAGTCGGTGCTGTGGATGCGTTGCAACGGCGCCAGGCCAAAGTCCTGGGGCGCTTGTACCGGGCCGAGTTCGCGGTCCTTGACCCGTTGCAACACATGGTCGGCGCGCGAGGGCATTTCGAAGCAGGGCATCAATTGCCCGTCCATCAATTCGCAGCGGCCGTGGTGCAGGTGGTGATCGTGCGAGTAGATCGTCAGCATCTTGTTGTTCTCCGCAGGCTGTCGGTGCATGCAGTCTTGCGGCGGCCGAGGTTTATGAGAACGGCAGGAGCGGCCAAAAGGGGATAAATATGGCCAAAGTGTCTGTCCGCAATTCGCCCCATTTGTGTGCAAGAGGCACCAGTGGCGAGCGGACTTTGTGGCGAGCGGGCTTGCCCGCGTTGGAGTGCGCAGCGCTCCCGCTTTTTCTCGGGCCGCTACGTAGCCCAACGCGGGCAAGCCCGCTCGCCACAGGTGGGGGGGCATTCTTCGCTGTATCAAGCGCGAAATTGGCTCGGCGCCACGCCGCTCCAGCGCACGAAAGCATGGCGGAAACTCGCGGTTTCGCTGAACCCCAGCGCTTCGGCAATCCGGTGGATCGGCCACTCATCCTCGCCCAGCAGTTGCTTGGCCCGCTCGAAGCGGAGTTCGTCGAGCAGTTCCTGGTAGCTGCACCCCTGGTCGTGCAAGTGCCTGCGCAAGGTCCGCGCCGAGCAGTTCATCTGCTGGGCCAGCCGCTCAAGGCCCGGCGCGGCCTGCAATTGGTCGGCGAGCAACTGGCGGATACGCCCCAGCCAGGCCTGGCGCCCGGTGAATTCGAGGTTCTGTTTACGGCAGCGCTCGGCCATGGCCTGGTGGGTGATGGCATCGGCCAGGGGCAGTGGCTGGTCGAGCCAGCGTTTGTCGAAAGCGAAGGCATTCGCGGTGGCTTGAAACTGCAAGGGGCAGTCGAAGCGTTCACGGTAGCGCGCCTGATAGTCCGGCGCGTCGTAGTCAAAACGCGCGGCGAGCAGCGGCAGTGGGTGGCCGAGCAGGTCGTCGCAGATGACTTTCAGCGAGACCAGGCAAAACTCGACATTGAAGGTTTCCAAGGTCGGGTTCTCGCGGTAATCGCTGGCGCTGAACCAGATCCGCTCGCCGTCCTCGACCAGGCTCAGCTCGAAAAGTGTTCCCAACAGCGCCGGATAACGCAGCGCCAGGCGCAAAGCGTCACCGAAGGTGGCACTGGTGAGCAGGGCATAGCCGAGCATGCCGTAGGACGAAACATGCATGCGCCGGCCCAGTTCCAGGCCGATATCCCGTTGCAGCGCCACGGCATTGGCGCACACCCGCATCTCCTGGTTGGTGGTGATACGCGTGTCGGCGCGGCTCAGGTCCGCCGCGCAGATGCCGCTGCCTTCGAGCAGGGTTTCACTGGGCAGGCCCTGGTCCTTGAAGGCGCCGAGCACCAGCGACACGGCGTTGAGGGTGGTGAGGTGGGAATGCAGCATGGGAACTTCCAGCCAGGAGGTGGCTGGAAGGGGAGCAAGTTACATGCCGGTCAGCTCAGTTCGCCGCACAGGTCGAGTTCGACCAGGCGGCGGATTTCGAGGTTATCCAGCCCCGCGCCGATCAGCGCATTGAGCTTGCCGAACACCGCTTCACGGGTCATCCCGCCGCCGGACAACACGCCCACGCCGCGCAAACGGCTACCGGCTTCGTACACATCCAGCTCCACGCCGCCTTCATGGCATTGGGTGATTGCCACCACGACCACGCCCTTGTCCTGGGCGCGCTGCAGGCTGGCCAGGAACGCCGGGTTGTCGCTGGGCCCGGTGCCGCTGCCGAAGCATTCGAGTACCAGCGCCTGGATGCCGCTGTCGACCAGCGCGTCCAGTTGCACGGCGGCAATGCCCGGTACCAGCGGCAGCACGCCGACATTCGCCAGGGCCTTGTCGTGACGGTAATCCAGGGTTGCCGGGACGTTGCTCGCCTTGGCCACGCCGCCGTTGCGTTGCAAGGCAGCAAATGGATGGCGGCCGAAACTGCAGATCTTCGCGCAACGGGTCGGTGCCATCAGTGCGCCGTGGAAGTACAGCTGCACCCCCGGCGCCTGGCCTTCGCCCAATGCCGCGAGGGCACCGCTGACGTTTTCCCAGGCATCGCTGTCGGGCACGCCGGCCGGCAGCATCGAGCCGGTAAACAGCACCGGTGCCGGCAGGCCGAGCAGTTGGAAGCTCATGGCCGCCGCGCTGTAGGCCAGGGTGTCGGTGCCGTGCAGGATCAGTACGGCGTCGCAGCCCGCGTCCACGGCGTCGACCACGGCAGTGCGCAGGCGCTGCCAGTAGGCCGGGGTCATGTTGGCGCTGTCGATCAGTGGGGCCATTTCGCGAAAGCGCCAGGCGGGTACTTGCGCGTCGGCAAGCTGTTCGCGCATGCGGGCTTCGAAACCGGATGCCGGGGCCAGGCCGTTGGCGCTGGCCTGCATGCCGATGGTGCCGCCGGTGTAGAGCACCATCACGTTGTTAGCTGGTTGCATCGAAAAATCTCCTGAACGAAAAACGCCGCCGGGCCCAGAGCATGCCCAAGGCCGGGCGGCGTGTCATCTATCTACATTCAGCGTTGCGCTTGCGCGCCCAGTTCAGCCGATGCTTGAGCCGCTGGCTCAGGCTTCACCGGGTTGGCCGGCCAGGCCTTGCGGTCCAGGTCCAGGTCGGGGAACTGGCTGGAATCGAACACCGGGGTCTTGATGCCTGCCGCGCGCTGGTTGTCGTAGTCGTTCAGGATGCGCATGGCGATCTTGAACAGGAACGCCAGGGCGAACAGGTTGACGAACGCCAGCATGGTCATGGTGATGTCGGCGAAGGCGAACACGGTGCCCAAGTTCTCGATCGAACCCCAGAAAATCAGCACCAGCACCAGGGCGCGATAGCCCATCAACACCTTGCGGTTGTTGCCCACCAGGAAGCGCAGGTTGCTCTCGCCGAGGTAGTAGTTGTACATGATCGAGGTGAACACGAACAACGCCAGGGCCACCGAGATGAACATGCGGCCCCAGTCGCCGACCACTGCCGCCAGGGAGTTCTGGGTCAGGGCAATGCCGTCGCCTTCAAAGCCTGGGGTGTAGAAACCGGAGAGCAGGATCAGCAAGGCGGTGCAGGTGCAGATCACGAACGTGTCGAGGAACACGCTGAATGCCTGGACCACGCCCTGGGCGATCGGGTGTTCCACCGAGGCCACAGCGGCCACGTTAGGTGCACTGCCCAGACCCGCTTCGTTGGCGAACACGCCGCGTTTTACACCCATGATGATCGCGCTGCCCACCAGGCCACCGAAGGCTTGGTCGAGACCGAACGCGCTCTTGACGATGGTCGCGAGCATGGCCGGTACGTGGTCGAATTGCAGCACGATCACGTACAGGGTCACGGCGATGTACACCAGGGTCTTGACCGGCACCAGCAGGTCGGCTATCGAGGCGATGCGCTTGATCCCGCCGATGAATACCAGGCCCAGCAATACCGCCAGCGCGAGGCCGGTGTAGGTGGTGTCCAGGCCGAACGCGTTGTTCAGCGAGTGAGTCACGGCGTGGGCTTGCAGGCCGTTGAAGGCAAAACCGAAGGTCACCAGCAACAGGAACGCCATCACCATACCCAGCCAACGCTTCTGCAGGCCGTGCTGGATGTAGTAAGCCGGACCGCCACGGTAGGTGCCTTCAGCATCGGTGCGCTTGTACAACTGGCCGAGGGAGCACTCGATAAAGCTCGACGACATGCCCACCAGCGCGGTGACCCACATCCAGAACACGGCACCCGGGCCGCCGAGGGTCACGGCAATGCCGACACCGGCGATGTTACCGGCGCCTACGCGGCCGGCCAGGCTGAGCATCAGCGCCTGGAACGAGCTGAGTTGGCCGGAGCTGCTCTTCAGGCTGTCTTTAAACACCGAGAACATGTGGAAAAAGTGGCGCAACTGAACGAAACGCGAGCGGATCGTGAAATAACCGCCGAGCCCGACAATGAGCACGATCAATACTTTCCCTGAGAGGAAGTCGTTGATGACTTCTAGCATGGAGTGTTCCTCGCTGATTTTTCTAATGGCAAACGCAGGACGGTTCGACGTGTCGCTCAGCACCAGGCAGTGCACGACGTTCGACCCCAATCCTTTTGCGGGTGTTGTTATTCATGCGGTTTCGCGCTGTCCAGGACCTCGTTACCGACGATCTCTGACGCGAAGAGGGGCGGCACTATACCTAGGCGAGCATCATCCGTCTGCACGGGGCGATTAAAGGTTTCAGCAGGGCTGAATCGGAAAAGTCGGATTTGCACGGCGATATTGGATTTTTTATGGGCTTCATTTCACAACCTTGAGGCAAAAAAAAGGGCCTGAAGAACGAGCCTTCAGGCCCTCAAAAGGTGAGAGGTGTCTAGTCCCTCAACCTGGTGAGCGGTGCAACAAACGCTTAGGCCTTCAACGGGACCAAGCGTGGAGCGATCATGTTTTCGGGGCGCAGGATGTCGTCGAGCATGGCGTCGTCGAGCAAGCCTTCTTCGCGCACCAGTTCCAGCACGCCGCGGCCACTTTCAAGGGCGATACGCGCGATGCGGGTGGCGTTTTCATAGCCGATGTACGGGTTCAGCGCGGTCACCAGGCCGATGGAGTGCTCCACCAGTTCGCGGCAGCGCGCTTCGTTGGCGGTGATGCCGACGATGCAGTGTTCGCGCAGCATGTCCATGGCGCGTTGCAGCAGGCGGATCGAGTCGAAGATCTTGAAGGCGATCAACGGCTCCATCACGTTCAGTTGCAGCTGGCCGCCTTCGGCCGCCATGGTCAGGGCCAGGTCGTTGCCGATGACTTGGAATGCAACCTGGTTCACGGCTTCCGGGATTACCGGGTTGACCTTGCCGGGCATGATCGAGCTACCTGGCTGGCGTGCCGGCAGGTTGATTTCGTTGATGCCGGTGCGTGGGCCGCTGGACAGCAGGCGCAGGTCGTTGCAGATCTTCGACAGCTTCACCGCGGTACGCTTGAGCATGCCGGAGAACAGCACGAAGGCGCCCATGTCGGAGGTGGCTTCGATCAGGTCGGCCGCCGGTACCAGCGGCTGGCCGCTGATCAGGGCCAGGCGTTGTACGGCCAGGGCCTGGTAACGCGGGTCGGCGTTGATGCCGGTGCCGATGGCGGTGCCGCCCAGGTTCACTTCGGTCAACAGCTCCGGTGCCAGGGTTTTCAGGCGCGCCAGGTCTTCACCCAGGGTGGTGGCGAAGGCGCGGAATTCCTGGCCGAGGGTCATCGGCACGGCGTCTTGCAATTGGGTGCGGCCCATTTTCAGCACATGGCCGAACTCGACGCCTTTGGCGGCGAAGGCCTGGATCAGGCTGTCGAGGCTGGCCAGCAGCGCGTCATGGCCCAACAGCAGACCCAGGCGGATCGCGGTCGGGTAGGCGTCGTTGGTCGACTGCGCCATGTTCACGTCGTTGTTGGGGTGCAGGTACTGGTACTCGCCCTTGTTGTGGCCCATGGCCTCCAACGCGATGTTGGCGATGACTTCGTTGGCATTCATGTTGGTTGAAGTGCCAGCGCCGCCTTGAATCATGTCCACCACGAACTCTTCGTGGAAATCGCCGCGGATCAGGCGGGCACAGGCTTCGCTGATGGCAGCGTGCTTGGCTTCGCTGAGCTGGCCCAACTCGCGGTTGGCGTCAGCCGCCGCCTGCTTGACCATTGCCAGACCAACCACCAATTTCGGGTAATGCGAAATCGGAACGCCGGAGAGACGGAAGTTATTCACCGCTCGCAGGGTCTGGATGCCGTAATACGCTTGAGCAGGTACGTCGAGTACGCCAAGCAGGTCTTTTTCGGTACGGAATGATGCAGCGGAGGACATGACGGAAATCATCTCGATAGGGACCCGGAACAGGCCGGAACGCTGCGAATGCTAGGCTTGTGGAAGTTTTTGGGCCAATGCTATTAAGCACTGGCCTATGCATAAACGGCATAATGTGGATGTGACCCGGCTATCATGGCGGGCGTGTGTGCCAAAATGGTGCGTACCCGTGGGAGTGAGCGATGAACCTTGAGAGCAAATGGCTGGAAGACTTCAGCGCCTTGGCGGCAACCCGCAGCTTTTCCCAGGCGGCGGAACGGCGATTTGTCACCCAGCCGGCGTTCAGCCGACGTATCCGTAGCCTGGAAGCCGCGCTGGGCCTGACCCTGGTCAACCGCTCGCGCACGCCGGTAGAGCTGACGGCGGCGGGGCAGTTGTTCCTGGTCACCGCGCGCACGGTGGTTGAACAGCTCGGTGAAGTGCTGCGCCATTTGCATCACCTGGAAGGCGGGCAGGGCGAAGTCATGCAAGTGGCCGCCGCCCACTCCCTGGCGCTGGGTTTCTTCCCGCGCTGGATCGCGCAACTGCGCAATGAAGGCCTGAACATCGCCACACGGCTGGTGGCCACTAACGTGGGCGATGCCGTGCACGCCCTGCGCGAGGGCGGCTGCGACCTGATGCTGGCGTTCTACGACCCTGATGCAGCGATGCAGATGGACGCCGAAATCTTCCCCTCGCTGCACTTGGGCAACACCGAAATGCTCCCGGTGTGCGCCGCCGACGCGGACGGCAAGCCGCTGTTTGACCTGGAAGGCGAGGGCAGCGTGCCGTTGTTGGCCTACAGCGCCGGCGCGTTCCTTGGCCGTTCGGTGCACCTGCTGCTGCGCCAGCGCGCCCTGCGTTTTACCACCGTGTATGAAACCGCGATGGCCGATAGCCTCAAGAGCATGGCGTTGGAAGGCCTTGGCATTGCCTGGGTGCCGCAATTGAGCGTGCGTGCAGAATTGGCCCGAGGTGAACTGGTGGTGTGCGGCGGCCCGCAATGGCATGTGCCATTGGAGATTCGCCTGTATCGCTGCGCGTTGGTGCGCAAGGCGAATGTGCGGTTGTTGTGGCGCAAGCTGGAAGGCGGGGCGGCGCAGAATACTTGAACCTGACACCGGGCAAATGTGGGAGGGGGCTTTCCCCCGATAGCGGTGTATCAGTGACAGATAAGTGCCTGACACATCGCTATCGGGGGCAAGCCCCCTCCCACAGGGTTTTGTGGTGATTTGGCTGACTCTTAAGTCAATAAAACCGCCACTTTGCGCCACTGGACAGATGGTCATCCGAGGGGCTGTTTATCTGGATTATTACGGTATACTGCGCGGCCTTCGGCCGGTCCAACCGGCCTTAATTCGTACACCAAGCCACGCCGGATTTCCCGCGTGGCTTGTTGTTTTTTGACGCGCCTGCGGGCGCCCAGAGAGAAGAGGCACGACGATGAGTGCATTGGTTGGCGTGATCATGGGCTCCAAGTCCGATTGGTCCACCCTTAGCCACACCGCCGATATGCTGGAAAAACTCGGCATTCCGTATGAAGTGAAGGTGGTCTCTGCCCACCGCACCCCGGATCTGCTGTTCCAGTATGCCGATGAAGCAGAATCCCGTGGCATCGAGGTGATCATCGCCGGTGCCGGCGGCGCGGCGCACCTGCCAGGCATGTGTGCGGCCAAGACGCACCTGCCCGTGCTGGGCGTGCCGGTGCAGTCGGCCATGCTCTCGGGCGTGGATTCGCTGCTGTCCATCGTGCAGATGCCGGCCGGTATCCCGGTGGCCACCCTGGCGATCGGCAAGGCCGGTGCGATCAACGCCGCCTTGCTGTCCGCCAGCATCCTGGGCGCCAAGCACCCGCAGTTCCACGCGGTGCTGAAAAAATTCCGTGCTGAGCAGACAGACAGCGTGCTGGACAATCCAGACCCACGCATCGCCTGAGGTTGTTGACGATGAAAATCGGTGTAATCGGTGGCGGCCAACTCGGCCGCATGCTGGCCCTGGCGGGCACTCCGCTGGGGATGAACTTCGCTTTCCTGGACCCGGCGCCCGACGCCTGCGCGGCCGCCCTGGGTGAACACCTGCGCGCGGACTACAGCGACCCGGACCACCTGCGCCAACTGGCCGACGAAGTCGACCTGGTGACCTTCGAGTTCGAAAGCGTCCCGGCTGAAACCGTGGCGTTCCTCTCGCAGTTCGTGCCGGTGTACCCGAGCGCCGAAGCCCTGCGCATCGCCCGTGACCGCTGGTTCGAGAAGAGCATGTTCAAGGACCTGGGCATTCCGACCCCGGCCTTCGCCGATATCCAGTCCCAGGCAGACCTGGACGCCGCCGTCGCCAGCATCGGCCTGCCCGCCGTGCTCAAGACCCGCACCCTGGGTTACGACGGCAAGGGCCAGAAAGTCCTGCGCACTGCCGCCGATGTGGTTGGCACCTTCGCCGAGCTGGGCAGCGTTGCCTGCCTGCTGGAAGGCTTCGTGCCGTTCACTGGTGAAGTCTCGCTGATCGCCGTGCGCGCCCGCGATGGCGAAACGCGCTTCTACCCGTTGGTGCACAACACCCACGACAGCGGCATCCTCAAGCTGTCCGTGGCCAGCACCGACCACCCGTTGCAGGCCCTGGCCGAAGACTATTCCAGCCGGGTGCTCAAGCAGCTGGATTATGTCGGCGTGATGGCGTTCGAGTTCTTTGAAGTCGACGGTGGCCTCAAGGCCAACGAAATCGCCCCGCGCGTGCACAACTCTGGGCACTGGACCACCGAAGGCGCCGAGTGCAGCCAGTTCGAAAACCACCTGCGCGCGGTTGCGGGCCTGCCGCTGGGGTCCACCGCCAAGGTGGGCGAAAGCGCCATGCTCAACTTCATCGGTGTGGTACCGCCTGTGGAGCAGGTGATTGCGATTGATGACTGCCACCTGCATCACTACGGCAAGGCCTTCAAGGCCGGGCGCAAGGTCGGCCACGCCAACCTGCGTTGCAAGGACCGTGCGACGCTTGAGGCGCAGATCCTCAAGGTTGAAGCGCTGATCGCCGAGCAATAAGGCCAAGTCCGACGGGAACCATTGGTAGCCCTCGTCTCTCTGATTGCAGGATGCCAAAGCCTGTCTAGGCTTTGGCATAGCTCACTTCATTAGAGGGAAATGCCATGGGTATCATCGGAACCATCTTTATCGGCCTGATCGTCGGCCTGCTGGCGCGTTTCCTCAAGCCCGGCGACGACAGCATGGGCTGGATCATGACCATCCTGCTGGGTATCGCAGGTTCCTTGGTCGCCACCTATGGTGGTCAGGCCCTGGGCATCTACCAGGCGGGTCAAGGCGCGGGCTTTATCGGCGCGCTGATCGGCGCCATCGTGTTGCTGGTGATCTACGGCCTGCTGCGCAAAAAGTAATTTAGCGACATAGCCCTCTGCGCTACGCAGGCGCAGGGGGCTAGAATGCCGACACTGTTAACCTTGTCGAGCCCCTTCATGCGCCGTGTTCTTTTGACTCTTCTTTTGCTCGGCTCAGGCCTGGCCCACGCCGGCGAACTGCCGGAAACCGACTGGCTGGACCTGATGCCGCTGTCGGATCAGAAAGCCCTCGAGGCTATGCCCGAAATTGACCACAACTCCCCCGAGGCCCAAGGCACCTTTACCGATAAAGGTGGCCTGAAGCAGAGCAAAGGCTTGCCGGCGGTGATGTATTCGACCAAGACCGTGGCCGCCATGAACGGCAAGAACATCCGCATCGGTGGTTATCCGGTGCCGTTGGAAACCGACGCCAAGGGCCGCAGCACGCTGTTTTTCCTGGTGCCGTACCCGGGCGCGTGCATCCACGTGCCGCCACCGCCGCCTAACCAGCTGGTGTTGGTGCGGTATCCGAAGGGCTTGAAGCTGGATGATATCTACACGCCGCTGTGGGTTACGGGCACGTTGAAGGTGGAGAAGGTCAATAACGACCTGGCGGATGCCGCCTATGCATTGGACGCCGGGAAGGTGCGGGTGGTGAAGGAGTCGGATCTCTAAACCACAACACAGAATCAATGTGGGAGGAGGCAAGCCCCCTCCCACATTACAGGGCGATACCGGTGATGCTCACGCCTAAGGTGTGGCTTTCGCCTGGCGCCAGCTCAACCACATCATCCAGCACATTCGCCGTCTCGATGCACAGCATGCCCTGCCAGCCATCGTCGGCCATGTCGTCGAAGGCTTTGGCGCGTTCGGTCCAGGGGTTCCAGATCACCGTGGATTTTGAGCCTTCGGCGCTGAGCTGGATGCGCCGCTGCCAGGCTTTATCGACAATATTCAGCTGGGCCGGCGTGTCGAGGTAGATACGGTCGGTCTCGGCGGTGAAGTGCAGCAGGCCCGATTGTGCCTTCTCGGCCCAGCCATCGGCGGTGTCGATATAGGCCGCACCATCCAGACCGTCGACCTGCACATTGCGCACATCGCTTACGGCGAAGTAGGTGTGCAGCGCCTGGCTGAGGGTCACCGTATCGGGCCCATGGTTATGGCTGGTCAGGCGGATATGCAGTTGGTCGTCCAGCAGCAGGCTCAGCTTGAGGTCGACCTGATGGGGCCAGCCGGGGAAACCACCGGCAGGCACTGGCAGTGAGAAGTCCAACTGCAAGGCATCGGCAACGGCAGTCACCTCATCCATTTTCCAGATCGCGGTGCGCGCAAACCCGTGGGCGCCGGCCGGCTGCTCGCTCTGGCGCATGGCTTTTACGCTTTGCGGGTTGCGATCAAACACACCAAACCATGGCCAGCACACGGGAACACCGGTGCGGATGCCTTTGCCCTGCTTGAACACCGCCTCGGGGTTCGGCCAGATCAACGGCTGCTCGCCTTCGCGCCTGTAGCTGAAAATATGCGCGCCCTGTTGGGCTACCAGCAGCTCGGCGCCGTTGTGGCGGATGCGCCAGCAATCCAGCTCGTCGATTTTCACGCTTTCAACGTGGGGCGTAGGCATACAAAGCACTCTTCGTGGCAGGCAATGGGGCAATTGACCGTCAAAACCCGGCGAGGTTTAACGCGCGCGCGACGGCACCGAACGCGTACGGCCGCTGCCATCGATGGCGACGAATACAAACACCGCCTCGGTGACCTTGCGCCATTCGCTGGACAGCGGGTCATCGCTCCACACTTCGACCATCATCTGGATCGAGCTGCGGCCGATTTCCAGGGCCTGGGTATAGAAGGAGAGCTGCGCGCCCACCGCCACCGGTACCAGGAACGCCATGCGATCAATGGCCACGGTAGCCACACGGCCGCCGGCGACCTTGCTGGCCATGGCGGTGCCCGCCAGGTCCATCTGCGCGACCAGCCAGCCGCCGAAGATATCGCCGAAACCGTTGGTTTCACGCGGTAGCGCGGTAATTTGCAGGGCGAGATCGCCTTGCGGGATAGGGTCTTCTTGTTCGAGTTCGATCATGCCGTGAATGCCTCTCAAGACTGCGGGTCTGGCGCGTGCGTGGGCCGAGTATATCGACACCCTCGCGCCGCGACGACCGTCTGTAGTTGATTTGGTCGGCAATTCGCGGCTGTATGGCGGCTTTTTCCGGCAACTGTGCTTCTGATGTGCTTTTCCAAGCGATTTGCTATCTTGCCGAACCCGTCCTGGCTCAGCCAGTGCCTCAGATCTGCCGTCCTGACTAATAAGAGAAGCCTTACCATGTCCTCCGTGCCCGCAAGCAGTGCGCAACCTTCGCGCCCGCTGACCCGCAACGACTACAAAACCCTGTCGCTGTCTGCCTTGGGCGGGGCGCTGGAATTTTATGATTTCATTATTTTCGTGTTTTTCGCCACCGTGGTCGGAAAACTCTTCTTCCCCGTCGATATGCCCGAATGGCTGCGCATGATGCAGACCTTCGGCATCTTCGCCGCCGGTTACCTGGCGCGCCCGCTGGGCGGCATCATCATGGCGCACTTCGGTGACCTGCTGGGCCGCAAGAAAATGTTCACCCTGAGCATCTTCATGATGGCCGTGCCGACCCTGATCATGGGCCTGCTGCCGACCTACGCGCAGATCGGCCTGTGGGCACCGCTGCTGTTGCTGCTGATGCGCGTCATCCAGGGCGCGGCGATTGGCGGCGAAGTACCGGGCGCCTGGGTGTTCGTCTCCGAGCACGTGCCACCGCGCCATATCGGCTACGCCTGCGGCACCCTGACCAGCGGCCTTACCGCCGGCATTTTGCTCGGTTCGCTGGTGGCCACCGCGATCAACACTATTTATAGCCCGGAGCAGGTGTCGGATTACGCCTGGCGGATCCCGTTCCTGCTCGGCGGTGTGTTCGGCCTGTTGTCGGTGTACCTGCGCCGCTGGCTGCATGAAACGCCGATCTTCGCCGAGATGCAGCAGCGCAAGACCCTGGCCGCCGAGTTGCCATTGCGCGCCGTACTGCGCGACCACCGTGGCGCCATCGTGCTGTCGATGCTGCTGACCTGGCTGCTGTCGGCCGGTATCGTCGTGGTCATCCTGATGACCCCGACCGTGCTGCAGACGGTCTACCACTTCAGCGCTACCGTGGCGCTGCAAGCCAACAGCCTGGCCATCGTCACCCTGAGCCTGGGCTGCATTGCCTCCGGCGCCCTGGCGGACCGTTTCGGTGCCGGGCGAGTGCTGATCGTCGGTTGTGCACTGCTGCTGGCCACCTCCTGGACGCTGTATCACAGCCTGATCGCCCACCCGGACTGGCTGTTCCCGCTGTACGCCTTGACCGGCCTGTTTGTCGGCACTATCGGCGTGGTGCCGTACGTGATGGTCAAAGCCTTCCCGGCGGTGGTGCGTTTCAGTGGCTTGTCGTTCTCCTACAACGTCGCCTACGCCATCTTCGGCGGCCTGACGCCGCTGGCGGTGTCGCTGCTGATGAAGGAAAGCCCGATGGGCCCGGCCTACTACGTTGCCGTCCTGTGTGTGATGGGCATGGTGGTGGGTGGGTATCTGTGGAAGCGCGGGCGCTAGGCTGCACCGCGCGGGCTGCCACCGGGAACCCGGTGGCAGTTACGCAAACCAGGCGTTAACCGGTTAGCAGCGAGCTGGCCAACAGCGCCTTCAACCCCATGGGCTTGGCGAAATAATAGCCCTGGGCCTGCCCGGCGCCGATTTCGCGCAGCAGCGCCAGAGTGGCGCCGTCCTCGACCCCTTCGGCTACCACACTCAGGTCCAGCGATTCAGCCATGCGCACAATTGCCCGCACGATGGCCCGGCTGCGTGGGCTGGTGGTCAGCTCGAAGATGAACGACTTGTCGATCTTCAAGCCGCTGAAGCGGTATTGATGCACATAACTCAGGGATGAAAACCCTGCACCGAAGTCATCGAGCACCACCGACATGCCGTTGTCCGCCAATTGCTGCATGGTCAGCCGGGCCATCGCCGGCTCGGCCACCAGCGCGCCTTCGGTCAATTCCAGGCAGATGCGCGACGGCGCAACCTGGTGCCGCGCCAACAGGGCGAGCACATCGCTGGCGAAGTCCGGTCGCGTCATGCTGTAGCTGGAACAGTTGACGTGCACCGGCGGCCAATTGGCGTGTTCGGGCTCGGCGAGGATCACGGCAATACTGGTGAGCATGTACAGGTCGAGCCGGCCGATCAGGCGCAAACCCTCGACATCGGGTAAAAATTCCCCTGGCGCAACCACCCGGCCGTCGGGGTGTTGCCAGCGAATCAGCGCCTCCAGGGCCAGTAGTTCGCCGCTTTCGACGCTGACAATCGGCTGGAAATACGGCACCAGCTCGTCGCTGCGCTTGAGCGCGTTGCGCAGTGCGCCTTCACGCTCAACCTGGTCCGAGACTTCATGGCGGACTTCCTGGTTGAACACCGCGTAGCTGTCGCGCCCGGCGCTCTTGACCCGGTACATCGCCGCATCGGCATCGCGCAGCAAGTCGGCCGGCTCGTGGTGGAACTGGCTGTCGGCGCTGACAATGCCGATGCTGCAAGACGAAAACACTTCATGGCCATTGATCAGAAACGGCAGGTCAAACGCCACCAGGATCCGTTCGGCGATCTCGATCATCACGTCCAGTGGCGCGCCGGGGGCCAGCACCGAAAACTCATCGCCGCCCAAACGCGCGAGCATATCGCTGCCGCGCAGGCAGCTGCGCAAGCGGTGGGCGGCCTGGATCAGCAGCAGGTCGCCAAAGTGATGGCCGAGGCTGTCATTGACCAGCTTGAAGCGGTCGAGGTCGATAAACATCACGGCCAGGTGCCCGCCCTCACTGCCGAAATGCAACCAGGCCTGGTTGAGGTGTTGTTGCAGGAAGGTGCGATTGGGCAGCCCGGTCAGCGCATCGTGGGAGTTTTCATGTTGCAGCTTGGCATTGGCGTCATCGAGTTCGCGGGTGCGGCTCTGTACCCGGGCTTCCAGCTTGAGGTTGGCGGCGTGGATCGCTTCGGCCGCTGTGCGGCGCGACAGGGCTGTGTCGATGTGCCGCGATACAAACGTCAGCAGTTCCTGGTCGCGCAGGGTATAGCGTACCGCCGAGGTGTAGCTTTGCACCGCCAGCACGCCGCGCACCACGTCGCCATCGAACAACGGAATGCCCAGCCAGGAGTCGGAGCGCACGGACTCATGGGCGCGCTCGATTTCACCTGCGACCGCCAGGCGCTCGGCCTCGGCGGAGTCGATCAGGCACGGCCGGCGCTGGCGGATGACGTACTCGGTCAAGCCGCGCCGCCCACGCCGGGCCTGCGGGCAAGCCTTCAGCCGCTCGTCGACGTAGTAGGGGAATGTCACTTCGTGGCTCGTGTCGTCGAACAAGGCAATGTAGAAGTTTTGCGCGAAGAGCAAATCGCCGACGATGCCGTGCAAGGTTTGAAACAGCTCGGCCATGTCCCCAGGTTGGCTCGACAGCTCGGCAATCTGGAACAGTGCACTCTGCAGGTGTTCGGCGCGTTCGCGGTCGGCCACTTCCTGGCGCAGTGCATCGTTGAGTGCTGAAAGCTCCAGGGTGCGACGTATCACCGTCTCTTCCAGGTCTTCGCGGTGCAGGATGCGGTTCAGCGCCATGGCCACATGGCGAGCCACCACCAGAAACAAGGCGCGGTCCTCGGCGCTGTAGGTACGCGACACGTCGTAGACCTGCATCGCCAGCATGCCGAACACGTCATCCGAGGCGTTCTTCAAGGGGGCGCCCATCCAGAACTCGGGGCAATCACCCACGCAGTGGAAGCGCCCCTCGGCCTGGGCGGCGCGGATCCCGGCGGCATCGATCAGCAACGGTTGGCCAGAGGTCAGCACCTGCCCGGTCAGCGACAGGCGCGCGTGATCCAGGTATTCGTAGTTTTCGGACTCCAGGGCATCGACATCAATAATGTCGACGTAATAGGGGTAGTCGATCTTGCCGCTGCCGGGGTCATACAGCGCGAGGTAGAAATTCTCGGCGTCGATCAGGCTAGCCAGCAGTTGGTGAACCCCGACCAGAAACACCGAGCGGTCGCGAGTTGAGCTGGCCAGGTAGGTGATTTCATACAGCACACGCTGGGTGATCTGCGCGCGGGCCAGGGTGTGGGTCTGTAGCTGAATGCCCAGTTGCAAAGCCAGGTCGGCGAGCGCCGGTTGCGACGCTTGCTCGATGGGGGCGAGTAACCATCCCAGCTCGCTTTCGCCGGTGCCGGTTGGCCAGCGGTGCAGGCGGCGGGCCGCGCAAAAGGCCTCGAACGCCTCATTGGCGATGCTTGTGGGCCATTGCGCCTGTGGGTCGCCTTGCCCGATCAAATGCAGTTGTTCACCCGCGCGGTAAACCACCCACGCGGTGGTATGGGCCCAGTTGCGCGCCGAGCCCAGCAATTGCTCGATGGTGTCCGGGTTTCCCTTGCGCCCAGGCGCAACGACGCCGCAGTCTTTCGCTTGTTGCGGGGAGTCAGTCAATAGATGAACACTCATCAGCACTCTCTGAGCCAAAACCTGGCAATGCCCGCCCCTGATTACTGGCTATATGCCAGCTATCTTTCCGTTTAACGCCTAATAGTGCATTTTTCAATCGTTTTATGCGCCGTGCACTACTGAATCGGCCGCGCGACAAGAAAGTGAAACCCGCGGCGCAACGTTTACGGACTATTTCAACAGCGCACAATTTTTCTCAATTCGCCGCGCAACCGCGGATTTCAGGGCGTTTTTCACGTCAGCCCGGATGTTGGCCCAATACTGGCCTTTCATCTAATTGTCATATTCCAGACATAGAGTGTTCACACGGCCTACCGATACTTGGCCCCGATCCAACTATCCCTATCTGCTAGGAGCAAGGCATGAAACTGAAACGTTTGATGGCGGCAATGACTTTTGTCGCTGCTGGCGTTGCGACCGCCAACGCGGTGGCCGCTGGTGTTGACCCGGCAATTCCTGCTTACGTGAAGACCACTGGTGTGTCGGGCAACTTGTCCAGCGTCGGTTCCGATACCCTGGCCAACCTGATGACCCTGTGGGCTGAGGGTTACAAAAAGGAATACCCGAACGTCAACATCCAGATTCAAGCTGCCGGCTCCGCCACTGCGCCACCTGCGCTGACTGAAGGCACCTCCAACCTGGGCCCGATGAGCCGCAAGATGAAGGACACCGAACTGGCTGCCTTCGAGCAGAAGTACGGCTACAAGCCAACCGCTATCCCGGTTGCCGTGGATGCCCTGGCCGTGTTCGTGCACAAGGACAACCCGATCCAGCACCTGACCATGGAACAGGTCGACGCGATTTTCTCCTCGACTCGCCTGTGCGGTGGCAAAGCCGACGTGAAAACCTGGGGTGACCTGGGTGTGACCGGCGACCTGGCCAACAAGCCAGTTCAACTGTTCGGTCGTAACTCGGTATCCGGCACTTACGGCTACTTCAAAGAAGAAGCCCTGTGCAAAGGCGACTACAAGCCAAACGTGAACGAACAACCAGGCTCGGCTTCGGTCGTGCAGTCGATCAGCTCCTCGCTGAACGGCATCGGTTACTCGGGCATCGGCTACAAGACTGCCAGCGTGAAGACTGTGGCCCTGGCCAAGAAAGGCAGCACTGACTTCATCGAAGACAGCGAAGAAAACGCCCTGAACGGCAAATACCCGCTGTCGCGCTTCCTCTACGTTTACGTCAACAAAGCCCCGAACAAGCCTCTGGCTCCGCTGGAAGCTGAGTTCGTGAAACTGGTGCTGTCCAAGCAGGGCCAGGAAGTTGTAGTAAAAGACGGCTACATCCCACTGCCAGCCAAAGTTGCCGCCAAGGCCCTGGCTGACCTGGGTCTGAAAGAAGGCAACTAAGTTGCCTGCGCGGGGCCGGTAGACCGGTCCCGCATCACTAATTCTTCAATCCGCTGCCAGCCCTGCTTCGCGGCGGTTTTGTTGCGTCACTGCACTGTCATCTTTCTGTCATACAGGATCGCTAGGGTGTGCGCATGAATGATCTGGCCAATTCCACCATGACGACGACTTCTCCCCCCAAGCGCATTGACTTCAATACGCCTGAGCTGCAACGCAAGCGCCGCATCCGCGCACTCAAGGATCGCCTGACCCGTTGGTATGTACTGGTAGGCGGCCTCGCCGTCCTCGGCGCCATCACCCTGATCTTCTTCTTTCTCGCCTATGTCGTCGCGCCGCTGTTCCATGGTGCTTCGCTGACCAAGGAAGACGCGCTGACGCCCGCCTGGCTGCAGGACGCGGGCAAGCCGTTGATGATTTCGATGGAGGAGCAGAACCAGGTCGCCATGCGGGTTTCCGACAAGGGCCAGGCACTGTTTTTTGCCGTCGACACCGGCGCGGAACTCAAGCGTGTCGACCTGCCGCTTCCAGCCGGCACCAGCGTTGCCTCTATCGGTGAAGACCAGCCGGGCAGCCCGCTGGTGATCCTCGGTTTGTCCAATGGTCAGTCCCTGGTGTTCCGCCACACCTATAAGGTGTCATACCCGGACGGCAATAAAACCATTACCCCGGCCATCGAATACCCCTACGGCGAAACCCCGATCGTGCTCGACGACGCCGGTCGCCCACTGGAACACGTGGCCCTCAACGCCACCGATTCGTCCCTGGTGGTGGCAGGCTCGGCGGGTTCGCACTTGAATGTGCTGACCCTGAGCCGCGAAGAAAACATGATGACCGGCGAAGTCACCAGCGAGCAGAAGCGCGTCGACCTGCCGCAGATGACCGAACCGGTGAAGGCGATTTTCATCGACCCGCGCCAGCAGTGGCTGTATGTGATCAACGGTCGCGCCCTCGCTGATGTGTTCAGCCTGCGCGACAAGAGCCTCAACGGTCGATACAAATTGTTGGAAGATGGCAACGCCGAAGTCACCGCCAGCACCCAGCTGGTGGGCGGTATCTCGCTGATCGTGGGTAACTCCAAGGGTGGCCTGGCCCAGTGGTTCATGGCCCGTGACCCGGATGGCGAGCAGCGCTTCAAGCAGATCCGGACCTTCCAGATGGGCACTGCGCCTATCGTAGAAATCACCGCTGAAGAACGCCGCAAAGGCTTCACCGCCCTCGACGCTTCCGGCCAGTTCGGCGTGTTCCACAGCACCGCCCACCGCACCCTGCTGGTAGACCCGGTGGTCGACGGCCAGGGCGTGTTCGGCATGTCGCCACGGGCCAACCGGGTGATCGTCGAAGCCGGCGGCAAGCTGCAACCGCTGCTGCTCGACAACCCGCACCCGGAAGTGTCCTGGAGCGCGCTGTGGAGCAAGGTCTGGTACGAAAACTACGACGAACCTAAATACGTCTGGCAGTCGACCGCCGCCAACACCGACTTCGAACCCAAGATGAGCCTGGCCCCGCTGACCTTCGGTACCTTGAAGGCCGCGTTCTACGCCATGTTGCTGGCCGCACCGCTGGCCGTTGCCGCCGCGATCTACACCGCCTACTTCATGGCGCCGAGCCTGCGCCGCAAGGTCAAGCCGGTGATCGAACTGATGGAAGCGATGCCGACGGTGATCCTCGGCTTCTTCGCCGGCCTGTTCCTGGCGCCGTACGTGGAAGGGCACCTGCCGGGGATTTTCAGCCTGCTGATGCTGTTGCCGATTGGCATCCTGGTGGCCGGGTTTGTCTTCAGCCGCCTGCCTGAGTCCATCCGCCTGCGGGTACCGGATGGCTGGGAGAGCGCGATCCTGATCCCGGTGATCCTGTTTGTGGGCTGGCTCTCGCTGTACATGAGCCCGTACCTGGAAACCTGGTTCTTCGGCGGCGACATGCGCATGTGGATCTCCCACGACCTTGGCATCACCTACGACCAGCGCAACGCTCTGGTGGTCGGCCTGGCCATGGGTTTCGCGGTGATCCCGAACATCTACTCCATCGCCGAAGACGCCGTGTTCAGTGTGCCGCGCGGCCTGACCCTGGGCTCCCTGGCCCTGGGCGCCACGCCGTGGCAGACCATGACCCGTGTGGTGATCCTGACCGCCAGCCCGGGCATCTTCTCGGCCCTGATGATCGGCATGGGCCGCGCCGTCGGCGAAACCATGATCGTGCTGATGGCTACCGGTAACACCCCGGTGATGGAGATGAACCTGTTCGAAGGCCTGCGCACCCTGGCGGCCAACGTCGCGGTGGAAATGCCCGAGTCGGAAGTGGGCGGCAGTCACTACCGCGTGCTGTTCCTCTCGGCGCTGGTGCTGCTGTTGTTCACCTTCATCATGAACACCCTCGCCGAGCTGATCCGTCAGCGTCTGCGCAAGAAATACTCGTCGCTTTAAGAAAGGTAGAAGTCTGTGAAACAGAACTCCCTGAATGGATGGTTCAAGAGCGGCGCCCCAGGCGTCTGGATCAGCGGTGGCGCGGTGTCCATCGCGGTCATCATGACCATTGGTTTGCTGGCCGTGATTGCCGTGCGTGGCCTGGGCCACTTCTGGCCAGCCGACCTGATCCAGGCCAACTACAACGTGCCGGGTCAGGAAAACCATATCGTCATCGGCGAAGTGGTACAGAAAGAAGAAGTACCCCGCGAGCGTCTGAAAAGCGCGGGCCTGCCCGTGCCGGACCAAGGCCCGGAATTCATGACCCGCGAGCTGATCAAGGTCGGCAACCGCGACTTGAACGGCAACGACTTCACCTGGATCGTCGGCGAATGGTTGAAGGACCAGACCACGCCAAAAAACCTGATGGCCATCGAGCGCCGTGAGTGGGGCAACTTCTACGGCACCCTGGTCAACGTCAAGCAGGATGGCAAGGTGATCGCCGAAGGCGAGGCTGCCTGGCCGGAGCTGCAAGCCCGTGTCGACCGCGTGAACAAGCTGGCTGCCCAGCTCAAGAGCCTGGAAAAAACCGACATCGGCGCGATCAACGCCGGGCTTGAGCGTATCCGCCTGCACGGTCGCAAACTGGAGCTGGAAGGCAAGCTCGACGCCGCCGCCCAGGCCGACATGGACGCCGACCGCGCTGAGCTGAATGCCCGTTACCAGGACATCGAAGCGCGCCTGACCGACCTGCACACCCAGTTCAACCGCGATGCCCTGACCGCCCGTGATGGCAACGGCAAGGAAATCGAAATCGGCATTGGCAAAGTGGTACACGCCTACCAGCCGAACGCCATGGGCACGATGACCAAGATCGGCTTCTATTTCAGCAAGGTCTGGGAATTCCTCAGCGATGACCCACGGGAAGCCAACACCGAAGGCGGGATTTTCCCGGCCATCTTCGGCACCGTGATGATGACCCTGATCATGGCGATGATCGTGACCCCGTTCGGCGTGCTGGCGGCGGTGTACCTGCGTGAATACGCCAAGCAGAACGCGCTGACCCGCATTATTCGTATCGCCGTGAACAACCTGGCTGGCGTACCGGCCATCGTCTACGGCGTGTTCGGCCTGGGCTTCTTCGTGTATGTATTGGGTGGCTCGGTTGACCGCCTGTTCTTCGCCGAAGCGTTGCCGGCGCCGACCTTCGGTACACCGGGGCTGTTGTGGGCGTCGCTGACCCTGGCGCTGCTGGCCGTGCCGGTGGTGATCGTGGCCACCGAAGAAGGCCTGGCGCGGATTCCTCGCACCGTGCGTGAAGGCTCCCTGGCGCTGGGCGCAACCAAGGCGGAAACGCTGTGGAAGATCGTGTTGCCGATGGCCAGCCCGGCGATGATGACCGGCATGATCCTCGCCGTGGCGCGTGCCGCCGGTGAAGTGGCGCCGCTGATGCTGGTAGGTGTCGTGAAGCTGGCGCCATCGCTGCCGCTGGACGGTAACTACCCGTACCTGCACTTGGACCAGAAGATCATGCACCTGGGCTTCCATATCTATGACGTCGGCTTCCAGAGCCCCAACGTCGAAGCCGCACGGCCATTGGTGTACGCCACCGCCTTGCTGCTGGTGCTGGTGATCGCCACGCTGAACTTGTCGGCGGTGTGGATTCGTAACCACCTGCGCGAAAAATACAAGGCGCTGGACAGCTAATTGAAGTGAACGCGGACTTATTTGTGGGAGGGGGCTTGCCCCCGATTGCGGCGGCTCAGAAACAGATGTGCTGACTGACACACCGCCATCGGGGGCCAGCCCCCTCCCACACAACAGCACAGGGAGCATCCCATGCAACATGAAACCCAATCCCACGGCATCAACATGTCTGCCCTGGGTCGCAACAAGCAGAGCCTGAGCCTGGCCGAAGAAACCGTGGCCATCGAAGTACCGGGCCTGAGCCTGTACTACGGTGAAAAGCAGGCGCTGTTCGACGTCAGCATGAACATTCCCAAGCAGCGCGTAACGGCCTTTATCGGCCCGTCGGGCTGCGGCAAGTCCACGCTGCTGCGTACCTTCAACCGCATGAACGACCTGGTGGACGGCTGCCGCGTCGACGGCGCCATCAACCTCTACGGCACCAACATCTATCGCAAGGGCGAAGACGTGGCCGAGCTGCGTCGCCGTGTGGGCATGGTGTTCCAGAAGCCTAACCCGTTCCCCAAGACCATCTACGAAAACGTGGTCTACGGCCTGCGCATCCAGGGCATCAACAAGAAGCGCATCCTCGACGAAGCCGTGGAGTGGGCCCTCAAGGGCGCGGCGCTGTGGGATGAGGTCAAGGACCGCCTGCATGATTCGGCACTCGGCTTGTCCGGCGGTCAGCAGCAGCGCCTGGTGATCGCGCGTACCATCGCGGTGGAGCCGGAAGTGCTGCTGCTCGATGAGCCCTGCTCGGCACTCGACCCGATCTCGACGCTCAAGGTCGAAGAGCTGATCTACGAGCTCAAGTCCAAGTTCACCATCGTCATCGTGACCCACAACATGCAGCAAGCGGCGCGGGTTTCCGACTACACCGCGTTCATGTACATGGGCAAGCTGGTGGAATTCGGCGATACCGATACCCTGTTCACTAATCCGGCGAAGAAGCAGACCGAAGACTACATCACCGGTCGCTACGGCTAGGAAGCTGTGGTTCTGATTGCACTGACGCTGCGGTTCTCCGCACCTTACCGGACGCTCCAAGGACGCCAACATGATTAGCAAAGAAGGCCTTACCCACCACATCTCCGCGCAGTTCAACGCCGAGCTTGAGGAAGTGCGCAGCCACCTCCTGGCGATGGGCGGGCTGGTGGAGAAGCAAGTCAACGACGCCGTGACTGCGCTGATCGAGGCCGACTCGGGCCTGGCCCAGCAAGTGCGTGAGATCGATGACCAGATCAATCAGATGGAACGCAATATCGACGAAGAATGCCTGCGCATTCTCGCCCGTCGCCAGCCGGCGGCCTCCGACCTGCGTTTGATCATCAGCATTTCCAAGTCGGTGATCGACCTCGAGCGCATCGGCGACGAAGCCACCAAGATCGCCCGCCGCGCCATCCAGCTGTGCGAAGAAGGCGAAGCGCCGCGCGGTTACGTGGAAGTGCGCCACATCGGCGACCAGGTGCGCAACATGGTGCGCGATGCCCTCGATGCCTTTGCCCGCTTCGATGCCGAACTGGCCCTGTCGGTGGCGCAGTACGACAAGGTTATCGACCGCGAATACAAGACTGCCCTGCGTGAGCTGGCCACCTACATGATGGAAGACCCGCGCTCTATCTCGCGGGTCTTGAGCATTATCTGGGTGCTGCGTTCCCTGGAGCGCATCGGCGACCACGCGCGCAATATCTCGGAACTGGTGATCTACCTGGTTCGCGGTACCGACGTGCGGCACATGGGCCTCAAGCGCATGAAAGCCGAAGTTGAAGGCTCCGCCGACCAAATCCCTAATGTTCCAGGCAAACCTGACGATAAGTAAGATTGCCCGAGAAATTAACGCCCGGCCTCAGGCCGGGCGTTTTTGTTTGTGGCTGCTGAATTTTTTTGCGTATCGGGTGCAATAAAGTCCGAACGTGACTGCAGAGTTTTGGCAAAATGCCATCAGTCAGGCGTACTGCGTGCCAAGGTTTTTATAGGATGAAGGGTCGATGAGTAAAGTCAGTGTATTGGTGGTGGATGACGCCTCGTTTATCCGCGACCTGGTGAAGAAGTGCCTGCGCAACTACTTCCCCGGGATCAAGCTTGAAGATGCGGTGAACGGTAAAAAGGCCCAGGCCATCCTGATGCGCGAGACCTTCGACCTGGTGCTGTGCGACTGGGAAATGCCGGAGATGTCCGGCCTGGAGCTGCTGACCTGGTGCCGTGAGCAACCGCACCTCAAGGCCATGCCGTTCGTGATGGTGACCAGCCGTGGCGACAAGGAAAACGTAGTCCAGGCCATCCAGGCCGGGGTTTCCGGCTACGTGAGCAAGCCGTTCACCAACGAGCAGTTGCTGAACAAGGTCAAGCAGGCCCTGCACAAGATCGGCCGCCTCGACGCCCTGGTGGCCAGCGCGCCGACCAAGATGAACTCGGCCTTCGGCAACGACTCCCTCAGCGCCCTGACCGGCGGCAAGCCTGAAGCCGTGCGTGCCGCCCCGGTGGCGGCGGCTGCAGCGCCTGCGCCGAGCAAAGGCCTGCTCAACAGCCCAGCGGTACAAGCCCCGTCCGCCGCGCCGGCTGGCGGTCGTGGCCAGGGCCAGCTGCGCCTGTCCAGCGGCACCCAGCAATGCGTGATCAAGGCGCTGAGCATCAAGGAGGCGCTGTTGGTGGTGCGTCGCGGCGAGGTCCTGCCTCAGGTACTGGAAAGCGCCGTGCTCGACCTTGAGCAAGGCGACAACGCCGAAGTTGCGCGCCTCAACGGCTACCTGCACGCCGTCGTCGCCTTCGAGCCCAAGCCGGACAGCGACTGGCTGCAACTGACCTTCCGGTTCATCGACCAGGATGCGCAGAAGCTGGACTACATCTCCCGCCTGATCGCACGCGGCACGGCACAGAAGCATTTTGTGCCGGGTGCGTGATCGGCTGACTATCGGGAATCGACCGACAGTCTGATTCCCGATGCTCTGCTTGATTTATATCTGTTTCGATATAGTCTCTCGATAACGCTTCAGCGTTATCGAGCCCTTGCTATGCCTTGAAACAAAGCTGCGCCGTGCCTGGCTGAATCGTCGATTACGCTTTTTCTTTCCAGGAAAGGAGAAGCCAATGCCAAGGCACAAGGATGTGGTGTTTCTAGGAAGCTCGCTCAAGGATCTCAAGACGTTCCCACTCGATGCCCGCAGGGCCGCCGGTTTTCAGTTGGATCTGTTGCAACAGGGCGAACAGCCTTTTGATTGCAAGCCGATGAAAACCATTGGCAGGGGCGTTAGTGAGATTCGCATCGCTGAGGAGTCGGGAGCGTTTCGAGTGTTCTATGTGGTCAATCGGCCTGAGGCTGTTTACGTGCTGCACGCGCTGCGCAAAACCACACAGAAAACCGAAGGGCGGGATATCGAACTGGCTCGCGCCAGATTGCAGGAGTTAGGGTAAGCCCATGACCAATCAAAAAGTTTACGGTGAACGTTTCAGCAGTGTCTGGGATGCGCTGGAAGATACACCCCCACAAGCCGCCAATATGCGCCTGCGCTCCAAGTTGCTCCTGGAACTGTGCCAAACCATCCGCAGCTGGGAGCTGTCTCAAAAAGCGGCGGCACAACGACTCGGCATCAGCCAGCCGCGTCTTAACGACGTCCTCACTGGCAAGATCGACAAGCTCTCGCTGGATGCCTTGGTCAATTTGTCGGCCGCTGCACAGATGAACGTGGATATTTGTTTCAACGGGCTGCCAGCGTAGGGCTGTCATGATCCCTGGCTATCCTTCCGTTCAGTCATCCCGGCAGGTTCGCGTCATGCTTTTACGCCTATTGCTGTGCTGCATGTTGGCCACGATCGCCCCCTCGGCCCTGGCCATGACCCTCTATAAATCCACCGATGCCAACGGCGTGGTGTTTTTCAGCGACCGGCAAACCCCCGGTGCCCAGGCGTTCGTGATCCAGGAGCGCAGGGTCGAGCCGGTACGACCACCGCTGCTCCAAAGGCCGCCCGCTAGTTATCCACGGCAAGCCTACCGCTACCCGCTGCCCTGGCGCGGCGGGCCGTTCCGCCTGAGCCAAGGGCCCAACGGCAGCTTCAGCCACACCGATGCCAAGAGCCGCTACGCCATGGATATCGCCATGCCCGAAGGCACGCCGATCATTGCGGCGCGTAGCGGGGTGGTGGTCAAGACCGAGAATGAACAGATTGGGCGTGGCAATGATGCGTCGGGAAATTTCGTGCGGGTGCAGCACGATGACGGAACCCAAGGTGTGTACCTGCACCTCAAGCAAGGCTCGGTCAACGTGAGGGTCGGGCAGCGTGTGGCGGTGGGGAGCCCGCTGGGTCTGTCGGGCAATACCGGCAACAGCAGCGGGCCGCATCTGCACTTTGTGGTGCAGCAGAGTACCGCGGCCGGGCTGGTATCGATTCCGTATGAATTCAACCAGCCCGTGGGGGTATTGCCCAACTTTGCGTTGGGCAATTGAGGGTCAATCCAGCAACAAGACCTTGGCCAACACGATCTTTGGCCCTTTCATCTTCTTGATGATGATCCGCAGGCCTTCGACTTCCAGCACTTCTTCCTCTTCCGGCACGCGCTTGAGGGTGTCGTAGATCAAGCCAGCCAGGGTTTCCGCTTCGATGTGGTCCAGGTCGACGCCCAGCAGGCGTTCCACCTTGAACAGCGGCGTGTCACCACGCACCAGCAGCTTGCCCGGCTGATAGGCGAGGATGCCGCGCTCGGCCTTGCGGTGTTCGTCCTGGATGTCGCCCACCAGCACTTCGAGCACGTCTTCCATGGTCAGGTAGCCGATGATCTTGCCGTCGGCTTCTTCCACCAGGGCGAAATGCGCGCCACCTTTGCGGAACTGCTCCAGCAGCTGCGATAGCGGCATATGCCGCGACACGCGCTCCAGCGGGCGGGTCAGTTCGGCCAGGTTGAACGACTCGGGGATGTGGTCCAGGGCCGCCAGTTCCAGCAGCAGGTCCTTGATGTGCAACAGGCCCACGAATTCATTGCGCACCGCGTCGTACACCGGGTAACGGCTGAACTTATGGCGGCGGAACAGCGCGAGGATTTCCTTGAGCGGGGCGTTGAAGTCGAGGGTTACCAGGTCTTCCCGGGAGTTGGCCCAGTCGACCACTTCCAACTCGCCCATCTCCACGGCCGAGGCCAGCACGCGCATGCCTTGGTCGCTCGGGTCCTGGCCACGGCTGGAGTGCAGGATCAGCTTGAGTTCTTCACGGCTGTAATGGTGCTCGTGGTGCGGGCCAGGCTCGCCTTGGCCGGCGATACGCAGGATCGCGTTGGCGCTGGCGTTGAGCAGGTAGATCGCCGGGTACATGGCCCAGTAGAACAGGTACAGCGGCACCGCCGTCCACAGCGACAGCAGCTCGGGTTTGCGGATCGCCCAGGATTTGGGCGCCAGCTCACCGACCACGATGTGCAGGTACGAGATCACGAAGAAGGCGGCGAAGAACGACACGCCCTTGATCACTTCCGGCGACTCGACGCCCACGGCGGCCAGCAGCGGCTCGAGGATGTGTGCAAACGCCGGCTCACCGACCCAGCCCAGGCCCAGGGAGGCGAGGGTGATACCCAGCTGGCAGGCCGACAGGTAGGCGTCGAGCTGGCTGTGCACGGTGCGCAGGATCTGCCCGCGCCAGCCGTTGGTATGGGCGATGGCCTCGACCCGGGTGGAGCGTAGTTTGACCATGGCGAATTCCGCAGCAACGAAGAAACCGTTGAGCAGTACCAGGATCAGTGCAAAAAGAATCATGCCGAAGTCGGCAAAGAGTGTGGCGAGGGTGATACCAGGGGAAGGGTCCATGATGGGGTTTTGCAGGTTCCGTGTGTTCAATAAGGGGTGGCAGGTGGGCCTGAAAAGCAGGCGCAAGTCGGCCAATGTAGCGGCTGACGGGGCGCTTGCCTAGTGCTTGCTGCCGGGTGGGGCAAGGAATGTATTCTTGGAAACGATGCAAATCCAATGTGGGAGGGGGCTTGCTCCCGAATGCGGTGGGTCAGTCAACACATTCATAGCTGACCCACCGCTTTCGCGAGCAAGCCCGCTCCCACATTTGGTTTGGTGGGGTGTTCGGTTTATTCGTCCGTACCGATTGCCCGCGAACGGCTCACCTGCGCCGGCGGGAAATGGCAGGTAAAGGTGCTGCCATGGCCCAGCACGCTGCTGATTTCCAGGCGGGCGCGGTGGCGCAACAGCACATGCTTGACGATGGCCAGGCCCAGCCCGGTGCCGCCGGTGTTGGAGTTACGGCTGGAGTCGACGCGGTAGAAGCGTTCGGTCAGACGTGGTAGGTGCTTGGCGTCGATGCCGATGCCGGAGTCCTGCACGCTCAGGTGCGCGCCTTGCTCGTCGGCCCACCAACGGATGCGAATATTGCCCTTGTCCTGGGTGTATTTCACGGCATTGAACACCAGGTTGGAAAACGCGCTGCGCAATTCGCCTTCGCTGCCTTTGAGCAGCACCGACGGGTCGGCTTCCAGGGTGATCTGCTGCCCGCGTTGGCCGGAAAGGGCCTGGGCGTCATTCTTGATGGTCTGCAACAGGCTCTGTACGGCCACCGGGTGGTTGTCCGATGGGTAGTCGGTGGCCTCCAGCTTGGCCAGCAACAGCAAGTCGTTGAGCAGGGTTTGCATGCGCGAGCCCTGCTGCTGCATCTGCTGCAGGGCACGGCTCCAGCGCGGGTTGATCTCGTCAACGTTGTCCAGCAGGGTTTCCAGGTAACCGCAGATCACCGTCAAGGGCGTGCGCAGTTCGTGGGAGACGTTGGCGACGAAGTCTTTGCGCATCTGCTCGAGCTGGTGGATGCGGGTGACGTCGCGCACCAGCATCAGGTGTTCGTTGTTACCGTAGCGCGTCAGGTACAGCTGGATGCGCACGCGGTCATTGGTGGGCGAAGGGATTTCCAGGGCTTCTTCGTAGTTGTCCTGCTCGAAGTACTCCTTGAAGCGCGGGTGGCGCACCAGGTTGGTCACCGGCTGGCCGCTGTCCTGGGGCGTCTTGAGGCCCAGCAGGGTCTCGGCTGCGCGGTTCC
The DNA here is from genome assembly GCF_002843605.1 of Pseudomonas sp. S09G 359. NCBI lineage: Bacteria > Pseudomonadati > Pseudomonadota > Gammaproteobacteria > Pseudomonadales > Pseudomonadaceae > Pseudomonas > Pseudomonas sp. S09G 359. Next base: position 6,636,980 of record NZ_CP025263.1, on the reverse strand, counting down.
ACCATTCCAGGTTGCCGTCGCTGTCGAGCATGATCACCGCATCCTTGAGCGCGGCGGTGGACTCCTGCACCCGGTCGATCACCGCTTGCAGGCGCCCGCGCACCCGTTGGTCGCGGCGTTGCAGGTGGTAGATGCTGTCGAACACCTCGCCCCACAGGCCGTAGCCATCGGGTGGCGCTTCGTCGGGTTTATGCTGGCGCAGCCATTCATGCAGGCGCAGCAGTTGCTTGAGGGTCCAACCCAGGTACAGGGCGATGCCGATGGCCAGGCTCCAGCCGTAATACCCGCTGACCAGCCCGACCAACAGGCAGCCGGTGATCAGCAAAAGCATGTGGCGGATCAGGGTGCCATGCCAGTTCTGGTTCACTTAAACACGCGTCCTTGTCAGCTGTTAAGGAAGGGTAGGGATGGCTCAGCCTTTGGTTGAAAACCGATAGCCGGTGCCGCGCACGGTTTGTACCAGATTCTCGTAGGCATCGCCCAAGGCTTTGCGCAGGCGGCGGATATGCACGTCAACGGTGCGCTCTTCCACATACACATTGCCGCCCCATACCTGGTCCAGCAACTGGCCACGGGTGTAGGCGCGTTCCTGGTGGGTCATGAAGAACTGCAGCAGGCGATATTCGGTGGGGCCCATCTCGGCCGGCTTGCCGTCGATGGTCACGCGGTGGCTGATCGGGTCCAGCAACAGGCCACCGACTTCGATAGGCGCTTCGCCATCGGTCGGCCCGGCGCGGCGTAACACGGCCTTCAGGCGTGCGACCAGTTCCCGTGGGGAAAAGGGTTTGGTGATGTAGTCATCAGCGCCGACTTCCAGGCCCTGGATCTTGTTGTCCTCTTCGCCCTTGGCGGTGAGCATGATGATCGGGATGTCCCCGGTCAGCTCATCGCGCTTGAGGCGGCGGGCCAGTTCGATGCCGGAGGTGCCGGGCAGCATCCAGTCCAGCAGGATCAGGTCCGGCTTGCGGTCAACGATAATGGCATGGGCCTGCTGGGAGTTTTCCGCCTCCAGGCAGTCATAGCCGGCCATTTCCAACGCAACGGCGATCATCTCGCGGATGGGCGCTTCGTCGTCAACAATCAGAATGCTCCTGCCAACCATGCTCAAAAATCCTCTTGTCATTTAACTGTCTTGCGCCGCATTAGATAACGGAATTATTGCAGTCGTGTGACAGTAATTTAGTCGCTCGGGCAATTCGCGCCTCTGTGAACTACGCTTTGGGTCCGAATCCTGACAACCACAAAAGGAAGGTTCCGATGACTTACAGCACTGTTTCCTGGAAAGCCCTGCTGGTAACCGCAGCGCTGACACTGCCGGGCCTGGCATTTGCGGCAGAGCCCGCGATGACCAAAGACGGTCTGCTGGTGGACCACAAGGGGCTGACCCTTTACACCTTCGACAAGGATGGCGACGGCAAATCCGCGTGCAAGGACCAGTGCGCGACCAACTGGCCGCCGCTCAAGGCGGATTCCACCGACAAGTCGACCGGCGATTGGACGGTCATCACCCGTGACGATCAAACCAGCCAGTGGGCCTACAAAGGCAAGCCGGTGTACACCTACAAGGACGACAAGAAAGCCGGTGACAAGACCGGTGACGGCAAAGGCGGGGCGTGGCATGTGATCAAGCCTTGATCACGGGCAGCCGTTAAAAGCATCGGGGGCAAGCCCCCTCCCACATTTGAATGTGTTCACCTTTCAAGTGTGGGAGGGGGCTTGCCCCCGATGGCGTCGGAACAGTCACCACAAGATTTCAACGAAACGCGTAATCCGCCACAATCCCCAAAAATATCGCCAAGCCTGCCCAGTGGTTATGCAGGAACGCCTTGAAGCATTTCATGCGGTCCTTGTCGCGGGTGTACCAGAACTCCCAGGCAAAACAGCCCGCCGCCGCCACTAGTCCCAAGTGGAACCAGCCGCCCAGTTCAAACCTTGCACCCGCCAGCAACAGGCAAACCAGTGCCAGGCCTTGCAGGGTGAGAATGATCACGCGGTCGGCATCGCCAAACAGGATGGCCGTGGATTTAACGCCGATCTTCAGGTCGTCGTCACGGTCGGTCATCGCGTAATAGGTGTCGTAACCCACCGTCCACAGCAGGTTGGCGATATACAGCAGCCACGCCGCAGCAGGCAGGCTGCCGGTTTCGGCGGTGAACGCCATCGGCATGCCCCAGGAAAACGCGGCGCCCAGCACCACTTGCGGGTAATAGGTGTAGCGCTTCATGAACGGGTAGCTTGCCGCCAGCGCCAGGCCGCCGAGTGACAGCAGGATAGTGCTAGCGTTGGTCAGCAGCACCAACAGGAAACTGATGCCCATCAGCACGGCAAAAAACACCAGTGCCTCTTTCGAGCTGATCTTGCCGCTGACCAGCGGGCGTTGCTCGGTGCGCTTCACATGGCCATCGACCTTGCGGTCAGCCCAGTCATTGATCACGCAGCCGCCGGCACGGGTCAGCACCACGCCCAGTACGAAAATCACGATATTAATCAGAGACGGCGAACCCTTGCCGGCAATCCACAGCGCCCACAGCGTCGGCCACAGCAGCAGATAGATGCCGATGGGCTTGTCCATGCGGGTCAACTGAATGAAATCCCAGGCCCTAGGGTTCAGGCGGTTCAGGGACTTGAGCAGACGTTGGTACATCAGCAGTTCTCCGGGTGGTCATGCAGGGCATGCCAGAAGCTGGGCAAGAAGATTTCCGCCACCAGCACGCTCAGCGCGCCGCGATCGAAGCGCGAGCGCCGCGCCCACAGGCCGTCGGCCTGGTCCGCCGTGGGCAGCCATTGGCGCGGGTAATGGCACACTTCGATGGCCTGGCGGGTGAAGGCGTGATCGCAGAACAGCAATTCGCCCAGCGAACGGCTGCCCAATTCGTCCATATGCAAGCCGTCGCCCTGCAACGCACTGCGCGCCGCCACGCTGCGGGCAAACACCCACGGTTGGCCGTGCCCACGCAAATACACCTCGCGTACCCAACCGATGCTGGCCGGCGCCAGGCCCAATGCGGCGCATTCATCCTCGCGCAACGGTTGCCAGCCTTCGCACAGCGGCGTCACGCTGAAGCCGTCGTTGGACAGCCACGTGAGCCGGCGCGTCAGCGAGCCTTCGTCGAACAGCCAATTGAGGGTCAAGGGCGCGGGCAATGGGCGCAGAAGGCTCTGGACCCGCCATTGGCAAGCATCGGGAAGGGCGATTGAGTGCGGCACGGTGCGTCAGTATTGGCAGCAAAAGAGGCGGCGAGCTTACCATGGCGTCCTGATCTTTTGCCGGGCTGAACCGGCCCCATGCGTCGATCATGCTTGCATCTGCCGGCCCCGATCAGTACAAAACGCCCTGAGCCGCGTGGCAACGTTGGTCTATCGACCGCCGGCCAAGATGCCTGGACCCTGAGGAAGCAAGTAATGAAGAAGTGGCAATGTATTGTCTGTGGCCTGATTTACAACGAAGCAGACGGCTGGCCGGATGACGGAATTCTGCCTGGCACCCGTTGGGAAGACGTCCCGGAAGACTGGCTATGCCCGGACTGCGGCGTAGGCAAAATGGATTTCGAAATGATCGAAATCGATTAATCCAAAATTTAAGAAACGTACTACAAGGAGAAAGGAATGAACGCACCTGTCGTGATCATCGGCACAGGATTGGCCGGTTACAACGTGGCCCGCGAGTTTCGCAAGCTCGACAGCGAAACCCCGTTGCTGCTGATCACCGCGGACGACGGGCGTTCCTACTCCAAGCCCATGCTCTCCACCGGCTTTGGCAAGAACAAGGAAGCCGATGGCCTGAGCATGGCTGAACCCGGCGCCATGGCCGAGCAGCTCAAGGCCGAAGTGCGCACCCATACCCGCGTCAGCGGCATCGACCCCGGCCACAAGCGCCTGTGGATCGGCGAGGAAGCGGTGGCTTACCGTGACTTGGTCCTGGCCTGGGGCGCCGAGACGGTACGCGTACCGGTCGAGGGGGATGCGGCTGAGCTGGTTTTTCCGATCAACGACCTCGAAGACTACGCACGCTTTCGCGCCGCCGCTGCCGGCAAGCGCCGTGTGCTGTTGCTGGGCGCTGGCCTGATCGGCTGCGAATTTGCCAACGACCTGATCCTGGGCGGCTATGAGATCGACCTGGTAGCCCCGTGCGAGCAAGTCATGCCAACCCTGCTGCACCCGGCGGCGGCAGCTGCCGTGCAGGCCGGGCTGGAAGGCCTGGGTGCGCGTTTCCACCTGGGCCCGGTGCTCAACCGCCTGCAGCGCAGCGCTGACGGCCTTGAAGCACACTTGTCGGACGGTGAGGTGGTGCACTGCGACCTGGTGGTCTCGGCCATCGGCCTTCGCCCGCGCGTCGACCTGGCGGCCGCTGCCGGCCTGCAGACCAACCGTGGGGTCATGGTGGACCGCCACCTCAAGACTTCCCACGCGAATATCTACGCGCTGGGCGACTGCGCCGAAGTCGACGGCCTCAACCTGCTGTACGTGATGCCACTGATGAGCTGCGCCCGCGCCCTGGCCCAGACCCTGGCCGGCAATGCCACGGCCGTCAGCTACGGCGCGATGCCGGTCACCGTCAAGACCCCGGTCTGCCCGTTGGTGGTGTCGCCACCGCCACGCGGTACTGAAGGTGTGTGGAGTGTCGAAGGCCAGGGCGCCGACATCAAGGCCCTGTGCCGCGACGCCAGCGGCCGCTTGCTGGGTTACGCGCTGACCGGCGCCGCCGTGATGGAAAAACTCGCCCTCAATAAAGAACTTCCGCCGCTGCTGGCGTAAATACCGGTCGTTCTGTCGGAATAACCCTGTTTTTGGCCCGAGAAAGGACGCCGCGAGACTGGCGCGGCGTCCTAGGGCATGCCATCCTCACTCCCGTCTGCCGCAGAGTAGAGCCTGCGGCGCCTTGGGCGCTGCTCCGTTAGAGAGCAGCACGGACATAACAACAAAAAACCGTCAAAGAGGCTTCACTTATGCGTAAACCAGAACTCGCAGCCGCTATTGCTGAAAAAGCAGACCTGACCAAAGAACAGGCCAACCGCGTCCTCAACGCCGTGCTCGAAGAAATCACCGGCGCCCTGCACCGTAAAGACAGCGTCACCCTGGTTGGCTTCGGCACCTTCCTGCAACGCCACCGCGGCGCCCGCACCGGCAAAAACCCGCAAACCGGCGAGCCAGTGAAAATCAAGGCCAGCAACACCGTTGCGTTCAAGCCGGGCAAGTCGCTCAAAGACAGCGTCAACCCGTAATAGCGGTACCGTCTGAAGGGAGGCGGGTGGTAGGAAAAATGGGCACGCCGACTGGGTCGGGTGCCCATTTTTTGTGGGGGCTGATCAGCGTTTTAACGATTCATCAATAAATGTTTTTTATCTCAAGCTTTGCAGTGGCGAGGTCAGTGCAATGCTTTTCCAGCTGGCTCTACGTTTTCTCTCCAGAAGCGCGTTCAGAGTGTCACCTTCCGGCGGTCCCTTTTTGGTCAATTTCAGGGGTACCAACACGTAGAGTTTGACGGAGTCGTCACGAGGATCGATGTCAGTCTCAAGTGTGGTATTCCAGATTTTGTCTACCACAATCAGTGCATCTATATCCGCTGGCCAGCCCAATGAGCTGAAGGCTGGGTCTGAGCGCAATATGATTTCGCCTTCAGCTGCGGGCGCATCGTCCAGCGTTCGCTTTGATAGTTCGGTGAGTATGCCTTGAGGGAATGTCCACGGGCTGTCGACTGCGAAGCCTTGCCTTGGCAATCGCCAATTGCCCGGCAAGCAGATGAAAAGTTCGGTTCGTGGCGTTTGGGTATACAACCCAAGGGTGAATAGAAGTTTGAAGTCGTTTTTATCGGCGATACAGCTGACCCGAAATTTCACACCCGTACCTTCAGGTTGGGGCGTTACTTTTTCAGGCAGCACCCAACCAGCAGTCTTGCTGACATACTCGACAATGGATGCGCCGGGAACCGCTTGCTCATCAACACCGTTTTCAATTGCAGACACTGCACCCTTAACTTGAAGACGCTCGGCGATTTCCTGGAAACCCCATGATCGAGCGATATCCAAAGCTGTTCGGTTGAGTTTTGCGTGAAGTCGATTGATGTCCGGGTGGTAATCAAGCAGCAGATCGACCGCCTCACCCTTTCCAAATGTGACGGCAGTGATTAAGGGCGAAGCCACCGAGAGAGGTGAACCGTCGACCTGAGCACCGGCCTCCAATAGCCAGCGAATGACCTCCAAATGTCCATTTTGCGCTGCCGCCGCAAGCGCCGTAGTATTTCCAGACCCTACAGTGGTTTGGTTGATTTCGATGCCCAACTCAACCAGCAGTTGGCACGCAGCAAGCTGGTTCTTCGCTGCTGCGTGATGCAAGAGGCCTGGATAGCTCACCAGATCAAATCGGGGGGGATCCAATAGTTGCGGGTGGGTGCCTAATTGAACACGTAGGAAATCAACATCTCCTGTCTCAATATGAGCATAAATCTCCCGCACGAGTTGGGCGTTGTGTTCGTAGGTTTTTTCCAGGCTAGTCATCTAAAAACTCACCGTTTCTCATTTTTTCGCCCATGGCGTTCAGGGCCTCGATAACCTTACTCTTTCCACCCTTACGGGCTTCTGCCAGGGTTTGCGAGACCTTTCTCGATGCGGCAATTGTATGGTTTCCGCTACCGTTAGGTGCCCAGACAAAATTGCGTGGGTCATCATTCAGGCCGATACCGAATTTTTTGAGGATGCCCTGGGCGTGTGCCACGTAGCGACGATTACTGTCCGTCCAATTCTTGGGCGCTTTTTCGCGCACGATATGGTGACGATGCGGGTTCGTCATTTCGTGCGCCTTGGGTTTAGGCCCCATCTTCGCTTTATCGACCTTAGACAGTCGGCAGGTTTCCCAGCCAAGTGGGTCGATCCAGCCAATAGGATTCGGTGAGTACTGGTAAAGATTCAGGCCACCCGCCAGCGCTATCGGGTCTCGAGTGGTAAACCGCCCCACATCCGGATCATAAAACCGAAACGTGTTGTAGTGCAGCCCAATCTCCCGATCCAGATACTGCCCCTGGAAGCGTAAATTCTGCTCCTCGATAAAGTACGCTTCGCGCACTTCTTCAGCCGTGTTCCCCCACACCTGATACTGCGCTCGCCAGACGGTGTGGCCGTCGGCCTCGGTCAGTTGCTCCGGTAGCCCATTGAGGTCGTTGTGGTAGTAACGCACGCTCTGGTGTGCACCCGTTCCATCCACCCGGGCCAGTGGTATGTAGCCGTCCTCTTCGTAGATATAGAGGCTGGTCTGGCTGTGCCGATGTTCCTGCAGCAGGCGCAAGCCTTCCCAGTCGAAGCGGGTTTCGCCCAAGGGATAGCCGTGGCTGTCGTGCTCGGTTTTGACGATACGTCGGCCGAGCGGGTCGTAGGTCATTTTCACGACCGTTTCTCGCCCGTCTTTCTGGCTGCGGACCTCGATCAGGCGATGCTCTGCGTCGTAGGCAAAGTGCTGTACGCCGCGTAGGGCGCTGCGCTTTTCGATCATCCGACCGAAACCGTCGTAGCGGTAGCGCTTGTCCTGATAGGTCAACAGCTTGTTATGCACCACCAGGCCTGCGCTGGCCGGCGGCCCATCCAGCAAGTTGGCGGCAGCATCGTAGGCGAAGGTTTCCCGCTGGCCTTGGAGGTTGTCCTGGCTGGCGATGATTCGGCCTGTGGCGTCGTAGTGCAGCAGTTGGCGCTGGTCGCGATGATTATCGCGGTCACGTTCCAAGCGGCCGATCAGATTGTCGGCCGGGTCGTAGTCGAAGTGTTTTTGCTGGGCTGCCGGCAGTTGCGTGGGTTGGCCATTCGGGCGACGGATTCGCGAGCGCAGGCGGCCACTGCGGTCGTACTCGCTACGGGTGGTGATCTGGCCTTGGGTGCGCAGGACTTCACGGTGCAGGCGGTCGCGCTCGAAGTCGCTGATCACACGGCCGTCGAGATTGATCTGGTGCAGATGGCCGCTGCCGTAGTACAGGCGATTGAGCCAGCGCCCGTCGGGCAACTGTGTCTGGATCAGGTTGCCGAGTTCGTCGTAGTGGTGGTTCAGGCTGCCGGCGGCGCTTTGTTCGGTGAGCAGTTGGCCGCGCGCATCGTAGGCAAAGGCTAATGCCTGGGTGGTTTGGTCATTACCGGTGAAGGTGACGGCGGTGAGTTGGTCCAGCGGGTCGTAGGCGTATTCGGTGCAGCCATCATCGGTTCGCTTCAGCCGCAAACGGCCGACGGCATCGCGCTCCAAGCGATGCTCGATAGACGGCGTGTCATCCAACGGCACATATTCGACGGCGGCCACGTGATCCAAAACGTCATAGGCATATCGTCGGGCGCTCCCATCGAGGTCCTGCTGTTCCGCAAGGCGGTCGTTCTGGTCCCAGGCAAAACGATAGCTCTCGCCGTTTTCATTGGTCAGTGTCTGCAACCGGCCATAGGCGTCGTAGCGGAATTCAATCTGCCGGCCATGTGCGTCGACCCGCTGGCGCACCTGTCCGCGACGACCGTATTGGTAGTGAGTGGTATGGCCAGCTGCATCGGTGTAGCCGATCAACAGCCCGCTGGTGTCGCGCAGGTACTGCTCGATGCGGCCATCCGGCATTTCGGTCAGCAGCAGGCGACCCTGGCTGTCGTGTTGATAACGCTGGCGTTCACCCAAGGCGTCGATGACCACTTGCAAGTGGCCCTGGCGGTCGTACTCAAATGCTGTGGGATACCCCGAACAATCGACATGCTGAATCAACTGTCCGGTTTCATTCCAACGCAGGGTTTTGCTTTTACCCGTGGCGTCGATGATCTCCACCACCTGGCCAAACGTATCGTAGCGATACCGTGTGACATGCCCCAACGGGTCGATTTCACTGACGCAATTGCCCCGGTGGTCGTACTGATATTGCCACGCTTGGCCTGCCGCATCGGTCTCCACCAACGGCAGCGACCAATGCTCCAGCCACAGCGTGGATTCGATACGCCCCAACGGATCCTGAGTGCTGCACAGGTTGCCGGATTCATCGTAGCCGAACTGCCATTTACCGCCTTGAGGATCAGTTGCACCGAGCAACTGACGCTCGTCGTTCCACTCGAATTGCCAGGTCTTTCCCAGATTATCGGTGTAACTGGTGATCTGGTACTGCGGGTTCCAGCGGCGCGTGCTGACCCGTTGCATGCCGTCTGTAATCCGGGTCACACCGGCCGACAGGTCATAGTCGAACCGGTACTCGTCACCTTCGTCGGTCCAGTGCCGCACCACGCGCCATTCGCTATCTTCCACACATTCCCACTGGTAGTAGCAGCGCAGCCCTGCGGGGAGTTGGTGCTCGACCATGCGCTGGCCAGCGTCATAGGCGAAGCGACGTTGCACGTTTGCGGCGGCGTCGCGAACCTCGGCCAGGTCGCCGCGAATGTCGTAGGCATAACTGACCAGGGTTTCTCGACTGTGATCGGGGTACACGCGCTCGACTCGCTCGACCCGCGCCGGCCATTGCTGGCTGTAGCCCAGTTCGACGCGCACATGATCGAAAGTGTCGCGTAATTGGCTCAGCCGACCCTGGGCGTCATAGTCGAGAAAAATGCGGTTGTCATTGCGATCCCCCAATTGGCTGAGTCGCAAGTGCGAGAGGGTTCCGGGCGTTGGCTCGAACAGCCGATAGAGCCCATCAACGCTTTCAATCAGTAGTTGGCCGTTGGTATTGCGCCGCACGCTCAGGCCTTCACCTGCGCTGAACACAGCACCACCCAGCGGGATCACACCCATATCGATCTGGCGCGCTTGCTCGTCGGTATAGACCAGTCGCTCGCCACCGTCGGGGTGTGCGCAAATCTCGACAAACACTTCGTAGATCACGCTCCAGCTGGCGCCGAACAGACCATTTCGGCGTTCGTCTCGGCTGCTGTAGTAGCGCTGCCACTCGATAGGCAGCAAACCAGGCAGGGCGAAGTCCAGGTCGTCCTCGCCATCCAGTACTTTCGCGCCCGTCGCGCTATGCACCGGGTTGGGCGAGCCGACCACTGCAGAGGAAATGGCGTTGGTGACCTGGCTGGTGCCCCACGACACCAGCCCGCCCACCACCATGCATGGCAGCTTGCTGAAGAACTTCGAACCACCGCCGCGCAGCATCAACAACGCGGTCACCGCCAGCCCGACCCCCGGCGTCTTGCCGCTGCGAATCTCGCGGACCACCACCGGGCTACCACCAATGCGCACGTTGCTGGAGATCATCCCCGACTCGACAATGGACGCGTCGCAAGTGCTGCGGTCGCCGCTACGCGCGGCCGGCTGACCGTTGATCGTGACCTTGCTGGAGCCTTCGGCAATAAACTGCGGCGGCATTGGCGGATGCTTGGTGCAGATCACGATATCCAGTGGTTTGGGCACTGCACCTGGCGCAGGCACCGCTACCGTGGGGCGCCACATCTGCGAGAAAAACCCCTTGGCCATGTCCAGGTAACTGGCTTCTTCGGGGCTGCCACCTTCGGCGGGTTGTGAGCTCACCGGGCCGATAGCGCCTGCGGCACGTGCAGAGGGTATGCCGTTGGTGAAGGTGTTGTGGGAGCCGGTGGCGATGGTTGCCATCACCACCGGCGGAAATAACGCATTGCCTATCCAGTCACAAACTTTTGTCAGTCCCTTGTCTGCCCCCGTCTTGCTCATGCCTATGCCGACGATGATGCCCACCACTGCACCCAGCACAAAACAGCCCAGCCCGCCGGTTACCACCGTAATCCCGGTGGCGGCCACAATCGCAGCAGTGGCAACGGCGGTAATAGCGATGTTGGCCGCAATTTCCAGCACGCCGCCCAGGATGTCGGCCATCGCCGAGGTGTGTAGCAGGCCGTCGCCTAGACGTGCCGCCCAGAGTGCGTCAGACATGGAATAGGGGCTTCAAGACTTGGGATTCAGCAGCAGGGTGCTTTTGATGGTTGCCCAATGGGCGCGTTCAGCATCGCCCAGGGGTTGGGCTTTGACATAACTTAAGGCAAGCATCTGCCGAGTGCCGGGTATCACCAGCGCTAACTGGTATTGATAGATACGCTCGGTGCCCTTGCTGAACTGGTTATGCACTTCGATGGCGTCTATATCCTGCGCCGCACCTACGCGAAGTGGCTGGGCCGGTTGGTAGCGCAAATCCTGTACCTGCTTCTCTAACTTCGCCAGTTGCTCTTCGAAGTTACTTTGCAGCGTCTCACCCTCACCTAGAAGGCTACGGCTGACGATCAACGACGTTCCCAGCGCGGCGAACTTCAGGATATTGATGGAAGCATCCTGAACTTCATCGCTGGGCAGCGTGAATTGCAGTTCATTGAGTTGATAGGTCATGAAACAGAATCTCGTTATTGGCCGGAAGGTGGCTTGGGAAACATGGAATTGACGGCCGCGTCGATTTGGCCCTTGACCCCTTGGCCCATGGGCGTGGTGCCGCCCTTGCCACCAATGTTCAAATGCAGGTTGCCGCCGGTGTTGATCTCGGAGCTGCCTTCGGAATACACATTGATCTGCACGCCCGTGAGATTGATCTGCCCGCTGGCATTGAGCTCGAGCACGCTTTTGCCACATACCAAACGCAAGTTTTCTCCCACTTCAATCAGGTAGCTCTTGCTGATGGCGTCGGTCTTGCTAAGCCCGACCATAAGCATGTCGTCATGCTTGACCGCACGCACGCGGTCATTGCCAATCGTCACGACCTCGTCATGGCCGATGCTCTTGTTGCGGTCATGCCCCACCGAGTGGCTTTCATCCACCTCCACCACAATGTCCTGGTTACGCTCGGCATGGATGTACAGCTGCTCCAGACCCTTCTTGTCCTCCATGCGGATTTCGTTGAAGTTGGCCGGTGTGCCGCCTTTGCTGGAGCGGCTTTTCATGCCGCTCTGGGTGGCGTTTTCCGGCAGGTCGTAAGGTACGGTCTGCTCGGCGTTGTAGACGCGCCCGGTGATGATCGGCCGGTCGGGGTCGCCTTCCAGAAAGCTCACAATCACTTCCTGGCCGATGCGGGGGATCTGCATCGACCCCCAGTTCTTGCCGGCCCAGGATTGCGACACACGAATCCAGCATGAGCTGTTTTCGTTGGATTGGTCGTGGCGGTCCCAGTAGAAATGCACCTTCACGCGGCCATATTGGTCGGTCCAGATTTCCTCGCCTTTGGGGCCCACCACCAGTGCGGTCTGCGGGCCTTTGACGATGGGTCGGTAGGTGCTGGCCAGCGGCCTGAAGCTTTGCTGGGCGTCGATGCAGGTGAGGCTGCTATCGAACTGTGCCGAACCGGAACCGCCGCCGCTTTCCAGGCTTTCCTGGGTGATGTAGTAGCGAATGCCGACGATCAGGTATTCGCGGTTCTGGTCCTGGCGGCTGAAGCCGGTAAGGCTGAACAAATGGCCCGAGCCCAGGCCTCGCGCATTGCCGCTGAACTCGATCTGCTCATGCAGGGTTTGCAGGGCTTCGATGCGGGTGCGCGCGTAATGTTCGCCGTCGGCGCTTTGCACGTAGGTGCCGGGGTAGTCGTACAGCGGGTAGTCGCCGGCGGTGTGCGGGCGCGGCATGGCCGAGCGCACGTCGATGCTGGCGCTGGGGCGCTGGAAGTCGTAGTCGTTGAGTTCCAGCGAACCTGGTTGCACTTGCTGCGCCAGGTGCCAGTTGTGCATGTGGTCGCGTTCGCGCTGCTGCTCGTCCTTGGGGTAATACGGGATCGACGCGTAGCCCGGCACCGTGGTGTGGGCGCCGTAGGCGTCGGCCAGTACCAGCACATGGCGGTCCTGCTCGTGGCGGAAGAAGTAGTAGATGCCTTCCTGTTCCATCAAGCGGCTGACGAAATCGAAGCTGGTCTCGCGGTACTGCACGCAGTACTCCCACTCGCGGTACGGCCGGCTCAGGGCATCTTCGAAATCCGAGAAACCGAGGTCGCGAAACACCTGCTTGATGATCTGCGGGATGCTCAGGTTCTGGAAAATCCGGCAATCCGAGGTGCGGCTCAGCAGCCACAGCCATGGGCGCAACGTCACCTGATAACTGGCGAACTGGCCTTTGTCGATGCTCTGGCTGCACTGCGCGACGATGCCGTGAAAGTGCCGCTCGCCACCGTCAGCCAGTTGCACGCCCACGCTCATCGGCTTACCGAGCAACTGGTTGAGGTCGATGTTGGCGTCCAGCGAGGTCAGTTGCAGCTCATAGGTGAACAGCCGCCCCAACTCTTCACCGCCACCCATTTGATTGAGCAGCAGCACGTCCGGCCCGAGGGGGCTGGTGATTTTGGCCAGGCGTGAGGCTTGGTTAAAAAGCATCAAAATATCCTAATAACTGAAGGAACCCAGTCCAAATGTGGGAGGGGGCAAGCCCCCTTCCACAGTTTTAACCGCATTCCATCAGCCAAACTGGTAGTGCAATTCATTATCCCGGCTGCTGATCCGCACACCCGCCAACGCCTTGCCTTCGAGCATGCGCGTGAGGAACTCGCGGCTCATGTCCGGCAGCAGGCTGTTGGTGAGGATGGTGTCGATCATGCGCCCGCCGCTTTCGGTTTCGGTGCAGCGCGAGACGATCAGGTCGACCACCGCGTCGTCGTAGTCGAACGCAACCTTGTGGGTGTTCTCCACGCGCTTCTTGATGCGGTTGAGTTGCAGGCGGGTGATCGCCTTGAGCATCTCGTCGCTCAGCGGGTAGTACGGGATGGTCACCAAACGGCCGAGCAACGCCGGCGGGAAAATCTCCAGCAGTGGCTGGCGCAGGGCCTTGGCGATCGCTTCCGGCTCCGGCACATTCGCCGGGTCTTTGCAGACCTGGGAAATCAGCTCGGTGCCGGCGTTGGTGGTCAGCAGGATCAGGGTGTTCTTGAAGTCGATCACGCGGCCTTCGCCGTCCTCCATCACGCCCTTGTCGAACACCTGGAAGAAGATCTCGTGCACGTCCGGGTGGGCTTTTTCCACCTCGTCCAGCAGCACCACGCTGTAGGGTTTGCGCCGCACTGCTTCGGTCAGCACGCCGCCTTCGCCGTAGCCGATATAACCCGGTGGCGCGCCCTTGAGGGTCGACACCGTGTGGGCTTCCTGGAATTCGCTCATGTTAATGGTGATCACGTTCTGCTCGCCGCCGTACATGGCTTCGGCCAGGGCCAGGGCGGTTTCGGTCTTGCCCACACCCGAGGTGCCGGCGAGCATGAACACACCAATCGGCTTGCTCGGGTTGTCGAGGCCGGCGCGGGAGGTCTGGATGCGCTTGGCGATCATCTGCAGCGCGTGGTCCTGGCCGATGATGCGTTTTTTCAGGTGCTGGTCGAGGTTGAGCACCGTCTCCAGCTCGTTGCGCGCCATGCGGCCCACCGGGATGCCGGTCCAGTCAGCGACCACCGAGGCCACGGCCTGGTAATCCACGGTCGGCAGGATCAGCGGGGTTTCGCCTTGCAGGGCGGTGAGGCGCTGTTGCAGGTCGACGAGTTGCGCACGCAGTTCGTCGTTGCCGCTGTCCACCACACCGGCTTTTTCACGCAACGTTGCACGGGTCGCGAGCAGCTCGTCCACCAGCGCTTTCTCTTCGGCCCAGCGGCTTTCCAGGCTGGCCAGGCGCTCGCGCTCGGCGCTCAGCAAGGCTTCGCTGTTGCTCTGGCGCGCACCAATATCGATGCCGATGGCATGCTCGCGGGCGATGATCTGCAGCTCGGTTTCCAGCGCTTCGATGCGGCGGCGGCTGTCATCCACTTCGGCTGGCACTGCGTGCAGGCTGATGGCGACGCGGGCGCAAGCGGTGTCCAGCAGGCTGACGGATTTGTCCGGCAACTGGCGCGCCGGAATGTAGCGGTGCGACAGCTTCACCGAGGCTTCCAGGGCTTCGTCGAGGATCTGCACCTGATGGTGCTTTTCCATGGTCGAAGCCACGCCGCGCATCATCAGCAGCGCCTTGTCTTCCGACGGCTCGGCCACTTGCACCACCTGGAAACGGCGGGTCAGGGCCGGGTCTTTCTCGATGTGTTTCTTGTACTCGGCCCAGGTGGTGGCGGCGACGGTGCGCAGGGTGCCACGGGCGAGGGCGGGCTTGAGCAGGTTGGCTGCGTCGCCCGTGCCGGCAGCGCCACCGGCACCCACCAGGGTGTGGGCTTCGTCGATAAACAGGATGATCGGCTTGGGCGAGGCCTGCACGTCTTCGATGACTTGGCGCAGGCGCTGTTCAAATTCGCCTTTCATGCTCGCGCCGGCTTGCAGCAGGCCCACGTCGAGGCTGCGCAACTCCACGTCTTTGAGCGCGGGCGGCACGTCGCCGGCGACGATACGCAGGGCGAACCCTTCGACCACGGCGGTCTTGCCCACCCCGGCTTCACCGGTGAGGATCGGGTTGTTCTGGCGGCGGCGCATGAGGATGTCGACCAGTTGGCGAATCTCTTCGTCACGCCCGACGATCGGGTCAAGCTTGCCGCTGCGTGCCTGCTCGGTGAGGTCCACGGTGAAGCGCTTGAGGGCTTCCTGCTTGCCCATCGCGCTCGGTGCCATGGCGCCGCTGGCTTCGCCGGGAACGCCAGCATTGAAGCCATCGCTGGCACTCAACGCATTCTCGGGCGAGTCGCCGACGTACTCGTCAAACCGCTCGCTCAGGGCCTCGGCCTTGATCTTGTCGAACTCCGAAGACAAACCCAGCAGCGCGTGGCGCAGGCTTGGCGTCTTCAGAATGCCCAGCACCAGGTAACCGGTGCGCACCTGGCTTTCGCCGAACATCAGGCTGCCGTAGACCCAGCCGCGTTCCACGGCTTCTTCCACATGGGACGACAGATCGGTGATCGAGGTGGAGCCGCGCGGCAGGCGGTCCAGGGCTTCGGTCAGGTCGCGGGCCAGGCGTGCCGGCTCCACGTTGAACTGGCGGATGATGCGGTGCAGGTCGGAGTCCTGCAGTTGCAGCAACTGATGAAACCAGTGGGCCAGCTCCACATACGGGTTGCCCCGCAGCTTGCAGAATACCGTGGCGGCTTCGATGGCTTTGTAGGCCACGCTGTTGAGTTTGCCGAACAGTGCGGCGCGACTGATTTCACCCATGCTCTGGATTCCTTGAGGTGGTGGCGTGATCGGCGTAATGCCGTGCCAGGATTAGGTCGTTGGCGTCAACCGCAGGTTGGCCGAGCCAGGTGTTGAAGCCCAGGCGGAACTGGCCGTTGAGTTGCAGCTTGGGGACTTCGGGTTGTTGCAGAACCAGGTTCAAGTCCCAGTCCAATTCGTGGCCCAGGTACTCGGCGACCCACGCCACCAGCTCGTTGAACGGCGAGTGGCCGGGCAGCATGCCCATGTAGTCATCGAGCTTGAGCGGGCCTAGGCGGATACGGAATTTATGCTGGCGGTCCCACACGTGGCTGCCCAGGCAGAAATCCACGCCCAACCTGTTGGCGCTGACGCCCACACGGCTGCGCTCGGGCAGTTCCAGCCATTGGCCAACGTACTCCTCGATCTCCACCGGCAGGCTGAAATACTCGCTGAGGATGGCTTTCAAGCCGTCCGGGTAGCGGGTTTGCGCCGACAGGTGGCCGCTGTAATGCAGCTTGGCGGTGTCCGCGATCAGGCCCTGGTTGAGCAGGCTCGGCATGCCCCGGCCACTCAAGGCAGCGAGGCGCGCGGACCAGTAGTCGTCGTCCGGCCGGTCGTGGCTGACCGTCGGCCGCGCCTCGGCCCAGGCCCGGTAGAACAGGCTCAGCAGGCGGTGATGGAACACATCCAGGAATTGCTTGCTGGTGCTGTCGGCGTTGTTGCGCTGGCGCTCGCGCACATACTCGGTGATGTGCAGCGGCAGCGGGCCGTTGGGGCCGCCGAGGCCGAAGAAGAACTGCTCCAGCCGCGCCGGCTTGCCGTCGCCACCGGGGTCGACCGAGGCCAGGGTGGCTGGGGCAAAGGTGCAATCGGCCTGTTGCCCCAGGCGCAACGGGTCATCCGCCAGGCGCAGGGAATGGCCCAGGCGTGGCAGGTCCGGCGATTCGCACTCGATACGCCGCAGCGCCTGGAAGAAGTCGTATTCCCAGGGCTCCTGATGCATCGCATCCAGAGTATTCACAGGGTCGGACGCCGCCCGGGCTTGGCTTTCCATCGCATGATCTCGCCGCGTTCGGTGGTACGGATCACCGTCTCGGTAAAGCTGTTGATCGACACGTAGCGTGCCAGGAAGCGCTCCAGTACCGCACCGAGCAGAAACACACCGGTGCCGCGAAACGCGTTTTCATCGAATTCCAGGGTGATTTCCAGGCCGCGCCCAAACACGATCGGGCCGGGCATCGGCAAGCGCCGGGTCACGGCTTTGCTGCTGACTTCGCGCAGGCCTTCGATCTGCAATTGCAGGGCGGCGTCGTTGCTGTCGCCGTACAGGCGCAGTAGTTCACGCAAGGCAGCGGCGCCCTGGCCCTGTTCACTCAGCGACAGGTAGTTGAGTGACAGCTGGCTGATCAGGCGCCAGGCCTTGGCGTCGTGGGCATGGCTGGCGCGCGGGCGGCTTGGGCCGGCCACGCAACGCACGGCCAATACCGGAGCGCTGTCGGCCAGGGTGAAGTCGGTCTTGCCGTTGCCCACGCTCATGAACAGCGGCAAGTCGCGGTTGGTGCACAGCGCAGTCACGCCGAGCTGGCGCAGGTCATGGCCGTAGGGCGCCTGGCGGCTGTCCACCAGGCTGACGAAGGTTTCGCTGCCCACGTACGTGGAGCGCGGGCCGTTGCGGCGCTGGTCGCTGGACAGCACGCGCGGTTCGCGGCGCACCGTGTAATAGGCCTGGTCGCGGCCATAACGGGACGGATCGCGCACCGCATAAAACGGCAAGAACGGCTGCTCCGGCCCAGTGCCGTGGCCGGTGATACCGCTCAGGGAGTGAATCTCGAAATCCATCGGCCGCGTGCGGTCGGCGATCACATGGTGTTCGTTGACCCGGTCAGACAAGTGGATACGGTCTACGCGCTTGGGGAACAGGTTGATCGCCGGCGTGCAGAACGGCAAAAACTGCGCCGCGCCAACGCTGCCTTCCAGGCTCGGCTCGTGACGGTCGAACAGCACGATCAGCTCCAGTTCCTGGCCGTCGCAGCGTTTGACTGCGCGACTCAGCTCGGCGAATTCGACGAACAAGTAGCGATGGGGCAGGGCGAAGTATTCCTGCAACAGGCGATAGCCCTGGAAGGCGCGCGCCACCACCGGCATGGCCGCGTCGGCGTCGTCAAAGCCCCGCGAGCGCAACGCGTCTTGCGGCAGGCGTTCGACCCAATCGCCGCCGGGCTTGCGTGCAAACACCGCGCAGGCGTTGCCGAGCAGTTGCTCGTAGAGGCGGAACGGTTGCTCGTCCGCACCGCTGAGGTACAGCGGCAGGTTGTCCAGGTCGAGGCTATTGAACGGCAATTCGGCGCCGGTGCGCAGGGTCAGGCGCAGGCCGGCCTTGGCTTTCGGCTCACTGGCGGCCAGGCGCCCGAGCACGGCAGCAGGGTTGCCGAAGTACTCGGCGTTGCTCACCTGCAACGGCCACAGCGTCACCGGGTGCGCGGTGCGGTATTCGCAGCAGGTCTGGGTTTCGCGGCCCAGGGCGGCGCGCAATACCGTATCGCGCGGCAGCGGGAAACCGCTGGCCAGGGAGCCCTCGTCGGGGTCGGTCTGCAGTTGCACCACGGTCATCGACGGCGTCGGCGCCAGGTAGTGCGGGTAGGCGATTTCCAGCAGGTTGTGGGTGAAGGTCGGGTACTCGGCGTCGAGCTTGAGTTGCACGCGGGCCGTCAGGTAGGCAAAACCTTCGAGCAGGCGTTCGACGTACGGGTCGGCGCAGTCCATACCGGACAGGGTCAGCCGACTGGCGATCTTCGGGTATTCCTTGGCGAACTCGGCGGCGCTTTCGCGCACGTGGTGCAGTTCCTGGTTGTACAGCTCCAGCAGGCGCGGGTTCATGGGCGTCTCCGCTGGTCGGCGTTGACCACACGCACATGGCCGGATTCCAGGTCGAGGTCGGTTTGCAGCAACAGGCGCAACGGCACCGGCTGCGCCCACAGGTCGCCTTCAATCTCGAAACTCAGCGCGTTGTGATTCATTTCGCCATGGCCGACCCGCGCCTTGACGCGCAGGGTGTGGCGCAAAATGCGCGGTTCAAAAGTGGCGATGGCCTGGTAGATCAAGGCTTCGAGCGCTTTGATATCCACACTGGAAACGCTGTTGCCCGCGAGTGCCGGCAGGCCATAGTTGACCACCGAAGTACCGGCCGGGGTGTGCAGCGTGGCATCGGCATCCAGCAACGACGTGGTGTTGAGCAGCCACGCCAGGTCGCGCAGTACCGAGGCTTTTAATTGGGTCAGGGACAGCACGCGTTTGTCGGCGCTTTCCTTGGGATTGGTTGGGTCGTCGTCGGTCAACCGGTCCAGCAGGGACGGTTGCAGACGGTCGCGGGAAGCGATTTCAGTTACCACCAAAGCAGCTCCACGGACGGGTTGCGAAAGGAACAAGAAGTATGGGGCCGCAGCGCGAGGCCACGGCCCCAAGGGCTATCAGCGCTTGGTGTTGGAACGGATGTTCCAGCCAAACTTGATCGCGCCGCCGTCTTTGGTGCCGTCGGCTTTCTGCGGCTGGTAGTCGACCATCACTTGGGCGAAGTTCAGGGTGACGTTTTCGGTCAGGCGGTCATCGCTGCCCGAACCGCCGGTGCTCAGGGACGTCACCAGCACTTCTTCCAGGTTGATCACCATGTACTCGACCTGGCTCTCGCCACCGGCCTTGCGCACGGTGAGCTTGACCTTGTCGATGTGCTTGCCGCTGGCGCAGTGCATCATCAGGTTCGGCGAGGCCTTGTCGACGTACTTGGTCAGCGACAGGTCCTGGATATTCACCTTGCCTGCACCGCCGCCACCGCCCACGTGCATATTGCCGGACTGGGCCATGCCCCAGCTCCAGTTCAGCACGTCGATTTCGTCCTTGTGGGCCTTGTCCATGGACTCGCCCTTGATGTCGCCGATCTTGATGAAAATATCAACAGCCATGTTTTCTCCCTGTGTGGCGCTTGCCACTTGATATGGTTTGTGTGGGAGTCCGCTTGTGTGGGAGCGGGCTTGCTCGCGAAAGCGGTGTATCAGCCTAAGATGTTTCGACTGACCCACCGTATTCGCGAGCATGCCCGCTCCCACACAAGCCCCCTCCCACAGAAGAGCTAGCTCATCCGATGTTTAGGCGCTTTTCGCCGAAGGCAGCTTCGATACCAGGCGCAGCGACACGGTCAGCCCTTCGAGCTGGTAGTGCGGGCGCAGGTAGAACTTGGAGTTGTAGTACCCCGGGTTGCCTTCGACGTCTTCCACGATCACTTCGGCGGCGGCCAACGGGTGCTGGGCCTTGGTGGTTTCGGTGGAGTGCGCCGGGTCGCCGTCGACGTAGTTGAGGATCCAGTCCTGCAACCAGCGCTGCATCTCGTCCTTCTCTTTGAAGGAACCGATCTTGTCGCGCACGATGCACTTCAAGTAGTGGGCGAAACGGCAGGTGGCGAACAGGTACGGCAGGCGTGCGGCCAGGTTGGCGTTGGCGGTGGCGTCCGGGTCGTCGTATTCGGCCGGTTTTTGCAGCGACTGCGCGCCAATGAACGCGGCGAAGTCGGTGTTTTTCTTGTGCAGCAGCGGCATGAAACCGTTCTTCGCCAGCTCCGCTTCACGGCGGTCGCTGATGGCGATTTCGGTCGGGCACTTCATGTCCACGCCACCGTCATCGGTAGGGAACGTGTGCGCCGGCAGGTTTTCCACTTCACCGCCGGACTCCACGCCACGGATGCGCGAGCACCAGCCGTAGTGTTTGAACGAACGGTTGATGTTCACCGCCATCGCGTAGGCCGCGTTGGCCCAGGTGTACTTGGAGCTGTCGGCGCCGTCGGTGTTCTCTTCGAAGGCGAAGGCTTCTACCGGGTCAGTCTTGGCGCCATACGGCAGGCGCGCCAGGAAGCGCGGCATGGTCAGGCCGATGTAGCGCGAGTCTTCCGATTCACGCAGCGAGCGCCAGCCGGCGTATTCCGGGGTGGTGAAAATCTTGGTCAGGTCGCGCGGGTTCGACAGTTCCTGCCACGAGCCCATGCCCATCACGGTCGGCGAGGCCGCAGCGATGAACGGGGCGTGCATCGCCGCGCAGACTTTCGACAGTTCGCCCAGCAGCTCCACGTCCGGAGGGGACTGGTCGAAGTAGTAGTCGCCGACCAGGCAGCCGTAAGGTTCGCCGCCGAACTGGCCGTATTCTTCTTCGTACATCTTCTTGAAGATCGGGCTCTGGTCCCACGCGGTGCCCTTGAATTTCTTCAGGGTCTTGTGCAGGTCCGGCTTGGAGATGTTGAGCACGCGAATCTTCAGCTGCTCATCGCTCTCGGTGTTGTTGACCAGATAGTGCAGGCCACGCCAGGCGCTTTCCAGCTGCTGGAAGTCCTGGTGGTGGATGATCTGGTTGACCTGGGCAGTGAGCTTGGCGTCGATGGCGGCGATGATCGATTCGATCGACTTGATCGCGTCATTGGACACCAGGTCGGTTTGCGCCAAGGCCTGTTCAGCCAAGGTGCGCACGGCAGTTTCCACGGCTTCGCGGGCACGTTCGGTCTTGGGCTTGAACTCTTGCAACAGCAGGTTGGCGAACTCGCTGGCTTCCTCGGTGGCACCCAGGATCTGGCTGCCTTCGCGGGCGGTATTGTCGGTCATGATTATTGGTCCCCTGCAGGCTTCGGCGCGCTGGCAAGTGCCTGAAGCAGTGCCGGGTCCTTGATTGCCTTCATGATGATTTCTTCAGCGCCGGTCTTGCCGTCCATGTAGGTCAGCAGGTTGGCCAACTGGGTGCGGGCTTCGAGCAGCTGGTTCAGCGAGTCGACCTTGCGGGCCACGGCGGCCGGGCTGAAGTCGTCCATGCTTTCGAAGGTGATGTCCAGGCTCAGGTTGCCTTCGCCGGTCAGCTCATTCGGTACGTGGAACGCCACGCGCGGCTGCATGGCCTTGAGGCGCGAGTCGAAGTTGTCGACGTCCACTTCAAGGAACTTGCGGTCAGCCACCGGGGCCAGAGGCTCGGCAGGCTTGCCGGCGAGGTCGGCCATCACACCCATCACGAAGGGCAGTTGGACCTTTTTCTCGGCGCCATAAAGCTCGACGTCGTACTCGATCTGCACTCGAGGCGCGCGGTTGCGCGCGATGAATTTCTGAGAACTTTGCTTCGCCACGTTGCTGCTCCTGGTCGCTTGAGCGACGGTGTTGTTACTGCATGGCCTGGCGGTTTACTCGCCGTCCGGGCCACGCAGGTTTTCAAATTGGGACATGCCGTCGGGAATCAGATTGCGCACGATGGCCGCGAAATCGGCATGCACCAGATTCTTCGCCCGGTTCAACAGCACCGGCAGTGGGCTCGAAGGCTCGTGCCGGGTGTAGTACGCAAGGATCTTGTCGAGGCTGCGCAGCACGTCATCACGGTTGGCGATGTCGCCCACCGGGCGCGGTGCTGCGGGGGCGGCAGCGAAGTCGACCGAGGGGGCATTGTCGTCACTGACGGCCTCGGGTTCGCTGCTGCTGTCGGTGCCAGGCACCGCTTGGTTGAGGATCTGCAGCGCCTGCTTGAGCGGCTGCTTCAAGGTGGTGAGGTCCACGCCCTGGGCGGAACCGACTTGATCGTTGACCTGCTGCTCGATGGCCTCGCAGGCAGCTCGCGCTGCGCCCAGGGCATCGCGGGTGGCTTGCAGCTGCTCGGGGTCGCTGTCGAGGAACGCGGCGTTTAGCTGTTGGGCACCCAATTGCTCATCGGGGAAACTCATCAGGCCGCTGGCGTTGAGGGCCGCGCGCAGGGTCACCGGGCCGAAGGTGCGCGAGCGCGTGAGGATGCTTTCGCGCAGCAGGCGGATGGTAGCGTCGCTGGTCAAGCCGGAGAGGGCGTTGATGCGCACGGTGGGGTCGTTATCGTCGTCGGCATCCAGGCGCGGGTGCAGGTCGGTCCAGTACTCGCGCAGCAGCGCGTTGATCAGCGTCAGGACGTCGGCCAGCCCGGCTACGCCCTGGAGCGCGAGGGAGCTTTGCAACAGAAAATGGGTGATGCGCAGGTCTTTGCTGCGCTGCAACAGGTCGAGGCTTTGCTGCTGGATGCTGCGCCATTCCGGCGGCTCAGCGGGCAGGATCGAGTCGCCCATGCTGCGCTCGGGCTGACCCTTGGCATCACGCTCAAGTTGAAGAAATTGCGCGTCATATTCCATGTCTTCGCCACAAGGCGAGTTCGCGGAAACGGCGGCGAGCAGCAACGGCACATCCACTGAATTTGATCTCCCTATCAGCCCGTTAGATGGCGGGCAAAGCATGCATTAGTTGCGCGAGGAACTTTGCATGTTTTCTTGGTCATATAATTGCGATGCCACTAATGTGCCACCACTGCAATGCAAGAAGTTGTGCATTTTTGGTGTAGTACTTACGCCTTGTCAAGGTAAGCTATTCGCCCTCTGTGACAGATGTGCGGTGCTTAACAACCCGCGCGACTGGTGGGTCGAATGGCGCACCGGGATAGGATTTTTGTCATGCAGCCCAGTTAAGATCAGCGATCATGCTGGCATTGGCAGGCTGTGGAAGGTCGATTGCACGACCTGATGGGGAACTCTCGGGAACCGCTGTCCCGGGAATCGACTGCGCGCGAAGTATCAGCAAGGAGGCAAGATGTCGCTGTGTTTGACTATCACTAGTTATCACAAAATCACCCCTGGGCAATGCGCCGAAAAGTCCATGAACCAGGGCTCGATGGCTATCGGCCGCAGCTCGGATAATGACTGGGTATTGCCGGACCCTGAGCGCCTGGTGTCTTCGCAACATTGCGTTATTCAATACAAAGATGGCCGTTATTATTTAACCGATAACAGTACAAACGGTGTGGAGCTGGTCAACGCCGCTATTCGTTTGCGTAGAGGTAACAGCGAACCCCTGCAAGATGGCGAGTTGATCCGCATCGGCGATTACGAGATCCAGGCGCGTATCGACTTCAACGTGCAGGCCATCGATAGCCAGCCCTTTGCCGGTGAATCGCCGAACAGCTTTGAAGCCTTGATGGGCGCCGTGGCGAGCAAGCCTGTGGCCACGCCGGTAATCGCGCCGCATTTCCACGGTGCGTCGTCGATGGACACGCTGCCGGACCTGTTCGACTTCCTCAGCCCCACCGCCGTGCCGCCGCCGACCGTGCCGGACCACGTGCCTTCCGAGCAGCACGATTTCCGCCCGCCAACGCCAGTCGCCGTGGAAAAAACGCCGGTCGCAGGCTCGGTGATTCCCGAAGACTGGGACCTGTTTGGCGACACACCCGCGCCGGTCGCGCCGCCACCTGCGCCACCGCCGCCCGTCATCCAGCCGCCACCCGTGGTCGAAGCGGTCGCCGATACCCAGCAACAACCTGACCTGCTGCAAGCCTTCCTGCGGGGTGCCGGCCTGGACCAGCTGCGTCTGGACAAGGTCCAGGCAGAAGCCCAGATGGAAAGCATCGGCCGCAGCTACCGGCTGATGGTCGAAGGCCTGATCGACGTGTTGCGTGCCCGTGCCAGCCTCAAGGGCGAGTTCCGCATGCAGCAGACGATGATCCAGCCCGCCGAAAACAACCCGTTGAAATTTGCCCCGAACGCCGACGAAGCCTTGTTGCTGCTGCTTCGCCACGGCAACCAAGCGTTTATGGCGCCGGACGCGGCCGTGCGCGACAGTTTCGACGACTTGCGCGCCCACCAGTTGGCCGTGATGGCCGGGGTTGAAGCGGCGATCAAACACCTGCTCACACGCTTTGAACCGGCGCAGTTGGAAGAGCGCATGGGCAAGCCCGGCGGGCTCTCGAGTATTTTCAACGGCTCGCGCCAGGCCCAGTACTGGCAGCAGTTCACTGAGCTTTACAGCAATATTTCCCGCGAGGCCCAGGAAGATTTCCAGGACCTGTTCGGCCGCGAATTCAGCCGAGCCTACGAAGAACACAGCGCACGCCAACGTCGCTGACCCGCACTACATGGATCTAACGGATAGCTAAGTACGTCATTGAGGACGCAGGATGATTCCCAGGTTTTTACTCGCAGTTGCCACACTGCTGCTGACGGCGTGTGCCAACGACACCGCCAAACCCGAAGCCGCCGCCGAAGCAGACGCGGACACTGCCGCCGTCGAGCTGCACTTCCACGCGATTGCCGGGCTTAACCCCGGCGCCAACGGCCAGGCCGCGCCGGTGCGGGTGCGCATCTTCGAACTGAAAAACGCCGCCACCTTCGGCCGTTCCGACTACTTCGCCCTGGCTGACCGCGCGCAATCCACCCTCGGCCTGGACCTGCTGGACCAGGACGAAGTGATGGTGCAACCCGGCCAGCAACTGAGCATCCAGCGCGACCTCGACCCGTCCACCCGCCAGATCGGCTTGCTGGTGGGTTACCGCGAGCTGGACCGCGCGCAATGGCGCACGGTGATCAGCGTGCCGCCGCGCCAATACACCGAATACCAGATCAGCCTCGATGTACGTGCCGTGCGCGCCGATGTCGTGGTTTCCCCATCCAGCCCTGCCCAATAACGCAATCGGAGCCCCCATGTCCTGGAACAATCGCGTGGTCTGGTCGGAAGGCATGTTCATCGGAACGCAGCACTTCCAGCAGCATGACCGTTACCTGGAAAACCTGATCGACGCCCGCAGCCGCCCGTTGTCCGCAGGCAGTTGGGGCTTCTCCGAACTGCTGATCGACCAGGGCCTGTTGACCCAGGGCAAGCTGGCAATCGTGTCGGCGCGCGGCCTGTTGCCCGACGGCACGCCGTTCAATATTCCCCAGGATGACCTGGCGCCGAGCCCGCTGAATATTGACGACAGCCTGCGCGACGGCCTGGTTTACCTCGCTTTGCCGCTCAAGCGCGCCGGCGCCCGTGACACGGTGGATGAGGGCGAGCCCCTGGAAGCCGCGCGTTACGTGAGCCAGGTGCGCGAAGTCCGTGACGACAACGCGCCGTTCGAAAACCGCGCGCCAGTGGCCGTGGGTTCGCGTGCCCTGCGCCTGTTGACCGCCCAGGATGGCATCAGCGATTACGCGGCCGTGGGCCTGGTGCGCATCAAGGAAAAACGCGCCGACCGCGCCCTGGTGCTGGATGACTCTTACATCCCGCCGGTGTTGGACGTGGCTGCGAGCAAGTCGCTGACGGCCTTTCGCAGCGAGCTGCTTGGCCTGCTGCACCAGCGCGGCGAAGCCCTGGCCGGCCGTGTGGTCGCCTCGGGCGCGGGCGGCGCGTCGGAAATCGCCGACTTCATGCTGCTGCAACTGGTCAACCGGGCGCAGCCGCTGATCCAGCATTTGAGCCAGTTGAGCCCGCTGCATCCGGAGCGCTTGTTCAGCGAACTGGTGAGCCTGGCCGGTGAGTTCTCGACTTTTTCCACCGCTGGCCGGCGCCCCCAGGAATACCCGCAGTACCAGCACGACGACCTGGCCCTGAGCTTCGCCCCGGTGATGGCGGCCCTGCGTGAAGCGCTGTCAATGCTGATCGACAGCAAGGCCACGCCGATCCCGATTGTCGAAAAAGCCTACGGCATCCACGTGGCCATGCTCGCCGACAAAACCCTGCTCGACAGCGCCAGTTTCATCCTGGTGGTGCGCGCCGATGTACCCGGCGAAACCCTGCGCTCGCGCTTCGGCCAGCAAAGCAAGGTCGGCTCGGTGGAGCACATCCGCGACATGGTCAACCTGCAACTGCCGGGCATCGGCCTGCTGCCGTTGCCGGTGGCGCCACGCCAGATCCCGTACCACGCCGGCAGCACCTATTACGAGTTGGACCGTGGCAGCGAGCACTGGCAGCAACTGAACAACTCCGGCGGTTTTGCCTTCCATATCGCCGGGCAGTTCCCGGGTTTGAACCTGGCCTTCTGGGCGATCCGAGGATAAACCGCGATGCATCCCAATGATGATGACCGCACCCAGTTCATGCCGCGCCCGGGTGGCCGCGCGCCGGAACCTGTGCGTGCCGAACCTTCGCCGCTGGCGATGCCGGCCGCGCCGATGCTCACCGGCAAAAGCCAGGGCCTGAACCCGCTGGAAAGCGCCGCCGGCCCGCTGTTGGCCTTGCTGACGCGCCTGCGCAACACCATCGCGCACCCGGCGCCGGCGAGCCTGCGCGCGCAATTGCTGGCCTACCTGCGCCAGTTCGAAGAGCGCGCCGAAGCCGCCGGCGTGGCGCGCAACGAAGTGCTGCTGGCGCGTTACGCGCTGTGCACCGCTCTCGATGAAGCGGTGCTCAGCACGCCCTGGGGCAGCACCAGCGATTGGGGCAAGCAGAGCCTGCTGATCACCGTGCATAACGAAGCCTGGGGCGGCGAAAAGGTCTTCCAGTTACTCGACCATTGCCTGCAAAGCCCACGCGAGCGCCTGTACCTGCTGGAGCTGTTGTACCTGTGCATGTGCCTGGGTTTCGAAGGCCGCTACCGCGTGATGAATGATGGCCGCAGCCACTTGGAAGCCCTGCGCGAGCGCACTGCCGCCGCCATTCGCAGCGCCCGTGGCGAGCACGAGCGGGAGCTGTCGCCGCATTGGCGTGGCGTGACCGTGGCGCGGGATCGCCTGGCGCAATTCATGCCGCCGTGGATCGCCGTGGCCATCGGCCTGGCGTTGCTGCTGGCGTTGCTGTTCGGTTTGCGCATGAAGCTGGCATCGGATGCCGAACCGGTATTCAAGAATATCCACGCCTTGGGCGAGATCCCGGTGCAAGCCATCGACCGCCCGGTGGCGCAGCCCAAAGTCATTGAGCGGCCGCGCCTG
The DNA here is from genome assembly GCF_002843605.1 of Pseudomonas sp. S09G 359. NCBI lineage: Bacteria > Pseudomonadati > Pseudomonadota > Gammaproteobacteria > Pseudomonadales > Pseudomonadaceae > Pseudomonas > Pseudomonas sp. S09G 359. The sequence continues at coordinate 6,609,320 of NZ_CP025263.1, read as the reverse complement.
GCCGGCTTCCTGGCCGAAGACATCAAGGCCGGTCGCGTGGCGGTGGAAGATAAAGTCGACCGCTCGGTGGTGACTATCAGGGGCGACGAGTTATTCGCGTCGGCCAGTTCCAGCATTGTTGATGACTACCAGCCGCTGATGCTGCGCATTGCCGATGCCATCCGCAAAGTGAAGGGCCAGGTGCGCGTCACCGGGCACAGCGACAACCGCCCGATTGCCACGCTGCGCTTCCCGTCGAACTGGGCGTTGTCGGAAGCGCGCGCCAAGTCGGTGCTGGAGATCCTCGCGGCCAAGACCGGCCAGGGCGAGCGCTTCAGCGCCGAAGGCAGAAGCGACACCGAGCCGCTGGCCACCAACAGCACAGCCGAAGGCCGCGCCCGCAATCGCCGGGTTGAAATCACTGTATTGGCGGAGGGCGTCGAGTGAAGGCGTTTTTCAGTTTCATGATTCGCTGGGTGATCCCGGTACTGGGTTTGATCGCCCTGAGCCTGATCATCTGGTTTGTCGGGCCGTTGCTCGACGTGTTGGTGCCGGAAGGGCGCCGCTGGGCGCTGATCATTCTGGTCTTCGCGGTGTGGATCGCATACCGCGTGTTCCGCATCATCCAGGCGCGGCGCCAGGCCGCCGAAGTAATGCGGAGCCTCGCCGCGCAAACGCCGGCCGATCCCAATAGCACTGCCACCGCCGAAGAGTTGTCGACCCTGCGCCAGCGCATGGACGAAGCCCTGGCCCTGCTGAAAAAGGCCAAGCTGGGCGGTGACGAACGCCGCAACCTCTACGAGCTGCCGTGGTACGTGATCATTGGCCCACCGGGTTCGGGCAAGACCACGGCGCTGGTCAATTCCGGGCTGCATTTTCCGCTGGCCGCGCAGTTGGGCGCCGGTGCGGTGCGTGGCGTCGGTGGTACGCGAAACTGCGACTGGTGGTTTACCGACCAGGCCGTATTGCTCGACACCGCCGGCCGCTACACCACCCAGGACAGCAACTCCACGGTGGACAAAGCCGCGTGGCTGGGCTTCCTCGACCTGCTGAAAAAGCAGCGTTCACGCCGACCCATCGATGGCGCGTTTATCGCCATCAGCCTGTCTGACTTGCTGCTCGGCACCGACGCCGAACGCGCTGCCCACGCGGCGGCGATCCGCCTGCGGATCCAGGAGCTGTACACCCAGTTGGGCGTGCGTTTCCCGATCTACCTGATGCTGACCAAGCTCGACCTCGTGCCGGGCTTCATGGAGTACTTCGACAACCTGAGCAAGGAAGAACGCGCCCAGGTGTGGGGCATGACCTTTGCTCTCGACGACGGCAAACACAGCGACAGCCCGCTGGCCCACCTGCAAAGCGAATTCGCAGGCTTGGAGCAGCGCCTCAACGAACGCCTGGTGGAGCGCCTGCAACAGGAACGCGACCCGGCGCGGCGCGACCTGATCTACGGGTTCCCGCAGCAGTTCGGCGCCTTGAAGGATTGCCTGCAAAGCTTCCTCGAAGGCGTATTCAAACCGAATGCCTTTGAAGAGCGCGTGCTGCTGCGCGGCGTGTATTTCACCAGCGGCACCCAGGAGGGCAGCCCGATTGACCGCCTGATCGGCGCCATGGCCCAGAGCATGAACCTGGACCGCCAGCACCTGGCGCGCCAGAGCGGCACCGGGCGCAGTTACTTCATCGAAAAACTCTTCACCGCCGTGGCGTTTGCCGAGCGTGGCCTGGTGGGTGTGAACCCGCAGGTCGAACGCCGCCGCAAGTGGGTCGCGCGCGGTGTGCTCGCGGCTACCGTGGCGTTGGTCGTGGTGGTCAGCGGCCTGTGGTGGGTGAGTTACCGCGCCAACCAGGCGTATATCGCGCAAGTCGATCAGAAGGTCGCGCCGCTGGGCCAGACCGTGCAGAACCTGAGCCCGGCGCAGCGCGAAGTGCTGGCAGTGCTGCCGTTGCTCAACGCGGTGAAGAACCTCGCGGGGGATTCTCCCAACTGGTCCGAGGGCCTGGGGCTGTACCAGGGCGATATGCTCGAAGCCGAATCCGCCAGCGTCTACCGCAAGCTGTTGATCGCGGTGTTCGCGCCGCGCCTGGTGACGCGTATCGAAGAACAGCTGCACGGTGGCGGCAGTTCGGACTTCCTCTACGAAGGCCTCAAGGCCTACCTGATGCTCGCCGACAGTGAGCATTACGACCCGGACTTCATCAAGGCCTGGATCGCCCTCGACTGGGACCGCAACCTGCCACGCGACCTGCCGGCCGACCAGCGCCAGGCGTTGACCGGGCACTTGCAGGCGTTGTTTGACCGCCACCCCCCAAGTGCACGCCTCGACCCACGCCTGATCGATGACCTGCGCCGCCAGCTGCAACAACTGCCGGTGGCCCAGCGTGTGTATGACCGGGTCAAACGGCAGAAACTGCCCGAAGGCGTCCAGGACTTCCGTATCAACGAAGCCGCCGGCCGTGATGCCGCGCTGGTGTTCAGCCGCAAAAGTGGCAAGCCGCTGGGCGAGCCGTTGAGTGGCTTCTTTACCGCCAAGGGTTATCGCCAGGCATTCCTGCTGAGCAGCCTGAACCAGACCGGTACCCTCGCTGAAGAGCAATGGGTATTGGGCCGCGAGCAGGCTGATCAACAGAACGTGGTAAGCCTGGCCGCAGATGTGCGCCGCCTGTATTTCCAGGATTACCAGCGCCAGTGGGATGCGTTGCTGGCCGATATCGACTTTGTGCCGATCACCAGCGTGGCCCAGGCGGCCGATGTACTGCGGGTGATTTCCGGGCCGACCTCGCCGCTGAAAAAACTGTTGGTGGCGGTGGCCAAGGAAACCGACCTGCAAGCCGAAGAACGCCAATTAGCGGCCAAGGGCGTGCCGGTGGAAGGTGGCGTCGACAAGCTCAAGGAGCGCCTCGGCAGCCTGCTCGGCCAGGAGCAACCAACAGCCAATACACCGGCGGCGGCAGACGATCCGGTGACCGCGCACTTTGCCGAACTCAACAGCATCGTCAGCAAAAATGAAGGCGAACCGGCCGCCATCGACGGCCTGCTGGCGGACATGAACGCCCTGTACGTGCAGGTCAGCGCCATGGTCGGCGCCAGTGGCGACGCGTTGCTCGGTGAGGCCAAGAACCAGGCGGCGGCTGCGGCCACGCGCGTCAGCCTGAATGCCGAACGCCAGCCGCCGTTGGTGCAGGGCATGGTCAAGTCGGTGGTCAACTCCACCACCAACAGCATGATGGGCGGCGTGCGCAACCAGCTGAACGCGGCGTGGGTCAGCGAGGTGGTGAATGTGTATCGCCAGTCGTTGGCGGGCCGTTATCCGATGTCGCCGGGCAGCGCGCGGGATGCGACCCTGGATGACTTCGGCCAGTTCTTCGGCGTGGGCGGGGTGATGGACAACTACTTCCGCAAGTACCTGCAGCCCTACGTGGACACCTCCACGCAAACCTGGCGCTGGCAGCCGGGCGCGGCGCAGAAGCTTGGGATTGCGCCGGGCGTGCTGCAAACCTTCCAGCGCGCGGCGGCTATTCGTGACGCGTTTTTCCGCGCTGGCGGTACTCAGCCCATCGTACGCTTCGAGCTAAAACCGGTATCGATGGACCCGACCATCACCCAGTTCCTGCTCGACCTCGACGGCCAGCAATTGAGTTATGACCACGGCCCAAGCCGCCCGGTGGCGATGCAATGGCCTAACCCCGGCAGCATTGGCGTGGTGCGTATCTCCATCATGCCGCCGTCGGCCAGCGGGCGCTCCGGTGTGACCCTGGACGGCCCGTGGGCCTGGTTCCGCCTGCTGGAGCAATCGGACCTCACCGCCGGCAACTCGCCGGACCGCTTCAACCTGCGCCTGCGGGTCGACGGCGCGAGCATTGCCTACGAGTTGCGCGCCAACAGCGCCTTCAACCCGTTCAAGAGCCGCGTACTCAATGGCTTCAGCCTGCCGGAGCGGCTATGACGGCTTTGGGTTTCTACGGCAAGTTGGCCAGCCGCGGGGATTTTGTCAGCCGCGCCTTGCCGCAGAGTTTTATCGGCCCGTGGGACAGCTGGCTGGCGGCCGGTTTGCTCGCCAGCCAGAACAGCCTGGGCGGCGATTGGCTCAATGTTTACCTGGTCAGCCCGTTGTGGCGCTTTGTGTTGGCGCCGGGCGTGTGCGGGCCGGACGCGGCGGCGGGCGTGGTGATGCCGAGCATTGATCGGGTCGGGCGCTATTTCCCGCTGGCGGTGGTGGCGTTGCTCGATCACGACACCAACCCCGCGTCCCTGGTAGGCGGTTCGGACACCTGGTTCGAACAGGCCGAAGAGCTGCTGCTGAGCACCCTGGATGCCGGCGCCACGTTTGAAAGTTTCAACGCTGGCCTCGACAGACTCGGCGTGCCAGCCAGTGAGCCGCGCGCAGTCGACAGCCGTTTCGCCGGCCTGCAGCGCGTGGCGGCCACCGTGCCGCATCAGCGCATGGCCGCGCTCGCCGAACAGGCCTGCGACGGTGCCAGCCTGTGGTGGGGCCGTGGTTCGCAGACGATTTCCCCCGGTTTATTGCGGTGCCAGGGCCTGCCTGCCACCGGCGATTTTGTGCAGTTTTTGCTCGGACAAGAAGGTGTGGTGTAGATGGGGTCGACGTATAAATCCGCGAGCAAAAGCCATGTGGGCATGGTGCGCCAGGTCAATGAAGACGCATGCCTGGACCTGCCGGAAAACCGCCTGTGGGTGGTTGCCGATGGCATGGGCGGGCACGCGGCGGGGGATTACGTCAGCAGTCTGATCGTCGACAGCCTGCGCGGTGTGCCGGTGGGGCGTTCTCTCGACGAATACACCGCCGCCCTGCGCGCTGACCTGATCCGCATCAACGCCGCCGTACGTGAAGAAACCGCCAACCGTGGCGTGACCATGATGGGCAGCACCGTGGTCGTCCTGGCGGCGCGCGGCTTGCGTGGCGTGTGCCTGTGGGCCGGTGACAGCCGCCTGTACCGCCTGCGTGACGGCGTGCTCGAAGGCATCTCCCGCGACCACAGCTACGTACAAGACCTGCAAGACAGCGGCCTGCTCAGCGAGGCCGATGCCCGCGTGCACCCGCGCGCCAACATCGTCACCCGCGCGATCGGCGTGGAGGCGCAACTGGAACTGGCAGTGGTCGACCTGTTGATCGCCCCCGGCGACAGCTACTTGCTGTGCAGCGACGGCCTGAACAAAACCGTTGAGGACCACGAGATCCGCGAAGTACTCAGCCATGACGCGCCGGATGAAATCGTGCGCAGCCTGGTGCACCTCGGGCTCAATCGCGGCGCGCCGGACAACATCACCGCCATCGTCGTGAAGGTATCGGCATGAACATCCTGATTCCCGGCTATGACATCGAAGGCGAAATCGGCGAAGGCGCCATGGCCAGCGTGTACTTGGCGACCCAACGCTCGCTGGAGCGCAAGGTAGCGTTGAAGGTGATGGCGGCGGCGTTGGCGGCTGACCCGAGCTTCTGCGAGCGTTTCCTGCGCGAGGGCAAGACCCTGGCACGCTTGTCGCACCCGCACACCGTGACCATCCATGACATCGGCAATGTCGGTGAGCTGTATTACATGGCCATGGAATACCTGCCCAACGGCACGCTCAAGGAGCGCATCGCCGCGGGGCTGACGCCGGAGCAGGGCGTGACGCTGATCCGCCAGATTGCTTCGGCGCTGGGTTATGCCCATGCCCAAGGGCTGGTGCACCGCGACGTCAAGCCGGCGAACATTCTGTTCCGCGCCGACGGCACGGCGGTGCTGTCGGACTTTGGTATCGCCAAATCCCTGGACGATCGCACCCAGTTCACCCAGGCCGGTTTCGCGGTTGGCACGCCGAGCTATATGAGCCCGGAGCAGGCGCGGGGCCAGGAGATTGATGGCCGCGCCGACCTCTACGCGCTGGGCGTGGTGCTGTATGAAATCCTCGTCGGCAAACTGCCCTATAGCGGCACCGATGCGCTGTCCACCGCATTGGCGCACCTGACCGAGCCGCTGCCGGAATTGCCGGTGCACCACGGGCGTTACCAGGGTGTGCTGCGCAAGCTGTTGGCCAAGGACCCGGCGGAACGTTTCCCGGATGCGGCGGCGTTGCTGCTGGCCTTGGATAACCTGCCGAGCGAATCGGTGGAGGCCACGCTGGTGCGTCCGCTGCCGATCCCGATGAGTTTTGACCTGGCGGGCATCACGCCGGAATCCATCGAAATTCCGACGGCCAAGCCCGAACCGGTGCGTCAACCGGTGGTGACGCCGACCCACCACAGCGAGCAGCGTCGTGGGCCGGTGCTGGCGTTGGCGGCGGTGGCCGTCGCTGTTGCGTTGGCTATCGGTGGCGCGAGCTATTGGTGGTTGAGCGGCAGCGATGCGCCCGCCACGCCGCCCGCTGCGGTGGTGCCCAAAGTGACACCGCCGCCGGTGGCCGAAGTGGATGGCGGCCAGCGTCCGCTGTTGATGGCGGGCAAGAAAACCCTGTTCCAGCGCGTTCTCAGTAAGCCGGGCGCCAAGCTTGCCCATGATGCTGGTGGTGCCCCCAGCGAAGGGCTGCCGGCGTTTTCCGTGCTCTATGTGTACCAACGCAAAGACATCGACGGCAGCCCTTGGGTACGTGTAGGCGCCGCCACCGATGGTCGCAGCGATGGTTGGTTGCCGGCCTCTCAAGTCAGCGACTGGAAGCAGAGCCTGGTGCTCAAGTTCACCGAGCGCTCGGGCCGCGCACCGGTGATGTTCCTGCGCCAACCCGGCGAGGTGGAAAAGCTGCTGGCTGACCCTGCCGCCGCCAAAGGCGTATTGGCCAAGGCGCAGCAAAACAGCGACGACAACGGCCAGGTCCTGGCCCTGGAACCGGCGGCCAGCGCGGTGCCGCAGAACCAGTTCTACCTGTTGCCGATCTTCGACTCCAAGGAGACCTTCGACGAGAACGGCCAGCCGGTGCAGTTGCTCAACGTGGCCTCTATCGATCCCGGCAGCGCCGCGGCCAAGGCGCCAGCCCGGGCCGTCGCGGCGGCCAACGCCGACGCCTTCCGTACGGCGGTGGTCATGGTGGTGGACACCACCGTGTCGATGCAGCCGTATATCGACCAGATCCGCGATGTGGTGCACGAGCTGCAAACCCGCATCGCCGAGCGCGGCGAGTTGGACAGTGTCAGTTTCGGCATGGTGGGGTTTCGCAGCAGCATCAAGAAAACCCCTGGGCTGGAATACACCGCGAAAACCCTCATCACCCTCGACCAGGGCCGCGACCCGCAACGCTTCCTCGACATGGCGCGGCAGGTCAAAGCCTCGACCGTCTCCAGCCATTCGTTCAACGAAGACGCGTTTGCCGGCGTGATGCAGGCCGTGGACGGCATGGATTGGTCCGGTTATGGCGGGCGCATCATCCTGCTGGTTACCGATGCCGGCGCGTTGCGCAAGAACGACCCGTTTGCCGCCACCCAGATGAACGAAGCCGAAGTACGCCAGGCCGCGTTGGGCAAGCAGATCAAGATCTACGCCCTGCACCTGCGCACCGATGCCGGCAAGAAAACCCACGCCGGCGCCGAAAGCCAGTACCGCATCCTCACCGCCGACGCCAACCCGCAGATCGGCGACCTGTACACGCCGGTGCCCGGTGGCGACGTGCGCAAGCTGGGCGAGCGCGTGGATGAGATTGGCAGCGTGTTCGCCAACCTCGTGCACCAGGTGCGCAGCAATACGCCGCAGCCGGTGCCGCTGTTGAGCACCGCGCCGAGCCTGGCGGACAAATCCGCCGCCGTCGGTTATGCGATGCATATGGACTTCCTCGGCCGCAAAACCGCGAGCCAGGCGCCGCAACTGGTCAGCGCCTGGACCGCCGACCGCGACCTCACCAACCCGGCGCTGCCGGCGTTCCAGGTGTGCGTGATGCTCACCAAGTTGCAGCTCAACGACCTGCAGCAGTCGCTGAAACTGATCGTGGATGCGGCGCGCAAAACCCAGACCTCGCCGAAGGATTTCTTCCAGGAAATCGCCAGCGCCTCGGCCTACATGAGCCGCGACCCGCAAGCCCTGCGCAAGGGCGGCAACCTGGCGGACGGCGGCATTCTCGGTGAATACCTGGAAGGCCTGCCGTACCGCAGCAAGTCGCTGAACATGAGCCAGGACCTGTGGCTGTCGTTGAGCGTGGCCGAACAGGAAGACTTTATCGACGAGCTGGATTCGAAAATCCGCCTGTATGAAACCTTCCACAATGACCTGGCCAACTGGGTCCGTTTCGGCGATGCCGAGCCGGGCGACGCGTTGTACCGCGTGCCGTTGTCGACGCTGCCTTGATGCTGAACCTGAGCGCGGTGCACAAGAGCCGGGGCCTCGGTAGCCAGCGCTATAGCCTGGTGATTCCGGCTTTGCAGCTGCGTGCGGGAGAGCAAGTGGCGATTGTCGGGCCGAGCGGCTGTGGCAAAAGCACATTGCTCGATCTGCTGGCGCTGGTGTTGGCGCCGGACCGGATCGGCCAGTTTGAATTCCTTCAGCAGGACATCGGTGCCCTGTGGCGCGCCGACCAGCAATCCAGCCTGGCCGCATTGCGCAGCCAGCACCTGGGCTATGTTTTGCAAACCGGTGGGCTGTTGGGGTTTCTGGATGTGCGCAGCAACATCGCGTTATCCCGCCAGCTGCTGGGCCTGAAGGATGACGGCAGCGTGGCGCGCCTGGCCGAGCAGCTGGAAATCAGCGATCAGTTGGCGAAGAAGCCGGCGGCCTTGTCAGTGGGCCAACGCCAGCGCGTAAGTTGCGCCCGCGCCTTGGCCCACGCGCCGCAACTGGTGCTGGCGGATGAGCCGACCGCAGCCCTCGACCCCTTGAATGCCGAGCGCGTGATGCACGCGCTGCTGGCCCAGGCCCGTGAACACCGCGCCGCTTGTGTGATCGCCACCCATGACGAACCGCTGGCGCGCGCCAGTGGCTTGCAGGTGCGGCGCATCAGTTGCCGGCGCGACACCGACGGCGGCGTTACCGCCACCCTCGGGGAGGCGTGCTGATGCGCCTGCCTCTGATCACCTCCCTGGCCTGGCAGGATTACCGCAACGACGCCTGGCTGTCGGCCTGTTCGGTGCTGGCGCTGGTGGCGGTGATCGCGCCGCTGCTGGTGTTATTTGGTCTGAAATTTGGACTGGTTAGCAGTTTGACCGAACGTTTGCAGACCGACCCCGCTACCCGTGAAATTATTCCGCTGGGCGGTGGTCGATTCAGCAGCGCATTGATCGAGCAGCTCGGCCAGCGTCCTGATGTGGCGTTTGCCATCCCGCGTACGCGGCAGATTGCAGCCACGGCGCAGGTCGGCACGCTGGCCCTGGAGATGCTGCCGACCGCGCCGGGCGATCCGTTGCTGGCCGGTTTACCGATGCCTCGGGGCTTGGACCAGATCGTATTGAGTCATACCGCCGCCGAGAAGCTCGCGGCGCGGCCGGGGGATTGGTTGGAAACCAGCTTTGCGCGGCAAGTGGCGGGGCGCGTCGAGGCCCAGCGCACGCGGGTGCAAGTGCAGGCGGTATTGCCGCTGGAAGCCTTTGCGCGCGATGGGTTGTTTGCGGATTTGGGCTTGCTGGAAGCGGCGGAAGATTACCGCGATGGCCGCGCCGCCCCGGCGTTGGGTTGGGAGGGAGACGCCTTGGGCGTGAGCGAGCAGCGGGTGTATCCGGCGTTTCGCTTGTATGCGCGCAGCCTCACCGATGTAGAGCCGTTGCGGGTATTTTTCGCCGGGCAGAATCTGTTGGTTTCGACCCAGGCGCAGACCATCGCCCAGGTGCAGTCGTTGAGCCGCAACCTGTCGATCGTGTTCTGGGTGATTGCCGGGTTGGCGTTGCTCGGGGCGTTTGCGGCGATCTTCGCCGGGGCGCTGGCCGCTGTGGCGCGCAAGCGTCGGGAATTGTCGGTGCTGCGCCTGTTGGGGTTTTCCACCGGGGCACTGTTGCTGTTTGTGGTGATGCAGGCGCTGTACAGCGCGGGTGTTGCCGCCGTGCTCAGCGCCGGGCTGTACGGCCTGGCCGAGGCGGGTTTGAATCAATTATTTGTGCAGGTGCCGGGCGAATACGCCAGCCACCTGCTGGCGCGTCATTACGCCCTGGCCCTGGTTGCAATCCTCGGCGTCAGCGCCGTGGCGGCGGCCTGTGGTGGTTGGCGAGTGGCGCGTATCCAGGCTTCTGAAGGAATCAGAGATGTATAAGTTACTGGGCGCCGCCGTGGCGCTGACCTTGGCCTCGATGGCCTGGGCCGATGAGGCAAGCGACAAGCTCGACAACCCGAAACCGTTGGCGGGCGACGTCAGCCTGCCGCTGCCGTGTGAAGGCAACATGCTGTTCCGCTACGCCTACGTGTTGGCCCAAGGCACGCTGGACGACCGCGAGATCAGCCTCGGCTACCCCTTCGCCGAAGGTGAGGCGGGCTACCAGCAGTCGTTTATTTCCGGCTACCGCCGCGACTTTATCAACGGCCAGTTCACCCTCAAGGACTTGCCCAAGGAGTGGAACAAAGTCATCGCGCCGTTGATGCCGAAGACCGACGCCAAGACCCCGCTCAAGCCCATGTTGTATTTCATCGGCAAGTACGAAGTGACCGCACGCCAATACGCCCAGGTGATGTCTCAGGCGCAGGCCCTGGCCAGTGGTGAACCGGCCCCGGCCTGCGATGCGCCGACCGGCATGGCCGGGCGCTTGCCCAAGGTGAAGCTGTCGCGTTTTGAAGCCGAGCGCTTCTCGGCGGTGTACAGCGCCTGGCTGATGAAATACCACCGCGACTTGCTGCCAGTCAGCGGGCGCGGTTCTTCAGCCGACGATGGCGGCCTCGGTTTTGTGCGCCTGCCCACCGAAGTGGAATGGGAATTTGCCGCGCGCGGCGGCCACGCCGTGAGCCGTCAGGACCTTGAAGGGCGCCTGTTCCCACGCCGCGTCGAAGGCAGCGACAGCGATGGCCCGCTGGGCGACTACGCGGTGTTCAATCAAGTGGCCGGCGGCACCGGCCAGGCGGCGCGGCTGATGCCCATCGGCACCAAGTTGCCCAACCCCATCGGCCTGTTCGACGTGATCGGCAACGCCGCGGAAATGGTCCAGGAATCCTTCCAGCTGGTGCACGCCGGGCGCCGCCAGGGCACGTACGGCGGCTTTGTGGTCAAGGGCGGCAACTACCTGGAAGGCGAGGGCACGCTGTTTACCGGCATGCGTCGTGAGTACCCGCTGTTCGCCGCCGACGGCACTGAACAAAGCAACGAGACCACCGGGTTCCGCGTGGCGATTGGCGCATTGTCGGCGCCGCGCTCGCGCTACAAGGAGCTGTTTGCGCAGTGGCAGAAAGAGGGCCGCCTGGCCGCGCTGACCGACGCCATCGACGACGCCCAGGACCCGACCAAGCGCCTGGACAGCATCATCGCCGCCAGTGCCGACCCCAAGCTGCAAGCCGAGCTGGGGCTGGTGAATGAAGAACTCAAGCGCAATGTCTCGCTGATCGCCCAGCAACGCGAAGAAGCGGCGGGCAACCTGATTCAGTCAGCCGCGTTGGTGGCTGAAACCATCGCCAACTACAACATCCGCCTGGCCAACCTGCAGAAGAGTCGCCAGCAGGCCCTGGACAACAAGGACGAGGCCAGCGCGCAGCTGTTTGACATGGCCATTGCCAACGGCCGCAGCGCGCTCGACGGCGCGGTGGCGATCTACATCGACAACTTGGCCACCGGCACGCGTTACACCGATGCGGTGATCCAGGCGCAGTTTCAACGAATCAAGGAAGAGTTGGATCGCAAACCGGTGCTCGGCAAGAGCCTGGTGACGCGCGCAACACTGTTCGTCCGCCATGTCGGCAATTACCGCAAACAACAGCGGGCCGACCCGGCGACGATCTTGAAGGAATTGCTCGCAGCGAGCGGACAGCGATGATCGCTGGCTGTATAGCGAGCTTGGAAGGGACTCAGGCGGCGGTTGCCGTGCTGGGCAAGTCAAACTTAGAAGAGAACACAACTTATGCTTTTTTCCCGTAAGGCGGTTTCCAAGCGTCACTTGCTGCTGATTGCCGCTGGTTTCAGCACGGTGCTGACCGGTTGCGCCACCTCGCCGGCCTCCAAGGTCGCGTCCAGCACCAAGGTCGAGTACTACCCGAACTGCTACGAGCCGGTGCAGCACTTGCGTGCCACCGATTCGGACATGACCAAGTCGGTGGTGACCGGCGCAGCCATCGGCGCTGCCGGCGGTGCACTGCTGGGCGCCCTGACCGGCGACTCCGACAAGCGCGGCCGTAACGCCGCCATCGGTGCGGCTGGCGGCGCCTTGGCTGGCGGCGCGGCGGGCTACTACACCGAGCGTCAGAAGCAGATCAGCGATGACAACCAGCGCATTGCTTCCTACTCCACCGACTTCAACAAAAGCGCTTCGGATATCGACCGCAGCACCGCTTACGCCAAGGCGTCCCAGCAGTGCTACCAGAGCGCGTTCACCAAGCTGGTGAATGATCGCAAGGCCAAGACCGTCAACGACACCGAGGGCCGCAAGCGCCTGGCGGAAATCGTCGCCGGCCTGAAGGAGTCCAATGACCTGATCGTCGCGGTCAACGGCAAAGCCAGCGAAGACCTGAACAACTACACCCAGGCCTACGAAAAAGACCTGCAGCAAGTCGGCGTACAGCGTACCGACGTGGTCACCGTGGCCACTGCCGACACCGCTCCGGCCGTCGCCCCTGCCAAGGGCAAGAAAGCCGTGAAACCGGCGAAGAAGCCGGTGCTGCCAACCGTACCGAAAGAAGCGGTGACCACCGAGAAGAGCATCCAGACCGTGCAGGCCAAGCAAGCTGAAAGCAAGCAGGTGGCCAGTGCCGGTAAAGCGCAGCTCGAAGGCAGCTGCCGTGATCCGAACCTGGCTGACTGGGCGCCGGTACCTTGCCCAAACGTTTAAGTAACATGCTGCTATAAGCGTCAAACGCCAGCCGATCTTCCGCTAATGCGCAAGATCGGTAGCGTTCTTTTTGCAAATCGTTAAACTGCTGCGGCCACTCAATAATTACACCGAGGCCGTGTGCATGAAATTTCGTCTTCTGCTGTGGGTGCTGGGCCTGATGATGGGCAAAGCCAGCCGCACCAATCCCGCCTTCCAGCAACAGCTGGGTGACAAAGACCTGGCGTTCCAGTTGCAGACCCTCGACGGCAAGGTTGCCCGTCACTTCATCGTCAAAGACCAGCGCATCACCAGCCGTTCGGGCGTACACCCGGCGCCTGCGTTTGCCATCGCGTTCAAGGACGCCGCCTACGGCTTCGCCACGATGCAGGCGAAGAACAAGCAACTGGCGTTCATGACGGGGATTCAGGACAAGTCGATCCAGATCAAGGGCAACCCGGCGCTGGTAATCTGGTTCCAGGGGTTGACCAAGTATTTGAAGCCGAAGAAGAACAAGGGCTGAGGTTTTTCAGTAAGACCGAGTTGGATTCATCGGGGGCTTGCCCCCGATAGTTATCTGACAGGCGCCAGATTCATCCCTGGCTGAACTGCGACGCCAACTCGCGCAACAGCACCTCAGCATCCAACACCTTGCCAACCACTTCCTCCGCCTTGTCCCGGCTCAATCCCAGGCGCTCAAGCAGCGCATCCGGGATCGCCTCATCCGGCCCGGAACCAATCCCCCGGCTGCGCAACAAGCGCACGGCCAGGCACACCAGGTTCGGGTACTCGGCGTATTGGCCGTCGTAGGTCGGATCGTGCTGGAAGCGCAGAGCGGTGGACAGCTCGTCCGGCATGTCCCAGTAGCGCATCAGCCAGGCGCCGATCTGTTCGCGGCTGATACCCAGCAAGTGTTGCTCGACATAGCTGTGGCACAGGTGCGGGTTGACCTCCAGGTGACGGCAGATCAGCGAGAAGTGCGGCGGGAACACATGCGCCAGCAGCAGGTAGCCGAAGTTGTGCAGCAGGCCGGCCAGGTAGGTCAGCCCGGCTTCCGGGCGCTGGGCACGCGGCATTGCGCGGGTCAGGCCCTCGATTACGGCGGCGGTGTAGATCGACTGATGCCAGTACGGCGTGGCCTGATGCGGGTTGTCCTTGGGCAGGCTCAAGGTTTTGCCCAGGGCCAGGCCCAGCGCGAGGTTGATCACCAGGTCAAAGCCCAGCACGCGCACGATGGCGTCTTCAACCGAACGAATCTTGCCGGGCGACGCGTAGTACGGCGACGCGGCCCAGCTCACCACTTGGGCGGCCAGGGCCGGGTCGGTTTCCACCACGCCAGTGATGTCATCGATGGTGGCGTTGGGGTCGACGCGCAGCTTGATGATCTTCTGCGCGGTGTCGGCCAGCGGCGGAATCTCGATGGTCGCTTCCAGGCGCTGCTGGATGCGGCGGGCAGTGAACGCCTGCATCGCCTGGGTGATTTCCTCGCGGTCATCATTGGGGCGGTCGAGGTTGGGGCGGATTTTGCTCAACGGCTCGCCGAAGTGGCCGGCGCTGGCCTTGGTAAGCAGGGTCTTGAAGGCGTCGCTGGTGATTTCCAGCAGCAGCCCGGCTTCGCCCGAATGCACCAGCAGGCTCGGCTCGTCGAGCAGGCTGCCTTCGTACAGGCATGGCGAACTGGTGAGGGGCGGCAGGTCCGGCAGCAGGCTCAGGTCATGCTTGCCGAGCATGCGTTCGACCCGCTCCGGCGACACGGCGATAAGGCGGCGCCCGGTCAGTTCGGCGAGGCGGTTGAGGTCGAGCAACTGGTTCTGCGGGAACAGCACCATCAGTGCGCCCACGGCATCTTCCAGCAGCACGGCCTGGACCTTTCGTGCAGGATTCAGGCCCGGTTGGTCGGCGACTTCCGTGTAGGGGATGGCGAGCTTTGCGAGCAGAGCCCGAATGACCGGCGGGGCGGTCAGTGGGGCTGTGGCGAGGGCAACTTCTGACATGGCCTGATCCAATTTCTTACAGTCCACGAAGTATAACCAGCTTGATACAGAGGGTGGTCGCTTAAGTGAGTCAGGCGTCACACTTGGCCGTATTGCTGCCCATGTCGCAGCCAGCGATCCAGCAACGGGCTGACATGTTCCGGCCAGCGCTCCAGCAGCGCCTGCGCGGCATCGCGCACAGCGGGCAGCAGGTCGGCATCGCGCATCAGGTCGGCGACCTTGAATTGCAGCAGGCCGGTCTGGCGCGTGCCGAGCATCTCGCCGGGCCCGCGCAGCTCCAGGTCTTTTTCGGCGATGACGAACCCATCGTTGGTTTCGCGCATGATGCCCAAACGCTGGCGACCGATCTGCGACAGTGGCGGGTGGTAAAGCAGCACGCAGTGGCTGGCCGCGCTGCCCCGGCCGACGCGGCCGCGTAATTGGTGCAATTGCGCCAGGCCCAGGCGCTCGGGGTTTTCGATGATCATCAGGCTGGCGTTGGGTACATCCACGCCCACTTCGATCACGGTGGTGGCGACCAGCAGCTGCAGGTTGCCGGCCTTGAATTCGGCCATCACCGCGGCTTTTTCCACCGGCTTCATGCGCCCGTGGATCAGCCCGACCTTGAGTTCGCCCAAGGCGCTGGTGAGGTCTTCATAGGTGGTTTCGGCGGCCTGGCAGGTGAGCTCTTCGGACTCTTCGATCAGCGTGCATACCCAGTAGGCCTGGCGGCCTTCGGCGCAGGCACCGCGCACACGTTCGATCACCTCGACGCGGCGCGTGTCGGTGACCAGCACGGTGTTCACCGGCGTGCGGCCAGGTGGCAGTTCGTCGAGGATCGAGGTGTCGAGGTCGGCATAGGCGCTCATGGCCAGGGTGCGCGGGATCGGCGTGGCGGTCATGATCAACTGGTGCGGGTTCATCCGGCCGCCCACGCCTTTCTGGCGCAGGGCCAGGCGCTGTTGCACGCCGAAGCGGTGCTGTTCGTCGATGATCACCAGGGCCAGGTTCTTGAACTGCACTTCGTCCTGAAACAGTGCGTGGGTGCCCACCACCATCGGTGCGCCGCCGGCGATCTGCTCCAGGGCCGCTGCGCGGTTCTTGCCCTTGAGCTTGCCGGCCAGCCACGCCACTTCCAGGCCCAGCGGCTCGAGCCAGCGCTTGAAGGTGATGAAGTGCTGCTCGGCGAGGATCTCGGTGGGCGCCATCAGTGCCACCTGGTAACCGGCCTCCAACGCCTGCAAGGCGGCGAGGGCGGCGACCACGGTTTTGCCGGCGCCCACATCGCCCTGGATCAGGCGCAGCATGGGTTCCTTTTGGCTCAGGTCGTAGGCGATTTCATTGCCGACGCGCTGCTGCGCCCCGGTTGGCGCAAAGCCCAGGTTGGCCAGGTATTGCGCAGGCAGGCGCGTGGCCTTGGGCATGGCCGGCGCGCGCAGGGAACGCATGCTCTCGCGCAGGCGCTGCTGCGACAGTTGGTGGGTCAGCAGTTCTTCGAAGGCGAGGCGATGCTGGGCCCAGTGATGACCCAGGGCCAGTTCGTCGACATCGGCATCGGCTGGCGGGTGATGCAGGTAGCGAATCGCATCGTCCAGCGGGGCCAATTGGTAGTCGCGGGCCAGTTCCAGGGGCAGCCAGTCAGGCAGGCTCTTGGGGCCGAGCAGGGTCAAGGTCTGCATGCACAGCTGGCGCAGGCGCTGTTGGGTCAGGCCTTCGGTGAGCGGGTAGATCGGTGTGAGGGTGGTGTCCACCGGCGGCGGCTCATCGCCGGTGATGGCGCGGTACTCCGGGTGGTAAATCTCCAGGCCCGAGGCGCCGGGCCGCGCTTCGCCGTAGCAGCGCACGCGGGTGCCACGCTTGAGGCCGTCCTTCTGTGCATTGCTGAAATGGTAGAAGCGCAGGCTCAGGCCGCCGGTGCCGTCCTGCAGGCGCACGACCAGGCTGCGGCGCTTGCCCATCACCACGTCGGCGCCGCTGACGGTGCCTTCGACCACCGCATCCTGCCCAGGACGCAACTGGCCAATCGGCACCACGCGGGTGCGGTCCTGATAACGCAGGGGCAGGTGGAACAGCACGTCCTGGAGGTTTTCCAGGCCGACCTTGGCCAGCTTTTCGGCCATGGCTTCACCGACACCTTTAAGGGCGGTGACCGACACCTGCGACAGCTCAGTCATACGTCTAATCAGCTCGCAGCAGGCGGCTTGGCCACCGAACACAGGCGGATCGAGTCGGCGAGGATTTCAATCGCCTTAGGCCGCGGAAAGCTGGCGCGCCAGGCAATCGCCACGGTGCGGAACGGCACCGGCGGCGTCAGTGGGCGCACTTCGATCACGCCGGGGGCGTAGTGATGGCTGTCCACCGCCGACAGCGGCAGGATCGAAATACCCAGGCCGGAGGCGACCATGTGGCGAATGGTTTCCAAGGAGCTGGATTCCACCGTGGTGTGCTTGGCGCCGTCGTTGCCCTTGGTCAGGGTGGGACAGGCTTCCAGCACCTGGTCGCGGAAGCAGTGGCCTTCGCCCAGCAGCAGTAGGCTCTTGTCGTTGAGCAGGCCGGCGTCGATGGTGTCTTTTTGTGTCCACGGGTGGGTGGCCGGCATCAGCACGTAGAACGGCTCGTCGTAGAGCTGGAGGGTAAGCACGTCCGCTTCGTTGAAGGGCAGGGCGATGATGATCGCGTCCAGCTCACCGTTGCGCAGTTTGTCGCGCAGCACGTGGGTGAAGTTTTCTTCGATATACAGCGGCATCTGCGGCGCTACGCGGTGCAGTTGCGGGATCAGGTGCGGGAACAGGTACGGGCCGACGGTGTAGATGGCGCCGACTTTCAGCGGTGCGGTCAGCTGGTTCTTGCCGGCCTGGGCCAGTTCGCGAATGCTTTGGGCCTGCTCCAGGACTTTTTGTGCCTGGGCAACGATGCCTTCGCCCACCGGGGTGAGGCGCACGGCGCTTTTGCTGCGCTCGAAAATCAGCACACCGAGTTCGTCTTCAAGCTTTTTCACACCCACCGACAGCGTCGGCTGGCTGACGTGACAACGCTCGGCCGCGTGGCCGAAGTGCTGCTCTTGGGCGAGGGTAACGATGTAGCGTAATTCTGTAAGAGTCATAGCGGGCGTCCATGAGGTTGCGGGCCAAGCATACCGGCTGCAATCGATAGACGCACGTTATCAGAACTTTGATCGGGATTGAGCGGAGAGTTAGGCGAATTTGATCAGCTGTGCACAATCAAATGTGGGAGGGGGCTTGCCCCCTCCCACATTGTCTTCAGCGACGCTTTTCGATGTTGTACACGAACGGTGCAACGATCTCGATGCTGCCGCCTTTGAGCATCTCGCTCGGTGGCTTGGGCAACGGCTGGGCACGACGGATCATGTCCAGGGTGGCGCGGTCCAGGTCGGCGTTGCCGGAGCGGCCCACCAACTCGTAGGACAGCACGTTGCCGTCGGCATCGACCACGAACTTCAGGCGGTTGAGGCCTTCCTTGCCACGGGCCTGGGCGCCTGGCGGGTACTTCTTGTACTTCTGCAAGTGCGCCAGCAGGGTGCCTTCCCAGGACGCCTTGGCAGCGATCTGTTGTGGCGACGGGCCGGGTACGGGCTGGGCCGATTTCTCAGCCGGTGCTTGGGTCGGCGGAGCGTCGCTCGGCGGCTCTTCGGAAGGTTTCTCCTTGGGCGGCTCGATCTTCTTCTCCACCGGCTTCGGCGGCTGCGGTTTGGGCTTGGGCTTGACCGGCTTGGGCACCTGGATCGTCGGCTTGGGTGCCTCGGCCAGTTTCGGCAAGGGCAGCTCTTCCACCGGCGCCGGCGGTTGTGGCGGCGTTATGACTTTTGGCGGTGCCGGCGGCGGCGGTGCAGGCATCGGTGCCAGGTCGATGACCATGGCCGCCGGTGGCAATTGCACCGTGTGCGGCGCCGACCAATGGAGCGCGATGGCAATCGCGACGGCATGCACGCCCAGCACGACGGCGAGGCTGGTGCCATAACGCGTCAGTTTGTGGCGCGTCGTGATCATTTTTTGGCTGCCGTCTCGAGTCCGACCAGGCCTACCTTGAGGTAGCCGGCTGCCCGCAGGGCATCCATCACGCTCATCAGGTCACCGTAGTCCACGCCCTTGTCAGCCTGGAAGAAGATCGTCGTGTCTTTCTTGCCTTGGGTCTTGGCGTCCAGCACCGCGCCCAGGGTTTCAGTCTTCACTTCTTCTTCGCCGAGGAACAGGCGTTGGTCCGCCTTGACGCTGAGGAATACCGGTTTCTCCGGCCGCGGCGCCGGCTTGGCGCTGGAGGCGGGCAGGTCGACCTTGATGTCCACGGTGGCCAACGGTGCCGCCACCATGAAGATGATCAGCAGCACCAGCATCACGTCGATAAACGGCGTAACGTTGATTTCGTGGTTCTCGACGAGTTCGTCGTCGCCTTGATTCAAATGCAGGCCCATGGCCGATTACCCCACTTTCACCATGTGCGGTTGCGAGCTGCGCTCGGTAGGCAGGTGGTCGAGGTCGCGGCTGACCAGCAGCAGGACTTCTGCCGACGCGTCCGATACCTGGGCCTTGTAGCCGGCAATCGAACGGGCGAAGACGTTGTAGATGACCACCGCAGGAATCGCTGCAACCAGGCCCAGGGCGGTTGCCAGCAGGGCTTCGGCGATGCCTGGGGCAACGACGGCGAGGTTGGTGGTCTGGGTTTTGGCGATGCCGATGAAGCTGTTCATGATGCCCCACACGGTACCGAACAGGCCGACGAAAGGCGCGGTGGAACCGATGGTCGCGAGTACGCCGGTGCCGCTGCTCATGTTACGACCGCAGGCCGCAACCAGGCGCTCCAGGCGGAAAGCCACACGTTCCTTGATGCCTTCTTTTTCGCGGGTGTTGGCCGACAGGCGCATTTCTTCCAGCGCGTCGTGCACCAGGGTGTTGGCCAGGGTGCCCTTCTTGGTTGCCGTTTCGCTGGCTTCCTTGAGGGTGGTAGCCTTTTTCAGGTGGACGATTTCAGCGCGCAGACGACGCTTGGCGCCCAGCAGCTCGAAGCCCTTGGCGATCCAGATGGTCCAAGTGATGATCGAGGCAATGGCCAGGCCGATCATGACGGCTTTCACCACGACGTCAGCGTTCTGGTACATGCCCCATGGCGACAGGTCGTGGGCCATGCCCAGGGTGTTGTCTTCTTCCAGCACCACGCCGGTCTCATCGGCGGAGGCCGCAGGATCTGCTGCCAGAGCCGGGTCGGTGGCTGCTGGTGCAGCGGCTGGAGCTGCTGTGCTCTGCGAGGTAGCCGGGGCAGTAGCCGGTGCGTTGGCGTCAGCGAATGCGGCGGTCGGTGCCAGCAGTACGCTGAACAGCAGCGCAGCAATCGCGCGCCAGGCGCGGGATGGGCTGTGAAGCTTGGTTGGCGAAGCGGGGGTTGTATTACGTGTCATGCTGGCCGGACCTGAGAGGAAAAATGAGTGATCGTCCTTCCAGACCCAAGGGGGCCGAGGACAAATGGGCGGTTATTATTGCAAGTAATTCTTGTTAACAGAAGTAATACAGTAACTTTATTTGTCATTTTTATGGCCGTCTGTCATCTGCGAAGGCTAACCTAGACCTTTCTGTACGGAGTTTTGTGATGTCTGCGCCGTCTGTTGTGATTGCCGGTTGTGGCGATGTGGGTAGTCGGCTGGCTAGCCAATTGCTCGCCTCGGAATGGGAGGTTCATGGGCTGCGCCGGGATATTTCGCGCTTGCCCGATGGGGTGATCGGCATTGCCGGCGACCTGTTCAAAAAGGATTGCCCCGACACCTGGCCGATTGGCGGGGTGGACTACTTGGTGTACTGCGCCGCTGCCACGGACCACGACGAGGCCGGCTATCGCGCGGCTTACGTGCAAGGCCTCAAACATGTGCTGGAGTGGTTGGACGACTACGGCCAGACGCCTAAACACCTGTTGTTTGTATCCAGCAGCAGCGTCTATGGGCAGCAGAACGGCGAGTGGGTCGACGAAAACTCCGACACCATCGCCAAGGGTTATTCCGGCCAGGTCATGCTGGAAGCCGAGCAAGTGGCGCTCACCAGTGGTATCCCGGCAAGCGTTGTGCGCCTGACCGGCATTTATGGCCCAGGCCGCGAATGGCTCCTGACCCAGGTCCGACAAGGCTATCGCGTGGCCGTTGATCCGCCTTTATATGGCAACCGGATTCACGCAGACGATGCGGCGGGTTTGCTGGCGTTTTTGCTGCGCCATGTGGAGCAAGGCGGGGCGTTGGACAAGGTCTACATCGGCGTCGACGATGCGCCCGCGCCACTGGCCGAAGTGGTGGGCTGGTTGCGCGAGTACCTGGGGGTGACCGAGTGGTCCGAGGACGCCAGCGTGCGGCGCGCGGGCAGCAAGCAATGCAGTAATGCGCGGATCAAGGCATTGGGTTGGGTGCCGACCTACCCGACTTACCGCGAAGGCTACGCAGCGATCCTCAAGGGCTGAAACGCAGTGCAAAAATGTGGGAGCGGGCTTGCTCGCGAAAGCGGTGTATCAGAAACACATTCAGTGACTGACACTCCGCATTCGCGGGCAAGCCCGCTCCCACATTTGGATTTGGGTGAGGCTGATTACTGCTTTTCAAGCAGCCATTGGCGAGGGCCGGGCGTAAACGAAGGTACTTCATCTGCCTGCGCGGTATTGATCGCCTGGAAGATTTCCAGCTGTTTGCCTTTGCGAGTAAAGATCCACGGGTTGCCCTGGCCATTCAGTTGCAGCCAGATGCTGTCGTAGCCGCCGCTCATGGAGGCGCAATCGCCCGCCAGGCACAGGGAATAGCGATCGACGTTAGGCAGGCCGGCGACCTTGCCGTCGGCCTGGAACTGTACCGTGGCGCCGCTGCCGAAGCCGTCGGCGATTTTCCAGTCGCCGCCCATGTAGGCCGCGTACAGCGCCCGCTCGAAGTTGGCACCCAATGGTGCGCCTTCAGGGGCGGGGTCTTTGGCGCGGGCAAACAGTTGCTCGGGCTCGTTGTCATTGGCGACTTGCAGCAGTTGCTTGCCTTTGCGCTTCAGTTCGGTGGCGGAGCTACCGTAGAAATCCACGCTCCAGGCGCCGGATTTTTCACCGAGCAACTTGCCTTCAGCCACTTCAAAACCGTTGTAGTAGCGCGCCTGCGAAGCCTTGGTGTTGACCTCCCATTCGAGGTTCGGACCAAAGGACTGCAGCGCTTCACGCAAAGGGCCGCCCTTCGCTGCCGCATCGATGGCGACCTGGTTGATCCAGGTGCCGCTCACGTCCAGATCGGCAGGGTTGCTGGCGCAGCCGCCGAGCAACAGGGCGAGCAACGAAGAGGCTACAAGCGCTTTGCGCATCATGAAATCCTTCTGAAACGAAGTCGGCGCAGCCTGTGGCAGGTTGCGCCGGGTGTTTTATTCGATGACCAGAATCGCGTCCATCTCAACCTGTGCACCCTTTGGCAGGGCGGCAACGCCGATGGCGGCACGGGCTGGGTAAGGCTGTTCGAAGTACTTGCCCATGATCTCGTTGACCTTGGCGAAGTGGCTCAGGTCGGTGAGGAAGATGTTCAGCTTGACGATGTCCTTGAACGAACCACCGGCAGCTTCGGCGACCGACTTGAGGTTTTCGAAGACCTGCACGGTTTGTGCTTCGAAGCCTTCAACCAGTTCCATGGTTTTTGGGTCCAGCGGGATCTGGCCGGACATGTAGACGGTATTGCCCGCCTTGATCGCCTGGGAGTAGGTGCCGATGGCGGCCGGGGCCTTGTCGCTGGTGATAACGGTCTTGGTCATGAGTGACTCCTTGTAAGAGAACGGCTATGCACGCATGCGGGTGATGCGGATCACACCGGTCAGGGCGCGCAGTTTCTTGATCACGCGGGCCAGGTGCACGCGGTCGTGCACGCTGACCACCAGCTGGACCACGCTGATGCGGCCATCGCGCTCGTCCATGCTGATTTTTTCGATATTGCCGTCGGCCGCGTTGACGCTGCTGGCCAGCAGGGCGATCAGGCCGCGCTGGTGCTCCAGCTCAACGCGCAGTTCGACGTTGAATTCGCCGGTGACATCCTTGGCCCATGAGAGCTGGATGCATTTTTCCGGGTTGTGGCGGATTTCGGTGATATTGCGGCAGTTGTCCAGGTGCACCACCATGCCTTTGCCCGCCGACAGGTGGCCGACAATCGGGTCGCCCGGGATCGGTGTGCAGCACTTGGCATAGCTGAGCACCAGGCCTTCGGTGCCGCGAATTGCCAGCGGGCCTTCCGGGCTTGGCAGCTGTTCGCCTTCGCCGAGCAGGCGGCGGGCGACCACATAGGCCATGCGGTTGCCCAGGCCGATATCTTCCAGCAAGTCTTCGATGGTTTCCTGGCGATACTCGTGGAGCATCGCTTGCACGCGCTCCTGCGGGATCTTGTCCAGGGCGCTGTCGAAACCGTTGAGCACCTTGTTCAACAGGCGCTCGCCGAGGCTGATGGATTCGGAGCGACGTTGCAGTTTCAGCGCGTGGCGGATGTGCGTACGGGCCTTGCCGGTGACCACGAAATTGAGCCACGCCGGGTTCGGGCGTGCGCCCGGTGCGCTGACGATCTCCACTGTGGAGCCACTTTGCAGCGGTTCGGACAGCGGGGCCAGGCGCCGGTTGATCCGGCAGGCGATGCAGCTGTTGCCGACGTCGGTGTGTACCGCGTAGGCAAAGTCGACCGCCGTGGAGCCTTTGGGCAGCTCCATGATGCGGCCTTTGGGCGTGAACACGTAGACCTCGTCCGGGAACAGGTCGATCTTCACGCTTTCGATGAATTCCAGGGAGTTGCCGGCACGTTGCTGCATTTCCAGCACGCCCTTGACCCATTGGCGGGCGCGGGCATGGGTGCCTTTGGGCTGCTCGTCGCCGCTGGACTTGTACAGCCAATGGGCGGCGATGCCGTTGTTGGCCATCTCTTCCATTTCGCGGGTGCGGATCTGGATCTCGATCGGCACCCCGTGCATACCGAACAGCGTGGTATGCAGCGACTGATAGCCGTTGGCTTTGGGAATCGCGATGTAGTCCTTGAAGCGGCCTGGCAGGGGTTTGTACAAATTATGTACAGCGCCCAGCACGCGGTAGCAGGTATCGACCTTGTCGACGATGATCCGGAACGCATACACGTCCATGATCTCGTTGAAGGCCCGGCGCTTGCCACGCATCTTCTTGTAGATGCCGTAGATGTGCTTCTGCCGGCCGCTGACTTCGCCTTCAATCTCGTCGATCGCCAGGCAATGGCTCAGCGACTCTTCGATTTTGTTGACGATTTCCTTGCGGTTGCCCCGGGCGCGCTTGACCGCCTGGTAGATACGCGCCGAGCGCATCGGGTGCATGGCCTTGAAGCCGAGGTCTTCGAACTCGATACGAATGGCGTGCATGCCCAGCCGGTTGGCGATAGGCGCGTAGATTTCCAGGGTTTCCTTGGCGATGCGCCGGCGTTTTTCGCCAGAGAGCACTTCCAGCGTACGCATGTTGTGCAGCCGGTCGGCGAGCTTGACCAGGATCACGCGGATGTCGCGTGCCATGGCCATGGCCATCTTCTGGAAGTTTTCCGCCTGGGCTTCGGCCTTGGTCTCGAAGTTCATCTGGGTCAGTTTGCTGACCCCGTCGACCAGTTCGGCCACGGTTTCGCCAAATTGCGCGCTGAGCGCTTCCTTGGCAATGCCGGTGTCTTCGATCACGTCATGCAGCATCGCAGCCATCAGGCTCTGATGGTCCATGTGCATGTCGGCGAGAATATTTGCCACCGCAAGAGGATGCGTGACATACGCCTCGCCACTGCGGCGGCGTTGGCCGTCGTGGGCTTGTTCGGCGTAGAAATACGCTCGGCGGACCAGGTTGACCTGGTCTGGGCCGAGGTAGGTCGATAAGCGATCGGCGAGGGCGTCTATGCTCGGCAAAGGAATGACTCCTGCCGTTGGCTGTGACCCCGCGCCGTGCTACGTCGACCAGGCATAGGCTTAGACGGCCTCGTTGGACTCGTCCTCGAACGCTGCAAACAGCGGTTCGTCCTCAACGATTTCGGCGTTGGCGATGAACTCGTAGCTCATCAGGCCTTCAGCGATTTCACGCAGGGCTACAACGGTAGGCTTGTCGTTTTCCCACTGGACCAGGGGCTCTTTGCCGCCAGTGGCCAGTTGACGGGCACGCTTGGTAGAGAGCATGACCAGCTCAAAGCGGTTATCCACGTGTTCTAGGCAGTCTTCAACGGTTACGCGGGCCATGGTATTCCTCGGAGCGAATGCAAGATGCGCGCTGCCCGGTTGGGCGAGCGGACTAAACAGTTTAAAAAATCACCAGCGTTTAGGGAAGCGCTGATTTTTCCCAGGCCCTCGCAAAACCGCTACAAGTGCCAATGTAAAGCCCTTGCAGCGGTTTTGGGAAGAGCCAATCAGCCGAGCAGTTCAGCCAGTAATTTGCCGAAACGCTGCTGTTGGCGCTTTTGCTGGAGCTGATTGGTGCGGAAAATCGCCTTCAAATCGTCCAGCGCGTGGGCAAAATCGTCATTGATGATCAGGTAGTCGTAGTCGACGTAGTGGCTCATTTCGCTGACGGCTTCACGCATGCGGCCTTCGATGATCTCGTCGCTGTCCTGGCCACGGTTGGTCAGGCGCTGGTGCAAGGCTTCCAGCGAGGGCGGCAGGATAAAGATCGAGCGCGCCTTGGGCATCAGTTGACGCACTTGCTCGGCGCCCTGCCAGTCGATTTCCAGGATCAGGTCGTGGCCTTCGTCCAGGGTCTGCTGCAGGTGGCTTTGCGAGGTGCCGTAGAGGTTGCCGAATACTTCGGCGCGCTCCAGGAAGTCGCCGTGTTCGATCATCTTGACGAACTCGGTGCGCTCGACGAAGTGATAGTGCACGCCGTTCACTTCACCCGGACGCATGGCGCGGGTGGTGTGCGAGACCGAGATGCGGATCTGCTCGTCAGCGTCGGTCAGGGCCTTGACCAGGCTGCTCTTGCCCGCGCCCGAAGGGGCGGAAATGATGTAAAGGGTGCCGGTGCTGTGGGTCATGGAGGTTGCCTTACTCAATATTCTGTACTTGTTCGCGCATCTGCTCGATCAACACTTTGAGGTTGACCGCAGCCGTGGTGCTGCGCGGGTCAAATGCCTTGGAGCCGAGTGTATTGGCTTCGCGGTTGAGTTCCTGCATCAGGAAGTCCAGGCGCCGACCAGCGGCACCACCGGACTTGAGCACGCGGCGCACTTCAAGGATGTGCGTGCTCAGGCGGTCCAGCTCTTCGGCCACGTCGCTTTTCTGTGCCAGCAGCACCATTTCCTGTTCCAGGCGCACCGGGTCGAGGTCGGCCTTCATGTCGGTGAAGCGGTCGAGGACCTTCTGGCGCTGGGTGGCGAGCATCTGCGGGACCAGCTCGCGCAGGGTTACCACGTCTTCTTCGATGGAGGTCAGGCGCTCGCTGATCAGGCGGGCCAGCTCGGCACCTTCACGCTCGCGGCCGGCCTTGAGTTCCTTCAAGCCTTGGGTGAACAGGGCCAGGGCTTCGGCGTTCAGGGCCTGCGGGTCGGTGGCGTCGGCCACCAGCACGCCGGGCCAGGCCAGCACTTCCAGCGGGTTCAGCGCGGCAGGCTGCTTGATCAGGCTGGCGATGGTTTCGGCGGCAGCGACCAGTTGCGCGGCGCGGTCGCGGTCCACCTGCAGCGGCTTGCCGGTGGTTTCCTCGGTAAAGCGCAGGGTGCATTCCAGCTTGCCGCGCGAGATGCCTTGGCGCAGTGCTTCACGCACGGCGCCTTCGAGGTCGCGGAAGGATTCCGGCAGGCGCAGGTGCGGCTCCAGGTAGCGGCTGTTGACCGAGCGCAGCTCCCAGCTCAGGGTGCCTTGGGCGCCGGCTTTTTCGACGCGGGCGAAGGCGGTCATGCTGTGCACCATGGAGGTACCTCGCGTTGCAGCCGCGTAAAAACGGGCTGATGGTTAAGAAGGCGCAGGATTGTAGCGCAGTGGGGCGAGCGCGCCCAAACCCGCGCATTCGTAACTGAATTTTTTAGAAGTGCCCCGAATCGGCGCGCGGCTCTATAATGCTCGGCAGTTTTTCGTCCTCCGTACAGGTATCCCCTATGAAACGTCCAAGTGGTCGCGCTGCCGATCAGCTCCGCTCGATCCGCATCACCCGCAACTACACCAAACACGCCGAGGGATCCGTACTGGTCGAGTTTGGCGATACCAAGGTTATCTGCACCGTCAGCGTTGAAAATGGCGTGCCACGTTTCCTTAAAGGCCAGGGCCAGGGTTGGTTGACCGCCGAATACGGCATGCTGCCGCGCGCCACCGGCGAGCGTAACCAGCGTGAAGCCAGCCGTGGCAAGCAAGGCGGGCGCACCCTGGAAATCCAGCGTCTTATCGGCCGTTCCCTGCGCGCCGCGCTGGACATGTCCAAGCTGGGCGACGTGACCCTGTACGTCGACTGCGACGTGATCCAGGCGGATGGCGGCACCCGCACTGCGTCCATCACTGGCGCCATGGTGGCCCTGGTTGATGCGCTCAAAGTGATCAAGAAGCGTGGCGGCCTCAAAGGCGGCGACCCGCTCAAGCAGATGATCGCCGCTGTGTCGGTAGGCATGTACCAGGGCGAGCCGGTGCTGGACCTGGACTACCTGGAAGATTCGGCTGCCGAGACTGACCTGAACGTGGTCATGACCAGCACCGGCGGTTTCATCGAAGTACAGGGTACCGCCGAAGGCGCACCATTCCAGCCGGCCGAGCTGAACGCTATGCTGGCCCTGGCCCAGAAAGGCATGACCGAGATCTTCGAACTGCAGAACGCCGCCCTGGCTGACTGAACCCGCCTCAAGGAGACGCGCCATGAATGACAGCCAAATGCCGGTGCCTACGCCTTCCTACGAAGTGCGGCAGGGGGCGATGTTGTGTCATCTCGCGGCGTTCCTGGGGTTTGTGTTTCCCTTCGGCAGTGTCGTCGGGCCGCTGATCCTGTGGCAGATGAAGAAAGAAGTGGACCCGTTCATTGATGATCAGGGCAAGGAAGCCTTGAATTTTCAGATCACCGTGGCCATCGCCTGGATAGCCTGCATCGTGCTGGCCTTTGCAGTGATCGGCTTTTTCCTGATGTTTGCCCTGGCAATCGCCACGGTGGTGCTGACCATCATCGGCAGCATCAAGGCCAACAAGGGGATCGCCTACCGCTACCCCTTGACCTGGCGTGTGATCAAATAATGAGCGGCCACAAAAAAACCGACAGCGATGTCGGTTTTTTTGTGCCTGGGCAAAGACCTCAGATGGTCAGTGTCCAGTCGTAGTCCACGATCAGCGGCGCGTGCTGCGAGAAGCGCGGCTGACGCGGCAAGCGTGCGCTGCGAACGAACCGGCGCAGGCCTGGGGTCAGCAGCTGGTAGTCGAAGCGCCAGCCCAGGTTGAGCATCTCAGCCTGTTCATTGTCTGGCCACCAGCTGTACTGGTCGCCTTCACGGCTGACTTCACGCAGGGCATCCACATAACCCATGTTGCCGACAATCTCGTCCATCCAGGCGCGTTCCGGCGCCAGGAAACCCGGGGATTGCTGGCTGTCGCGCCAGTTCTTGATATCCAGCTTCTGTTGCGCCACGTAGAGCGAGCCACAATAGATGTACTCGCGACGTTTGCGCCGCTGTTTATCCAGATAACGGGCGAAATCGTCCATTAGCTTGAACTTCTGGTTCAAGTCTTCATCGCCGTTCTGCCCCGAAGGAAGCAGCAAGGTCGCGATGCTGACCTTATCGAAATCGGCTTGCAGGTAGCGCCCGTAGCGGTCGGCTGTCTCGAAGCCGAGGCCGCTGATGACCGCCTTGGGTTGCAACCGCGAGTACAAAGCCACGCCACCTTGGGTGGGCACTTCGGCATCGCAGGCATAAAGGAAGTAGCCATCCAGTTGGAAGGCTGGGTCGTCCAGTTCAAAGGCGGAGGCGCGGGTATCCTGCAGGCAGATGACGTCGGCATTCTGGGCTTGCAGCCAACTGAGCAAACCACGCTCGACTGCAGCCTGAATACCATTAACGTTCACACTGATGATCCGCATAAATGGCCCCAAAAATCGCGTGCGTGTATGATACACGCCGTCTACCTAATTAGCTAAATCCGTGGTATCTGAGGCTTTTTTCATGCAGGCGTATCAACGCGATTTCATTCGTTTTGCCATCGATCGCGGCGTTTTGCGCTTCGGTGAGTTCACTTTGAAGTCCGGGCGCACCAGCCCGTACTTCTTCAATGCAGGCTTGTTCAACTCGGGTTCGGCCCTGGCTCAGCTGGGTCGTTTCTACGCGGCAGCCATCGTTGAAAGCGGTATTTCCTTCGATGTGCTGTTTGGCCCAGCGTACAAGGGTATCCCCTTGGCGGCCGCTACCGCCGTGGCCCTGGCCGAACATCACGGGCAGGATCTGCCGTGGTGCTTCAACCGCAAGGAAGCCAAGGCCCATGGCGAAGGCGGCAGCCTGGTGGGCGCGCCCCTTACCGGCGACGTGCTGATCATCGACGACGTGATCACCGCCGGCACCGCGATCCGTGAAGTGATGCAGATCATCGCTTCCCAGGACGGCGCCAAGGCGGCCGGTGTGCTGATCGCGCTGAACCGCCAGGAGCGTGGTAACGGCGAATTGTCGGCGATCCAGGAAGTCGAGCGTGATTTCGGCATCCCGGTGGTGAGCATCGTGTCGTTGAACCAGGTGTTGCAGTTCCTGGAAGATGATCCGCAGCTCAAGCAGCATCTGCCGGCGGTGCGTGCGTACCGCGAGCAATTCGGCGTCTGAGGTCATTTAAAGGCATCGCAAAACCTTTGTGGGAGCGGGCTTGCTCGCGAATGCGGTTTGTCAGTTGATAGGTGTGCTGGCTGACCCACCGCCTTCGCGAGCAAGCCCGCTCCCACATTGGGTTGCATTTCACCTTGAAGGCCTCATAAAAAAGCCCCCGCTCAATGTTATTGAGCGGGGGCTTTTTGTTTATAGCGTTTAAGGACGCTTGCGGTTGCTGATCAGCGTACCCACACCGGTATCGGTGAAGATTTCCAGCAGGATCGCATTCGGCACGCGGCCATCCAGGATCAGCGAGCTACCGACGCCGCCTTGCACCGCTTCCAGCGCGCAACGGATCTTCGGCAGCATGCCACCATAAATGGTGCCGTCGGCAATCAGCTCGTCCACCTGTTGGGTGGTCAAGCCGGTCAGCACCTTGCCTTCCTTATCCATCAGGCCGGCGATGTTGGTCAGCAGCATCAGCTTTTCAGCCTTCAGCGCCTCGGCCACCTTGCCGGCCACCAGGTCGGCGTTGATGTTGTAGGACTCACCGTTGGCACCCACGCCGATGGGCGCGATTACCGGGATGAAATCGCCCTTGACCAGCAGGTTGAGCAAGTCGGTGTTGATGCCGATCACTTCGCCCACTTGGCCGATGTCGATGATTTCCGGTTGGGTCATTTCCGGTGTCTGGCGGGTGACTGTCAGTTTTTTCGCGCGGATCAGCTCCGCGTCCTTGCCGGTCAGGCCGATGGCGCTGCCGCCGTGACGGTTGATCAGGTTGACGATGTCCTTGTTGACCTGGCCGCCGAGGACCATCTCCACCACGTCCATGGTCTGCGCGTCAGTGACGCGCATGCCATCGATGAAGTGACTCTCGATCGACAGGCGCTTGAGCAGGTCGCCGATCTGCGGGCCGCCACCGTGCACGACTACCGGGTTGATCCCCACGGCTTTCATCAACACGATATCGCGGGCAAAGCCGGTTTTAAGCTCGTCGCTTTCCATGGCATTGCCGCCGTACTTGATCACCAGCGTCTTGCCGACGTAGCGTCGGATGTAAGGCAACGCTTCGGAAAGGACCTTGGCAGTGTTGGCAGCGGCTTCGCGTTCGAGGGTCATTCAGGGCTCCGGTAAAAAATCAGAACGGTAATTGGAGATCAGGGGCAACACGTTTCAACTGGGCGTGGAACACGTCCTTGATGCGCTGCAACTCAGCCTCGGTATCCGCCTCGAAACGCAGCACCAGCACCGGTGTGGTGTTGGATGCGCGCACCAGGCCCCAGCCTTTGGCGTAATCGACTCGCACACCATCAATAGTGGTCAGGTTGGCGCCTTCACCCCATTGCGCATCGTGCAGTGCGTCAATGATGCTGAATTTGCTCTCCTCGGTCACATGGATATTGATCTCTGGCGTAGAAATATCATTCGGGAAGGTCTGAAACAGCTCTTCTGCCGTGGATTTTTCCTTGCTGAGGATCTCCAACAGACGAGCGGCGCTGTAAATACCGTCGTCAAACCCGAACCAGCGCTCCTTGAAGAACACGTGGCCACTCATTTCACCGGCCAACAAGGCGCCGGTTTCCTTCATTTTCTTTTTGATCAACGAGTGACCGGTCTTCCACATTAGCGGGCGACCGCCGTATTCCTTGATCAGCGGAGTGAGGCGGCGGGTGCACTTCACGTCGAAGATGATCTCGGCGTTGGCATTGCGCGCCACCACGTCGCGGGCGAACAGCATCAGCAGGCGGTCCGGGAATACGATCTCGCCGGTTTCAGTCACCACGCCCACACGGTCGCCGTCGCCGTCGAAGGCCAGGCCGACGTCGGCCCCGGTTTCCTTGACCTTGGCGATCAGGTCCACCAGGTTTTCCGGCTTGCCCGGGTCCGGGTGGTGGTTGGGGAAGTGGCCGTCGACTTCGCAGAACAGCGGGATCACTTCACAGTTCAGCGCTTCGAGCAATTGCGGGGCAATCACGCCGGCCGCGCCGTTGCCGCAGTCCACCACCACTTTGAGGCGGCGGGCGAGTTTGACGTCGCGGGTGATTTCATCAGAGTAGCGCTGCAGGATGTCGACTTTGGTGATGCTGCCTTCACCGCTGGTCAGGTCGTTGGTCTTCAGGCGGGTGTGCAGGGCCTGGATCTGTTCGTTGGCGAGGGTGTCGCCGGCGATGACGATCTTGAAGCCGTTGTAGTCCGACGGGTTATGGCTGCCGGTCAGCATCACGCCGGATTTGCCGGCCAGCACGTTGGCGGCGTAGTACAGCGCAGGCGTTGGCACCAGGCCCACATCGCTGACATGGCAGCCGCTGTCGGCCAGGCCCTGGATCAGTTGTTCCACCAACTCGGGGCCGGACAGGCGGCCGTCACGGCCGACCGAAACGTTCGGCTCATCCTGGGCCAGGCTCTGGGCGCCGATGGCGCGGCCGATCCAGTAGGCGGTTTCGGCGGTCAGGGTCTTGGGCACCACGCCACGGATGTCGTAGGCGCGAAAGATGCTGTCGGGGAATGTCGGGGCTACTCGGGCTGCGGTACTCATCGCGGGGGGAAACTCCATCTGAAGGGGGCAAGGCTGGCCTTAAAGTGGCTGACCGGCAGGCTCAAACTGAAGGGTATGACGGTGTTTTCGGCAGAGAGTTCGTGGTGCAAAAATGCCATCGGAGCTTGGGCCCCGTCTTGTTTTCCGCGTAATGCATTGATTTCACTAGGGAAATCTCGCTGATAAAGTCCGCGCATTCTTCGTCCTGAAAAGCCCGGCGGGGGCGTCAGCCGGGCAAAAGCGCCCGGCCAGGTTCAGCTTAGTCAGTGGCTACCGGAATGCCCAAAGCCACCTGCACCACGTTGTGTTTCATCAAATTCCGAAACCAGTTCGAAGTGCGCCTGTACCACCGGTACCAGGACAAGCTGGGCGATGCGCTCACCGACCGCAATGTTAAATGCGGTCTGGCCACGGTTCCAGCACGACACCATCAGCTCGCCCTGGTAGTCCGAATCGATCAGGCCCACCAGGTTGCCCAGCACGATCCCGTGTTTGTGACCCAGGCCGGAGCGCGGCAGGATCAGCGCCGCCAGGCCCGGGTCGCCGACGTAGATCGACAGGCCGGTAGGAATCAGAATGGTCTGGCCCGGCTCAAGCACGGTGTCTTGCTTGAGCATGGCGCGCAGGTCGAGGCCGGCGGAGCCTGGGGTGGCGTAGGCCGGCAGTGGGAATTCGTTGCCGATGCGTGGGTCGAGGATCTTGGCTTGCAAAGCGTGCATGGAAATTAAACCTGGTTCAGCCGTTGGGCGATAAAAGAGATCAGTTGGCGGGCAATCTTGCCCTTGCTGGTCTGGGCGAAAAGGGTGGCGTGCAGCTCGCGGTCGATCACGCTGCAGGCGTTTTCCTCGCTGTTGAAGCCGATGCTCGGGTTGGCGACATCGTTGGCAACGATCAGGTCGAGGTTTTTGTCTTTCAATTTGCGTGCGGCGTAGTCCAGCAGGTGCTCGGTCTCGGCGGCAAAGCCGACGCTGAACGGACGGTCCGGGCGCGTGGCGATAGTGGCCAGGATGTCTGGGTTGCGCACCATTTGCAGGAGCAGACCGTCGCCGCTTGTAGGGTCTTTCTTGAGTTTTTGCGGGGCAACGACTTCCGGGCGGTAGTCTGCAACCGCTGCCGAAGCGATAAACAGATCGCAGGGAATAGCTGCCTCACAGGCCGCCAACATGTCTCGGGCGCTGACTACGTCGATTCGCGTGACGCGATCAGGGGTCGGCAAATGCACCGGGCCGGTGATCAAGGTGACGCGTGCGCCTGCCTCGACCGCCGCTTCAGCCAGGGCGAAGCCCATTTTCCCTGAGCTATGGTTGGTGATGTAGCGCACCGGGTCGATGTTTTCCTGGGTCGGCCCGGCAGTGATCAGCACGTGCTTGCCGGTCAGGGCCAGGTGTTGGAAGCATTCGGCGGCGCACAGCGCCAGGTCGGTGGCTTCGAGCATGCGGCCCATGCCCACGTCGCCGCAGGCCTGGCTGCCGGATGCCGGGCCGAACACTTTCAGGCCACGGCTTTGCAGCAGTTGAGTGTTGGCCTGGGTCGCCGGGTCGCGCCACATGGCCTGGTTCATGGCCGGGGCGATGGCGACGGTGGCGTCGGTGGCCAGTACCAGGGTGGTCAGCAGGTCATCGGCGATGCCTTGGGCCAGGCGTGCGATCAGGTCGGCGGTGGCCGGGGCGATCAGCACCAGGTCGGCCCATTTGGCCAGTTCGATATGGCCCATGGCGGCTTCGGCGGCCGGGTCCAGCAGGTCCAGGTGAACCGGGTGGCCGGACAAGGCCTGCATGGTCAGCGGGGTGATGAACTCACTGCCACCACGGGTCATGACCACGCGCACTTCGGCGCCTTGGTCGAGGAGCCTGCGGACCAGCTCTGCGCTCTTGTAGGCGGCAATGCCGCCGCCAACGCCGAGAACGATGCGTTTCCGATACAGACGCTGCATTGGTTTGCCTTTCCAGTTCAGTGATGCCAGTTCAATGGCGCGTGCGATGCCCCCTCCCCAGGGGAAATCGCATGCAAAAAAGAGGGCCTACGATAACACAGCGCCTGCCTGGCAACAGTGGCGCACATACACAGGGAAGTGAGATGAGCATTCGTGATTGGCCCTTGGCAGAGCGGCCGCGGGAGAAGCTTCTGGAGTGGGGGGCGGCGAGTCTGTCGGACGCCGAATTGCTGGCAATCTTCCTGCGTACCGGCGTGTCCGGCTGGAGCGCAGTCGACCTGGCGCGCCATCTGCTGGCGCAGTTTGGCGGGCTGCGACCGCTGCTGGAGGCCAGCCAGACGCTGTTCAGCCAGCAATTGGGCTTGGGGCCGGCTAAGTTTGCCCAGTTGCAGGCGGTGCTGGAAATGTCCCGGCGCCATATGGCCGAGCGCTTACGCAATGACTCGGTACTGGAGAGCCCGGTGGCCGTGCGTGATTACCTCAAGGCGTTGTTGCGTCATGAGCCACACGAGGTGTTCGGTTGTCTGTTCCTGGACTCCAGGCACCGGGTGCTGGGCTTCGAAGCTTTATCGGAGGGCACCATCGATGCCGCCATCGTGTACCCACGGCAAGTGGTCAAGCGCGCACTGGCCTACAACGCGGCGGCGTTGATCCTGTGTCATAACCACCCTTCGGGAAGCCTGGAACCGAGCGCAGCTGATCGAAAATTAACCAAAATCCTGCAGAAGGCTTTGGAAATGGTCGATGTGCGGGTGCTCGATCACATCATCGTGGGGGATGGTGACCCGCTGTCGATGGCGGAATATGGGTGGATGTAGCCCGCCCCATGCGGGGCGGGCCAGAGGCTCAGGGCTTGACGCTGACCTTGGAGAAATCCTGGCGCCCGAATGGGCTTACCTGGTACCCCTCGACACTCTTGCGTGCCAGGGCGAACGCCGTCGGGTGCGCCAGCGGCAGCCACAGCGCCTGCTGCTGGATCTGCGCCTGGGCCTGTTGATACAGCTTGCTGCGCACCCCTTGCTCGCTGGTGGTTTTGCCGGCGCTGATCAGCTTGTCCAGCGCCGGGTCGCAGTAGCGGGCGAAGTTGGTGCCGGATTTCACCGCCGCGCAAGAGAACTGCGGGGTCAGGAAGTTATCCGGGTCGCCGTTGTCGCCGGCCCAGCCCATGAACAGCAGGTCGTGCTCGCCAGCTTTGGCGCGACGGATCAATTCGCCCCATTCGATCACGCGGATCTCGGCCTGGATGCCGACTTTGGCCAGGTCCGCCTGCAACAGTTGCGCGCCGAGGTTCGGGTTGGGGTTCAGCAGGCTGCCGGTAGGGCGGGTCCAGATGGTGGTCTTGAAGCCATCCTTGAGCCCGGCACGGTCGAGCAGCGCCTTGGCCTTGGCGAGGTCCTGTGGATAACCCGGCAGGTCTTTGGCGTAGCTCCAGGTGTTGGCTGGGTACGGGCCGTTGGCGGCTTCGGCGGTGCCTTCAAACACGGCCTTGAGGTAGCTGGCCTTGTCGAAGGCCAGGTTGATCGCCTGGCGCACTTCGGGCTTGTCCAGCGGCGGGTGCTGGCTGTTGATGGCCACGAAAGCGGTCATGAACGCTGCGGTTTTTTCTACCTTGAGCGCGGGTTCTTTCTCGGCCTCGCCCACATCCAGGGGCTTGGGCGACAGGGCGATCTGGCATTCATCGCGCTTGAGTTTCTGCAAGCGTACGTTGGCGTCCGGGGTAATCGCGAAGATCAAGTTATCCACAGCCGGTTTGCCGGCGAAGTAGTCCGGGTTGGCCTTATAGCGGACCACGGCGTCTTTCTGGAAACGGCTGAAGATGAATGGCCCGGTACCGATCGGCTGGCTATTGAGCTTTTCCGGGGTGCCGGCCTTGAGCAGTTTGTCGGCGTATTCCGCTGGGTAGATCGAGGCAAAGCCCATGCTCAGGGCCGCGAGGAACGTGGAGTCGGCGTGGTCCAGGGTGAAGCGCACGGTCAGCGGGTCGAGGGCGTCGATCTTTTTGACCAGTGTGGGTAATTGCAGGGACTGCGCATGGGGGAAGCCGCTCTGGGCGATCTTGTGCCATGGGTTGGCCGGGTCGAGCATACGCTCGAAGCTGAAGCGCACGTCTTCGGCGGTCAGGGTGCGGCTGGGGGTGAAATACTCGGTGCGGTGGAATTTCACGTCCGGGTGCAGCTTGAAGGTGTAGGTCAGGCCATCCGGCGAGACGTCCCAGCTGTCCGCCAGGCTTGGCACCAGCTTGCCGCTGGCTGCGTCGTAGTCCACCAGGCGGTTCATCAGCACGTCGGCCGAGGCATTGGTGGTGGTCAGCGAGTTGTATTGCACCACGTCGAACCCTTCGGGGCTGGCCTCGGTGCAGACGCTCAGGTTACTGGCGGCATTGGCCAGCGGGGCGATAAAGAGAGGGGCTAGCAATAGCGGTAGGGCAGCGAGGCGCATGTTCGGTTTCCTTTGCAGATCGAAGGCCCATCTGCGAGTGCAGTCTGGAAAAGACCTACCGTAGTGGTCTGATTGATAAATGACTAGCCCATTTTTGCCTGTGCTTTTGCTTCAAATGCTGTTTTGATGGCGCCTCAGCGTGTTTCGCCGTGCGCATTACTGCGCGCGCGGGGGCTGTAAATGATTCTGTGCGACGAGCGGTCGGCTGTTACAGCGGCCCCTCCTGGCAACGGTTCGGGCGTCTGTCGCCGAGATTTACGCCAGGAAAAACACACGGGCTGTTGTTGCACTGGGGTCTTTCTGGTATAAAGCAGCGCTCTTTTCTAGGGGCCCGGTTCCTTCACTGTAGGTGTAGCCGGTAAGACCCTTAAAGAAACGCGGCGCCTGGCGCCAAATGACTGAGAGATTAAGCGGCCAACCCATGCCGGGTTGGGCATGTGGTTTTAGAGGGCTGAGGCATGTCGAGAGTCTGTCAAGTTACCGGTAAGGGTCCGGTGACTGGGAATAACATTTCCCACGCAAATAACAAAACCCGTCGTCGTTTCCTGCCGAACCTGCAGCATCACCGCTTCTGGGTTGAAGAAGAGAAACGTTTTGTTCGCCTGCGTGTATCTGCCAAAGGTATGCGTATCATCGACAAGCGTGGCATCACTGTCGTGCTGGCCGAAATCCGCGCCGCTGGCAAGATCTAAGGAGCTTTATCATGCGTGAATTGATTCGAATGATCTCTAGCGCCGGTACTGGTCACTTCTACACTACCGACAAGAACAAGCGTACTACCCCGGACAAGCTCGAAAAGAAAATGTTCGACCCGCGCGTTCGCAAGCACGTGATCTACAAAGAAGGCAAAATCAAGTAATTGATTTTCCTCCTTGTGAAAAAAAGCCCGTCTCTCACGAGTCGGGCTTTTTTTTGCCTGCCATTTATTGATCAGGCTTTCTGCTCGAACACCACGTAGATCTTGCGGCACGGCTCCAGTACTTCCCAGGTGCCGTTGAAACCGGCGGGGATCACGAAGCGGTCGCCGGCGCGCAAGGTCTTGGCGTTGCCCTCGGCATCGCGCAGCACGGACACACCCTGCACAATTTCGCAGTACTCGTGCTCGGTGTAGTTGACCTTCCACTGCCCGACTTCACCCTCCCAGACGCCGGCGCTCATTTGGCCGCACGGGCTGTTGTAGTGGTTGTAGACGGTTTGCTCGGGATCGCCCTTGATGATCTTTTCCGCAGCAGGGCGGTAGCGTTCGGGGGCGGTGCTGGCTTGGCTGAAGTCGACGATGTCCTGGATGCTCATGTGCGTGTCCCGTCTGGCCTGCGGTTGGAGAGCCCAAAGTCTATGTTTATTAAAATGAACATCGCAAGGGCGTTTACCGGCGTTATGTCAAATATATTGAAACACCCCCAGCCGCTGGTTTAGGGTGGCAGCTGCCTTGAGCCGAACAGCAGGCTGGCCGGGCAAAGAATTCTTTGAGGCTGCCGGGGGACATCACCTGGCCCTTGTATTCAATAAGAGGAGGACACTCGCATGACCACCCTGACCCGTGCCGACTGGGAACAACGCGCCAAGGATCTGAAGATCGAAGGCCGCGCCTATATCAATGGCGAATACACCGCCGCTGTTTCCGGTGACACCTTCGAATGCATCAGCCCGGTCGATGGCCGCCTGCTGGCCACTGTTGCCAGCTGTGACGCCGCCGACGCCCAGCGCGCCGTGGAAAATGCCCGCGCCACCTTTAATTCCGGTGTCTGGTCGCGCCTCGCGCCGGCCAAACGCAAAGCCACCATGATCCGTTTCGCCGCGCTGCTCAAGGCCAATGCCGAAGAGCTGGCGCTGCTTGAAACCCTGGATATGGGCAAGCCGATCAGCGACTCCCTGGGCATCGACGTGCCGGGCGCCGCCAATGCTCTGAGCTGGAGCGGCGAGGCGATCGACAAAATCTACGACGAAGTCGCGGCCACCCCGCACGACCAACTGGGTCTGGTGACCCGCGAGCCTGTGGGTGTTGTCGGTGCCATCGTGCCGTGGAACTTCCCGCTGATGATGGCTTGCTGGAAACTCGGGCCGGCGCTGTCCACCGGTAACTCGGTGATCCTCAAGCCGTCCGAAAAATCTCCGCTGACCGCCATCCGCATCGCCGCCCTGGCCGTTGAAGCCGGCATTCCAAAGGGCGTGTTCAACGTGCTGCCGGGTTATGGCCACACCGTGGGCAACGCGCTGGCTCTGCACATGGACGTGGATACTCTGGTGTTCACCGGTTCCACCAAGATCGCCAAGCAGTTGTTGATCCGCTCCGGCGAGTCGAACATGAAGCGTGTATGGCTGGAAGCGGGCGGCAAGAGCCCGAACATCGTGTTCGCCGACGCGCCGGACCTGCAAGCCGCCGCTGAATCCGCCGCCGGCGCTATCGCCTTTAACCAGGGCGAAGTCTGCACCGCCGGCTCGCGCCTGCTGGTGGAGCGCTCCATCAAGGATAAATTCCTGCCGCTGGTGATCGAGGCCCTCAAGGGCTGGAAGCCAGGCAACCCGCTGGACCCGGCGACCAACGTCGGTGCACTGGTGGACACCCAGCAGATGAACACCGTGCTGTCGTACATCGAAGCCGGCCACGCTGACGGCGCCAAGTTGGTCGCCGGCGGCAAGCGCACCCTGGAAGAAACCGGTGGCACCTACGTCGAACCGACGATTTTCGACGGTGTAACCAACGCCATGAAGATCGCCCAGGAAGAGATCTTCGGCCCCGTGCTGTCGGTGATCACCTTCGACAGCGCCGAAGAAGCCATCGCCATCGCCAACGACACCCAATATGGCCTGGCCGCAGCTGTGTGGACGGCGGATATCTCCAAGGCGCACCTGACCGCCAAGGCCCTGCGTGCCGGTAGCGTGTGGGTCAACCAGTACGATGGCGGCGACATGACCGCGCCGTTTGGTGGCTTCAAGCAGTCGGGCAACGGTCGCGACAAGTCGCTGCACGCCTTCGATAAGTACACCGAGCTGAAGGCGACCTGGATCAAGCTGTAAGCAACACTGCAGGCCAAATGTGGGAGGGGGCTTGTGTGGGAGCTGGCTTGCCTGCGATAGCATCACCGAGGTGTGACTGACACACGGAGGTGCTTGCATCGCAGGCAAGCCAGCTCCCACATGAGCCCCCTCCCACACTGTTTTGTGTGTACTCAAGAATTATCCACAGGAGCGTGGAAATGCGTTGGGCGACTTATTTCGCCGTGCTGGCCTCGGTACTTAGCGTTGGCTTGGCGCTGGGCGTCAGCATGCCGTTGGTGTCCCTGCGCCTTGAAAGCTGGGGTTACGGCAGCTTCGCGATTGGCGTGATGGCGGCCATGCCGGCGTTTGGCGTGTTGCTGGGTGCGAAAGTCTCCAGCCGCATGGCCTCATGGCTCGGCACTGCCAACCTGATGCGCCTGTGCCTGTGGGCGGGGGCGGTGTCCATCGGCTTGCTGGCGATTTTGCCCAGTTACCCGGTGTGGCTGGTGCTGCGGCTGATGATCGGGGTGATCCTGACCATCGTGTTTATCCTCGGCGAAAGCTGGATCAACCAGCTGGTGGTCGAGCAGTGGCGCGGCCGCCTGGTGGCGTTGTATGGCTGCAGTTATGCCTTGAGCCAACTGTCGGGGCCGCTGCTGCTGGGCCTGATCGGCACCGACCACGACTACGGTTTCTGGGTCGGGGTAGGGTTGCTGCTGGTTGCGCCGCTTTTGCTGCTGGGACGCTCCGGCGCACCGAGTGCCGAATCGTTCAGCGTGACCTTCGCGCAACTGTGGCGCTTCTGCCTGAGTTTGCCGGCGATTGCCTGGGCGGTGGCGTTGTTCGCGGCGTTCGAGGCGATGATTCTGACGCTGCTGCCGGTGTATTGCCTGCAACAAGGTTTTACCGCCGAGGTCGCCCTGGCCATGGTCAGCACGGTGGTGGTCGGCGACGCGCTGCTGCAACTGCCCATCGGTGCGCTGGCGGATTACCTGCCACGGCGCACCTTGTTCCTGAGTTGTGCGCTGCTGTTGCTGGGCTCTAGCCTGGCGATTCCGGTATTGATGCA
This sequence comes from Pseudomonas sp. S09G 359, assembly GCF_002843605.1. NCBI lineage: Bacteria > Pseudomonadati > Pseudomonadota > Gammaproteobacteria > Pseudomonadales > Pseudomonadaceae > Pseudomonas > Pseudomonas sp. S09G 359. The sequence continues at coordinate 6,568,845 of NZ_CP025263.1, read as the reverse complement.
CACGCCGCTGATCTGGCCGGTGTGGGTGCTGTTCGGCGCCAGTGCCGGTGGATTGTTTACCTTGTCATTGATCCTGATCGGCGAGCGCTACCGCGACGATGCGCTGGTGCGCGCCAATGCCCACGTGGCGCAGCTGTGGGGCATCGGCTGTCTGATCGGCCCGCTGGTGGCCGGTGCGGGCAGCCAGTGGATCAGCGGGCATGCGCTGCCGTTGCTGATGGCAGCCGGCGCGTTGGGGTTGGTGGTGCTGTTACTGCGCCAAGGGGCATTTGGCGCCGCACAGCCGGCCTGACCTTGAAATGCATTCAAAATGTGGGAGGGGGCTTGCCCCTCCCACATTTTTGATCTGTGATGCTTCTAGAGCATGCGCTCAAGGCCGACGCTGGTGGCGAACCAGGCATTGAACCTGCGCCACCAACTGCCCGGCTCACGGGTCAGGGTGTGCAACTGGCCGTTGTCCTCGGTTACCCACACCACTTGGCCATCCTGCAGTTTCGCTTCGTAGCTCAGGGCCGGCGCCATGCCTTGCAGCGCCAGGTTGCGCACGTGCTCCGCGAGCTCGGGGCTGTCCACCAACACGCCGACTTCGGTGTTCCACAGTACCGAACGCGGGTCGAAATTGAATGAGCCGATAAACGACTTGGTCCGGTCAAAGATCATTGCCTTGCTGTGCAGGCTCGAGTCCGAGCCTCGGAAGGTGCCGCGCCGGAACAGGTGCGGGCCGCTGCCGGCGCTGGGGTCGCCGGGTTGGCGGCGCAGTTCGTAGAGTTTCACCCCGTGCTCCAGCAGCGCCTTGCGATAGGGCGCGTAACCGCCATGCACGGCCGGTACGTCCGTGGCTTCCAGGGAATTGGTCAGCAGGCTCACCGACACGCCGGCATCGGCGCGCCCCGTCAGGTACACCAACCCAGGCTGCCCCGGCACAAAGTACGCCGAGATCATTATCAGCTCATGGTTGACGCCCTCAAGCTCCGGGCCCAGCTGAGTGGTGAGCAACAGGCGCGGGTCCGGGTCGGCTTTGGCCAGCACTTTGCTCGGCGCGTCCCAGAGTGCCTGGTTCCAGGCCCAGATCAGTTCGCGGCGCCAGGTCTCCATGCGCGGTTGCGTCTGGTAGGTGCGCAGGCGGTTGTACAGCGCGTGGTTCTGCTGGCGCGACTCGGCCAGCGAGGCTTCCAGGCGCACGCGGGCGGCGGCCAGGTCGCCTCTGGAAGGGGCGTTGGAGACAAAATCGTCGATGGGTTTGCTCAGGGCGCTGTTCCAGTACTGATCGAAACTGTGGCCGAGTTGCTCGGCCACCGGCCCGACGCTGAGCATGTCGATATCCGTGAAGTTCAGGCTTGGCTCGGCATCGAAATACTCATCCCCCAAGTTGCGCCCGCCGACGATGGCCACGCTGTTGTCCGCCAACCACAGCTTGTTGTGCATGCGCCGGTGTTGCAGCGACAGGTTGAACAGCCGGCCCATGGCCCGCGTCACGCCGGTGCTGCGTCCCAGGTGCAGCGGGTTGAACAGGCGAATCTCGATCTTTGGGTGGGCGGCGAGGGTGGCGATGATCTGGTCGAGGCCGTCGCTGGTGGTGTCGTCCAGCAGGATGCGCACGCGAACGCCGCGGTCGGCGGCCTTGAGCAGTTCGTCCACCAGCATGCGCGTGCTGATGCCGTCGTGGACGATGTAGTACTGCAGGTCGAGGCTGGTCTGGGCGTTGCGGATCAGTTCGGCGCGGGCCATGAAGGCTTCGCTGCTGTTGGGCAGCAGGCGAAAGCCCGAGCGCCCTTGGTAGGGCGCGGCCTGGGCCTGGATCGAGCGGCCGAACGAGGATTGCGCAGCGGGCAGGGCGTCGCTGGGGATGCGCGGTGTACTCACCGTGGCGCAACCGCCGAGTGTCAGGGCGCCCAACAGGCAGAACGGTAAAAGCCGTCGAATCATCAAGGGCATCGCTTCCAGATCAGGGCGGTTGTCGGCATATGACGGCAATTTGCCGCGAAAGGTCAGTCCGCCGCCTCGGCCAGCAGTTTGCTCGCGGCGGCGCCGACCTTGCGCACGGCCTCTTCAATCTGCGCGGTCGGCTTGGCAGCGTAGTTCATGCGCAGGCAGTTCCGGTATTTTCCCGATGCGGAAAAAATGCTGCCCACCGCCACCTGTACGCCTTGCTCCACCAAAATGCGGTTGAGCTTGAGGGTATCGAAGCCTTCCGGCAGTTCGATCCACAGCATGAAACTGCCTTGGGGGCGGCTGGCGCGGGTGCCTGTCGGGAAATAACGGCTGACCCAATCGAGCATCAAGTCGCGATTACGCTGGTATTGGGTGCGCATCCGGCGCAAATGTGGTTCGAAATGCCCACCTTTGAGAAACTCGGCAATTGCGATCTGCGGTTGCGTGGCGGTGCATCCGGTGCTGATGTATTTCATGTGCAGTACCCGCTCCAGGTAACGCCCTGGCGCGACCCAGCCAATGCGCAGGCCGGGCGCCAGGGTTTTCGAGAACGAGCTGCACAGCAGCACGCGGCCGTCTTCGTCGAAGGATTTGATGGTGCGCGGGCGCGGGTAGCTGTAGGCCAGTTCGCCGTACACATCGTCTTCGATAATTGCCACGTCGAAGCGCTGGGCCAGGGTCAGCAGCGCGCGTTTGCGCGCCTCCGGCATGATGTAGCCCAGGGGGTTGTTGCAGTTGGGGGTCAGCTGGATCACCTTGATCGGCCACTGTTCCAGCGCCAGTTCCAGGGCTTCGAGGCTGATGCCGGTGATAGGGTCCGTAGGAATTTCCAGGGCTTTCATGCTCAGGCCTTTAAGGGTCTGCATGGCGCCGTGGAAGCTGGGCGAGTCCACCGCCACGATGTCCCCCGGTTCGCAGATCGCATGGATGCTGGCGGAAAGCGCCTCATGGCAACCGGTGGTGATCACGATGTCTTCGGCGGTCAGCTGGCAGCCGGAATCCAATGACAGCCGGGCAATTTGCTCACGCAGTTCCATACAGCCGAGGATATTGTCGTAATACAGGCCTGGCAGGTCCTGGCGCCGACTGACGCGGGCGAGGCTGCGAAGCAGGGGTTTCAGGGTTGGCGACAATACATCCGGCATGCCACGACCCATCTGTATCACGTCTTTGCGCGGTACTGCGCGAATCAGCTCCAGCACTTGGTCCCACTGCGAAATTTCCACCGGGCGTTGGGCTGGGCGGCCTACTTCAGGCAAGGCCGGCAACTCCCGACCTACCGGCACGAAATAACCGGATTTGGGCTTGGGCATTGCCAGGCCGTTGTCTTCCAGCAACCGGTACGCCTGCTGCACGGTGCTCAGGCTCACCCCATGTTCAACGCTCAAGGCGCGCACGGAGGGCAGTCGGTCGCCGGGGCGATAGAAGCCCTGTTCGATGCGCGTGCCCAATAATTCGGCGAGGTTGACGTACAGGGTCATGGCGGCTGCTCACAGTGGACCATTACAGATAGGCTGAAAATACACGATTCAGCCGCACACAGGCAGTATCTGTATGGATTTAATAAAGATTGGTTGAATCTGTAATGGTTTTGCCCCCGCGCTCATTCTAGTCACTCATGGCAACAGGCAAATGAGGGGCAGCAAAATGAACGGCATGAGCGATGTGCGGCTGATGTTACACAGTCAGGAATTGCAGGCAGGGCAGGAGCGCGCGACATCGCCGCGCGAGATCAGCCGCTGGAACCTGTTCTGGCACCGCCGCCACACGCGCCAGGCCCTGCTGCACCTGACCCGCGAGCAACTGCGCGACGTCGGCTTGACGGCTGAACAGGCGCGCCAGGAAGGCTTGAAACCCTTCTGGCGCGATTAGTCAGAGCAGCTCTTTGAGGCGGTGCCAGAGCATTCCCAGTGCCAGCAACGGCGAGCGCAGGTGTTTGCCACCGGGGAAGGTGATGTGCGGCACCTGGGCGAACAGGTCGAAACGCCCCTGTTGCTGGCCGCTGATGGCTTCGGCCAGCAGCTTGCCTGCCAGGTGCGTGGCGTTGAGGCCATGGCCGGCGTAGGCCTGGGCGTAATACACATTGGGCTGGTCCGCCAGGCGGCCGATTTGCGGCAGGCGGTTGGCGCCGATGCCGATCATGCCGCCCCATTGATAGTCGATCTTCACGTCGGCCAGTTGCGGGAACACCTGCAGCATCTTCGGCCGCATGTAGGCGCCGATGTCCTTGGGGTCGCGCCCGGAATAGTGGCAGGCACCGCCGAACAGCAGACGGCGGTCGGCGGACAGGCGGAAGTAATCCACCGTCACGCGCTGGTCACACACCGCCATATTCTGCGGCAACAGGTTGGCGGCTTGCGCCGCGCTCAAGGGTTCGGTGGCGATGATGTAGCTACCGGCGGGCAGCACCTTGCCGCTCAGGTGTGGGTTCAGCCCGTTCAGGTAGGCGTTGCAGGCCAGCACCAGCGTGGTGGCGCGCACGCTGCCCTGGGCGGTGTGTACCTTGACCTCGGGGCCGTAGTCGATGCGTGTCACTTCTGACTGCTCGAACAGTTGCACGCCCAACTGCTGCGCGGCGGCGGCTTCGCCCAGCGCCAGGTTCAACGGGTGCAAATGGCCTGAGCCCATGTCGATCATGCCGCCCACGTAGCGCTCGGAGCCGATCACGCTGCTCATCTGCGCCGCTTGCAGCAGGCGCACTTCATGGCGATAGCCGAGGCTGCGCAGTTCTTCGGCGTCTTCGGCCAGGCCGTGCAGGTCGCGGGGCTTGTTGGCGAGGTCGCAGTAGCCCCAGGTCAGGTCGCAGGGGATCTGGTAGCGCTCGACGCGCTCGCGCACGATTTCCACGGCTTCCAGGCCCATCAGCTTCATCTGGCGCACGCCGTCGGCGCCGATCACCTTGGCAAACTGGTCCAGGCCGTGGCCGACGCCGCGAATCAGCTGGCCGCCGTTACGCCCACTGGCACCCCAGGCGATCTTGCGCGCCTCCAGCAGCACCACGCTAAAGCCGCGCTCAGCCAGCTCCAGGGCGGTGTTGAGCCCGGAAAACCCACCGCCGATCACGCACACATCGGCGCTCACCTCGCCCGTCAACACCGGGTAGTCGGGCTGCGGCACGCTGCTGGCGGCGTAGTAGGAAGCGGTGTGCCGGGCGCTGGCGGTCATGGGGAGCATCCCTGTTTGGAAAATTTGACGCAGGATACAGCGGTCGGACGAAGCTGTCTGCGCAGGGCGTTTTACGTCAGAATCCACGCCTATTCGCGGTTGGGTATGTGTGTCCATGAGTTGCAACAGTCAGAAAATCAGCGCGCTGCGCAGGCAGATTCCTTCGTTCGAGTGCGTCCCCGGTTGCCACGATTGCTGTGGCCCGGTGACTACTTCGCCCGAGGAAATGTCGCGCCTGCCGCGCAAGACCGCTGCCGAGCAGGACGCGGCCATGGATGAGCTGAACTGTGTGCACCTCGGCCCCCAAGGCTGCACGGTGTACGACGAACGCCCGCTGATCTGCCGGCTGTTCGGCACTACCAAGACCCTGCCATGCCCCAATGGGCGGCGGCCGGTGGAGCTGATTCACCCGCGGGTGGAGAAGCAGATCCATGAGTACATGGCGAGCACCCGGCAGGTGTTGGTCTGACTGATGTCTGCTGTCAAAATGTGGGAGGGGGCTTGCCCCCGATAGCTGTGTGTCAGGCACTGATTCGGTGACTGATGTACCGTAATCGGGGGCAAGCCCCCTCCCACATTTTGACTGAGTTGTGTCAGCTAGTCAGTCGGGAATGGGCAGGCTCAGGCTCTCCTTCACCTCTTCCATCACGATATAGCTCTTGGATTCGCGCACGTGAGGCAGCTTGAGCAAGATATCGCCGAGCAATTTGCGGTACGACGCCATCTCGGAAATCCGCGCTTTTACCAGGTAGTCGAAGTCCCCTGACACCAGGTGGCACTCCAGAACATGGGGCAGTTTGAGCACGGCGCGGCGGAATTCCTCAAAGGTGTCGCCGGACTTGTAATCCAGGCTGATCTCTACAAATACCAGCAAACTCCCCTTCAAATGCTGCGGGTTCAGCCGTGCGTTGTAACCCATGATGATCCCCTCGCGCTCCAGGCGACGGACCCGCTCGGTGCAGGGCGTGGTCGACAGGCCGACCTTTTCCCCCAGCTCCGTGAACGAAATGCGCCCGTCGGCTTGCAGGATGCGCAGGATATTGCGGTCGATCTTGTCCAGCTCCCGCTTGGTCTGGGTGTTGGTACGCATAGGGGATACGCCTCTGTGAAAAGGGTTTTTGCCGAGAATTGTCGCCAAATATAGGCAGTTATATAGTGAAATGCACTGGAGATTGTTTTTTACACTGCGCACATCATTGCTCGAATAACACACGTCAGCGGCGAAGCCCGCGATGAGGATATAAAAATGCGCGTTCTGGTCTTGGGTAGCGGCGTCATTGGTGTGACCAGTGCCTACTATTTGGCTCGGGCCGGTTTTGAAGTGGTTGTGGTCGACCGCCAACCCGCCGCCGCCATGGAAACCAGCTTCGCCAACGCCGGCCAGGTGTCCCCAGGCTATGCCTCGCCCTGGGCCGCGCCGGGCGTGCCGCTCAAGGCCATCAAGTGGCTGCTGCAGCGCCATGCGCCGCTGGCGATCAAGGCCACCGCCGATATCGATCAATACCTGTGGATGGCGCAGATGCTGCGCAACTGCACCGCCAGCCGCTATGCGGTGAACAAGGAGCGCATGGTGCGGCTGTCGGAGTACAGCCGTGATTGCCTCGATGAACTGCGCGCCGAGACCGGCATTGCCTACGAAGGCCGCAGCCTGGGGACTACCCAACTGTTCCGCACCCAGGCCCAGCTGGATGGCGCGGCCAAGGATATCGCCGTGCTGAAAGAGTCCGGCGTGCCGTTCGAATTGCTTGACCGCGCCGGCATTGCCCGCGTCGAGCCGGCCCTGGCCAGCGTCACCGATATCCTCGCCGGTGCCCTGCGCCTGCCGAACGACCAGACCGGCGACTGCCAGATGTTCACCACGCGCCTGGTCGACATGTGCAAGCAGCTGGGTGTGGAGTTCCGCTTTGACCAGGATATCCAGCGCCTCGATTACGCCGGCGACCGCGTCAACGGCGTATGGGTCGACGGCAAGCTGGAAACTGCCGACCGTTACGTACTGGCCCTCGGCAGCTACTCGCCGAAGCTGCTCAAGCCGCTGGGGATCAAGGCGCCGGTGTACCCGCTCAAGGGCTATTCGCTGACCGTGCCGATCACCAACCCGGCGATGGCGCCGACGTCGACCATCCTGGACGAGACCTACAAGGTCGCGATCACCCGTTTCGACAACCGCATCCGCGTCGGTGGCATGGCTGAAATAGCCGGTTTTGACCTGTCGCTTAACCCGCGTCGACGTGAAACCCTGGAGATGATCGTCAACGACCTTTATCCTCAGGGCGGCAATTTGGCCGAAGCCAGTTTCTGGACCGGCCTGCGCCCGACCACACCCGACGGCACGCCGATTGTCGGTGGCACCCCGTTCAAGAACCTGTTCCTGAATACCGGTCACGGCACCCTCGGTTGGACTATGGCCTGTGGCTCCGGCCGCTTGCTGGCTGACCTGATGGCGAAGAAGACCCCGCAGATCAGCGCCGAAGGCCTCGATATTTCCCGTTATGGCAACCACCAGGAGTCCGCACGACATGTCAATCCAGCGCCAGCTCACCAATGAGCGCATGAGCCAGATCGTTGTCCACAGCGGTACGGTGTACCTGGCCGGGCAAGTCGGTGACGACCTGAACGCCGGGATTGCACAGCAAACCCGTGAAACCCTGGCCAATATCGAGCGTTTGCTGGACCTGGCCGGCACCGACAAAACCAAGCTGCTGTCGGTGACGATCTACCTGAAAGACATTGATGCCGACTTTGCCGACATGAACGCGGTGTGGGACACCTGGCTGCCCAAAGGCGTCGCACCGGCCCGCGCTACGGTTGAAGCCAAATTGTGCGAGCCGGAAATCCTGGTAGAGCTGTCCGTCGTGGCTGCGCTGCCTTAAACAATGATCCCTCTCCCGGTGCCGATGCTGTCTGTCGGTGCCGGTTTTTTCTTCACTCTGCCGCCTAGAAGCCTGCCGCCATGCGTCCTGCCCGTGCCCTGATCGACCTCCAAGCCCTGCGCCACAACTACCAATTGGCCCGTGAAGTCACGGGTGCCCGTGCCCTCGCCGTGGTCAAGGCCGACGCCTATGGCCATGGTGCCGTGCGCGTAGCCCAGGCCTTGGAAGCCGAGGCGGATGGGTTTGCCGTGGCCTGCATCGAGGAGGCATTGGAGCTGCGCGCCGCCGGCATCCGCGCCCCGGTGCTGTTGCTGGAAGGGTTTTTCGAGGCTGACGAGCTGCCGCTGATCATCGAGCATGACTTCTGGTGCGTGGTGCATTCGTTGTGGCAGCTGGAGGCAATCGAACAGGCTGTGTTGAGCAAGCCGCTGACTATCTGGCTCAAGCTGGATTCGGGCATGCACCGCGTCGGCCTGCACCCCAAGGATTATCACGAGGCCTATCAGCGCCTGCTGGCCAGCGGCAAAGTGGCGAAGATCGTATTGATGAGCCACTTCGCCCGCGCCGATGAACTCGATTGCGTACGCAGCAATGAGCAAGTGGCGGTGTTCGACGCGGCGCGCCAGGGCTTGTCGGCGGAGGTCAGCCTACGCAACTCACCGTCGGTGATGGGCTGGCCGAGTGTGTCCAGCGACTGGGTGCGCCCAGGCATCATGCTCTACGGTGCGACGCCGTTTGGTGAAGACCAGGCCATCGCCGCACGTTTACAGCCGGTGATGACCCTGGAGTCGAAAGTCATCTGCGTGCGTGAGCTGCCGGCCGGCGAGCCGGTGGGCTATGGCGCCAAGTTCATCACGCCAAAACCGATGCGCATCGGCGTGGTTGCCATGGGTTATGCCGATGGCTACCCGCGCCATGCGCCGACCGGTACGCCGGTGCTGGTGGCGGGCCAGCGCAGCCAATTGTTGGGGCGTGTTTCGATGGACATGCTGTGCATCGACCTCACCGACGTGCCGCAGGCCGGTCTTGGTTCGACCGTGGAGCTGTGGGGCAAAAACATCCTCGCCAGTGACATTGCGGTCGCCGCCGAAACCATTCCTTACCAGATCTTCTGCAACCTGCGCCGGGTGCCAAGGCTCTATTCCGGCGCTTGATCGCCGCGTACGAATGCAGCTGCCCGGGATTTAGGCCCAAGTGTTGTAAATACTGAACGCTGTCGCCATGATAACGCTCAATTACAACAAAGCCTGAATCCTAGGAGGCTCCTGCATTGGACGTCGGCGAACGACTGCAATCCATCCGTAAACTGAAGGGTCTTTCCCAGCGCGAGCTCGCCAAGCGCGCGGGTGTCACCAACAGCACCATTTCGATGATCGAAAAAAACAGTGTCAGCCCCTCGATCAGCTCCTTGCGCAAGGTGCTGGGCGGCATCCCCATGTCCATGGTCGAGTTCTTTTCCGAGGAGATCCTCCAGGAAATACCGACGCAGATCGTCTATAAAGCCAATGAGCTGATCGACATCTCCGACGGCGCCGTGACCATGAAACTGGTAGGTCGCGCGCACCCCAGCCGGGCGATTGCGTTTCTCAACGAGATCTACCCGCCGGGCGCCGACACGGGCGAAGAAATGCTCACCCACGAAGGCGAGGAAACCGGGATTCTGGTGGAAGGTCGCCTGGAGTTGGTGGTCGGTGTTGAAACTTTTGTGCTCGAAGCTGGCGATAGCTACTACTTTGAAAGCACCAAGCCGCATCGTTTTCGCAACCCGTTCGACGTGCCGGCGCGACTAATCAGCGCAGCCACACCCGCGAACTTTTAACAGAAGAGGCGCCCTGCCAGCGTTGCAGAGGTACCCGCAGCTGTATCCGCGAAGCCGAATCTCCCTTTATTTAATAGGGTTGTTTCGGCCCGGCGGGCTAACCGTTATACTTTCGCCGCCTGCGAAACCGTGGCCGCAGGCGTGAATAGCCACCATTGAGGGTGAACGCGTGAACCTAATTATGAAAATGCTGGCTGCACCAGCAACCTTACTGGCCCTATGGGCTGTCAGCGCTCAGGCTGCGACTGTTAACGATGAAATTGCCAAGCGCCTGGAGCCGGTCGGCCAGGTCTGCGTCCAGGGCCAGGAGTGCAAGGGCATGGAAGTGGCGGTCGCTGCCGGTGGAGGCGCTGCGAAAACGCCGGATGAGATCATCGCCAAGCACTGCAACGCCTGCCACGGTACCGGCCTGTTGGGCGCGCCGAAAATCGGCGACACCGCCGCCTGGAAAGAACGCGCCGACCACCAGGGCGGCCTCGACGGCATCCTGGCCAAGGCGATCACCGGCATCAACGCCATGCCGCCCAAAGGCACCTGCGCGGATTGCTCGGATGATGACCTGAAAGGCGCGATCAAGAAGATGTCCGGCCTGTAACCCGCCGATCCTCGTCAAAAAAGCCGCTTACGAGCGGCTTTTTTGTGCGGCGCATTTGGTTTTCGAGGCTGTTCTTTGCAGCAAAGACCCGGCAAGCTCGGTCCAACCCCTAATCATGGAATGTTCAGGAGGGTCGGATGGTGCAGTTGTGTTCAATCGAGCAAGCAGTGGACGACGTACTGGCGCGGTTGCCGGCGCATATCCACATGGGCATGCCCCTGGGTTTGGGCAAGCCGAACCTGTTCGCCAATGCGCTGTACCGGCGCATCGCCAAGCTGCCGGAGCGGGCGCTGACGATCTACACCGCGCTGAGCCTGGGCCGGCCGACCCTGGGGGACGGCTTGCAGAAGCGCTTTCTCGAACCCTTTATCGAGCGCGTGTTTGGCGATTACCCCGAGTTGGATTTCCTCGCCGACCTGCACCAGGACAAGCTGCCGGCGAATATCCGCGTGCAGCAGTTCTTCATGCAGCCCGGCAGCCTGCTGCACAGCGAACAGGCGCAGCAGGATTACGTGAGCAGCAACTACAGCTATGCTGCCCGCGACATCAACGCCGCCGGCCTCAACCTGGTGGCGCAACTGGTGGCCAGCAGCGCCGAGCATCCCGACCGCCTGAGCCTGAGCTGCAACCCCGATATCACCCTCGACCTGTTGCCCATGATCGCCAAGCGCCGTGCCGCCGGGGAAACCATCCTGGTGGTCGGCCAAGTCCACAGTGATTTGCCCTACATGCCCGGCGATGCTGAATTGGGCATAGATGAATTCGACTACCTGCTCGATGAAAAGGACAGCACCACGCTGTTCTCCACGCCGAACATGCCAGTGGGTTTCCAAGACCACTTTATCGGCCTGCATGCCAGCACCCTGGTGCGCGATGGCGGCACCTTGCAGATTGGCATCGGCTCGATGGGCGATGCGCTGACCGCCGCACTCCTGGCCCGCCAGGCCGACAACGAAGCCTACCGCCTGCTGCTGACGGACCTGGATGTGTACCAGTGGGCGCCGTTGATCAGCCGTGAAGGTGGCGTAGAACCCTTCGCCCGTGGCCTCTATGGTTGCAGCGAAATGTTCGTCAACGGCCTGCTGGTGCTGGCGGACGCCGGCATTATCCGCCGTAAGGTCTACCCGGATGTGGCGACCCAGGAGCAGGCAAACGCTGGCTTGATCGATGATGCCGCGCAGGCCGATGGCATTTCGATCCACGGCGGTTTCTTCCTCGGGCCGCGCAGTTTTTACCAGCGCCTGCAGGAAATGACCCACGCCAAGCGCCTCGAATTCAACATGACCCGCATCAGCTACATCAACGAGCTGTACGGCCAGGAACAGCTCAAGCGTTTGCAGCGCCTGGATGCGCGATTTATCAACAGCGCGATCATGGTGACACTGCTCGGCGCCGGTGTGGCCGACCAGTTGGAGGACGGCCGCGTGCTCAGCGGTGTGGGCGGGCAGTACAACTTCGTGGCCCAGGGGCATGCGCTGGAGGGCGCGCGCTCGATCCTGATCCTGCGCAGCTGGCGCGAGTCGGCGGGGGAGGTCAGTTCCAATATTGTCTGGGAATATGGCCATTGCACGATCCCCCGGCACCTGCGGGATATCGTCATCACCGAGTATGGAATCGCCGATCTACGTGGGCAGACAGATGCCCAGGTGATCGAGGCATTGCTCAATGTCAGCGACTCACGTTTCCAGGCCGACTTGATCGAGCAGGCGCAAAAGGCCGGCAAGTTGCCCAAGGATTTCAAGCTGGCCCCGCGCTTTGCCGACAACACGCCGGAGCGGCTCAAGGGCATTCAGGCGCGGCATCGCCGGTTGTTTCCGGAGTATCCGTTGGGCAGTGACTTTACCGATGAGGAGCGGGATCTGTTGCGGGCGTTGAACTGGCTCAAGAGCAAATTCAAGCTGACGGAGATTCTGGAGCTGGGCAAGGCGGCACTGGATGCGCCGGAGCCGGAAGCGTTTCCAGAGCATCTGAAACGGATGCGCCTGGATAAGCCGGAGGGCCTGAAAGAAGACCTCTACCAGCGCCTGCTGCTCGCCGGCTTACAAGCGACCGCGCACTAAAAACCAACACAAGGCAAATGTGGGAGGGGGCTTGCCCCCGATAGCAGTGGGTCAGCCAATACATCTGGTGACTGATACACCGCTATCGGGGGCAAGCCCCCTCCCACATTTTGAATCGCGATTACTCGATGAAGGTCACTACACCACCCGCCAGCGACTTCACCCGTGCCAGCGACTCAACCCGATAACCCTGCGCATCCAGCTCTGCACGCCCACCCTGGAACGACTTCTCGATCACGATCCCCAAACCGGCAACGGTCGCGCCGGCCTGCTTGATGATCGAGATCAGCGCCTGGGACGCCTTGCCGTTGGCCAGGAAGTCGTCGATCACCAGCACGCGGTCGCTGCTGGTCAGGTGGCGCGGGGAGATCGCCACGGTGCTTTCGGTTTTCTTGGTGAAGGAATACACCGTCGCCGACAGCAGGTTTTCGGTCAGGGTCAGGGATTGCTGCTTGCGCGCAAAAATCACCGGTACGCCAAGGTTCAGGCCCGTCATGATCGCCGGGGCGATGCCTGAGGCCTCGATGGTGACGATCTTGGTGATGCCCGAGTCCTTGAACAGCGCGGCGAATTCGTCGCCGATCAGCTTCATCAGCGCCGGGTCGATCTGGTGGTTCAGAAAGGCGTCGACCTTGAGTACCTGATCGGAAAGCACGATGCCTTCTTCGCGAATTTTCTTGTGCAGTGCTTCCACGGAAAGCTTCCTCTGGTGGCGCAACAAGCGCCGAAAGTAGATTAAAAAGTAGTCGATTCTAGCGCTTTAACATCGCGCGTATATCCGCCAGGGCGGTGTTGCCGCGAACGGCCTTCACCTCGGTCGGGGTGTCGTCATTGCCTTCCCACGCCAGGTCGTCCGGCGGCAGCTCATCGAGGAACCGGCTGGGGGCACAATCGATGATTTCGCCGTACTGCTTGCGCTTGGCGGCAAAGGTGAAGGCCAGGGTCTGACGTGCGCGGGTAATGCCCACGTAGGCCAGGCGCCGTTCTTCCTCGATGGTGTCGGCTTCGATGCTGGAGCGGTGCGGGAGGATTTCCTCTTCCATGCCCATGATGAACACGTAGGGGAATTCCAGGCCCTTGGACGCATGCAAGGTCATCATCTGTACACCTTCGGCGCCGTCTTCCTCTTCCTGCTGGCGTTCGAGCATGTCGCGCAGCACCAGCTTGCCGATGGCGTCCTCGACGGTCATCTCGCCGTCTTCGTCTTTTTCCAGGGTGTTCTTCAGCGCTTCGATCAGGAACCAGACGTTGCCCATGCGGTAGTCCGCGGCCTTGTCGCTGGAGCTGTTGGTGCGCAGCCAGTTTTCATAGTCGATATCCATGACCATGCTGCGCAGGGCGCTGATCGGGTCTTCGCCGGCGCACTGCTCGCGTACCTTGTCCATGAAGCGCTTGAAGCGCGACAGGCGATCGGTGAAGCGCGTGTCGAGGTGTTCGCCCAGGCCGATTTCGTCGGTGGCGGCGTACATCGAGATCTTGCGTTCGGTGGCGTAGTTGCCGAGCTTTTCCAGGGTGGTGGAGCCGATTTCGCGGCGCGGCACGTTGATGACACGCAGGAAGGCGTTGTCATCGTCCGGGTTTACGATCAGACGGAAGTAGGCCATCAGGTCTTTCACTTCCTGGCGTCCGAAAAAGCTGTTGCCGCCCGACAAACGATAGGGAATCTGGTGGTGCTGCAACTTCAGCTCGATGAGCTTGGCCTGGTAGTTGCCGCGATACAGGATCGCAAAGTCGCTGTAGGGCCGGTCGGTACGCAAGTGCAGCGTGAGCAGTTCGACGGCCACGCGCTCGGCTTCGGCATCTTCGTTGCGGCAGCGGATCACGCGGATCTCGTCGCCGTGGCCCATCTCGCTCCACAGCTGTTTTTCAAACTCGTGGGGGTTGTTCGAAATCAGCACGTTGGCGCAACGCAGGATGCGGCTGGTGGAGCGGTAGTTCTGCTCCAGCATCACCACTTTCAAGGACGGGTAGTCGACCTTGAGCAGCATCAGGTTTTCCGGGCGGGCGCCGCGCCAGGCGTAGATCGACTGGTCATCGTCGCCCACCACGGTGAACTGGTTGCGCTTGCCGATCAGCAGCTTCACCAGCAGGTACTGGCTGGCGTTGGTGTCCTGGTATTCGTCCACCAGCAGGTAGCGCACCTTGTTCTGCCATTTTTCGAGGATGTCGGCGTGTTCCTGGAACAGCTTGACCGGCTGCAGGATCAGGTCGTCGAAGTCCACCGCATTGAACGCCTTGAGGGTGCGCTGGTAATGGGTGTAGACGATGGCGGCGGTCTGCTCCTTGGGGTTGCGCGCGGCTTCCAGGGCTTCGGCGGGCAGGATCAGGTCGTTTTTCCAGGCGCCGATCATGTTCTTGATCTCGTCCACGCCGTCGTCGCCCGCGTATTCCTTCTGCATGATGTCGGTCATCAGGGCTTTGACGTCGGTTTCGTCGAAGATCGAGAAACCTGGCTTGTAGCCCAACCGCGCATGCTCCTTGCGGATGATGTTCAGCCCCAGGTTGTGGAAGGTGCACACGGTGAGGCCACGGCCTTCGCCACCCTTGAGCAGGGTACCGACGCGCTCTTTCATTTCCCGCGCCGCCTTGTTGGTAAAGGTCATGGCGACGATGTACTGGGCGCGGATGCCGCAGCTCTGGATTAGGTGCGCGATCTTGCGGGTGATCACGCTGGTCTTGCCGGAACCGGCACCGGCGAGCACCAATAGAGGGCCGCCGACGTAGTTCACGGCTTCTTGCTGCCGGGGATTGAGTCGGGACATACAGAATTCAGGGAGTCGTTATTCAAAAGGGCGGGCATTTTAACAGGCTGGCAGGATTCTGCTCTCACAGAACGACAGTGTGACGTACCACTCGATCTAAATTTGCCGGTTTTGATAGTTTGCCGCAGGATGTCGGGGTTGTTTGAGACTAATGTTTACACTTTGCGTATTTGATAACCCCTATCATTGGTGATTATCAGGCCGCACGTCATAATGCCCGCCGCCAACGAAATTTTGCAGAGTCTAGGGAGCTAGCTTGTCTACGCCTGTCGAACCCTTGCGTTTGCTGCTACTGGCCGATATGCCTGAGTGGGCAGCGTTGTTGCGCGAGTGCCTGGCGCCGATGGGCGATGGGGCTGTGCTGATCAGTGCACCAAACTGGGACTCCGTAAGTCGTCTGTTCGACGACGACCACAGCGCCGTGCTGTTGACCACGCCGGGTCTGCAACCCGGCCCTGGCCGTTGCAGCCTGCCGTGCGTGTTGCTGTTGGAACAGGAGCCGCTGGTTTCGCCGTTGGGCGTCAGCGATTGGCTGGTTCGCGATGCAGTGGACGCCGATACCCTGCGCCGCTGTTTGCGCCACGTGCGCGAGCGCGGCGTGCTGGAAAACACCCTGCAACGCCTGGCCGAGCAGGACCCGCTCACCGGCATCGCCAACCGCCAGGGCTTCCAGACCCTGCTGACGGCGCGGCTGGCCGAGAATGAGGGGCGCGGCCTGGCCCTCGGTCACCTGGACCTCGACAACTTTCGCCATGCCAACGACGCCCTCGGCCACCAGGCCGGCGACCGGCTGATCCTGCAAGTGGTCTCGCGGCTCAAGAGCCAGCTTGAGGCCGGGGACCAACTGGCACGCCTGGGCAGCGACGAATTCGCCTTGCTGATCGACACCCGCCGCGCGCCCCAGCGTGCCGAGTGGATGGCCGAGCGCATCACCGAAGTGATGGCCGAACCCTACTGGGTGGACGGCGAAAGCCTGCTGATCGGCTGCAGCCTGGGGGTAGCACATGCCCGCGCCCGCGCCGGTGCCGACCCGCTGATGTGGCACGCGCATATCGCCATGCAGCAAGCCAAGAGTACCCAGGGCTGCACCTTTCATATCTTCAACGAACGCATCAACCGCAACGCCCGCAGCCTCGCCGACCTGGAAACCGAACTGCGCCGCGCCTTGCGCCGTGATGAGCTGGAGCTGCATTACCAGCCGCGCCTGGACCTGGACGATGGCCATATCGTCGGCCTGGAAGCCCTGGTGCGCTGGCGTCACGGCGAACGTGGCCTGTTGCCGCCCAGCGAATTTGTGCCCCTGGCCGAGCAAAGTGGCTTGATCGTGCCGCTGGGTTACTGGGTAATTTCCCGGGCCCTGCGTGACATGCAAGACCTGCGCGAGCGCGGCCTGCCACCGCTGCATATGGCGGTGAACCTGTCGTTCCGCCAGTTTCAGGACGGCCAGTTGCTCTCCACCCTCAGCCGGCTGATCACCGAACGCGGCGTGGACGCGCAATGGTTGGAGTTCGAGCTCACCGAAACCGCGGTGATGCGCCGCAGTGACCTGGTCAAGCAGACCATGGACGCCCTCGGCCGCCTCGGTGTGCGGTTTTCGCTGGATGACTTCGGCACCGGTTTCTCATCGTTCGTGCACCTCAACAGCCTGCCGATTGCCTTGTTGAAGATCGACAAGAGCTTTGTCGGTGGCATGGAAGAGCGCGAGGAGAACCGCAAGCTGGTGCACGCGATGATCAACCTGGCCCACAACCTCAACCTGGAAGTGGTGGCCGAAGGCGTGGAGACCCCGGAGCAACTTGCCTTGCTGAGATTATTCGGCTGCGATCAGGCCCAGGGGTATCTGATCAGCAAGCCGTTGCCGCTGCCGGAGTTGGTGGAGTACCTGACCTTCGGCAAAAGCCAGCAGGCGCTGCTGGGCTGATCTGCAAACCCAATAAAATGTGGGAGCGGGCTTGCTCGCGAATACGGAGTGTCAGTCACCGAATCTATCGACTGATCCAGCGCATTCGCGAGCAAGCCCGCTCCCACATTTTGATCTGGTCAGGCTTTTACTCTGTCTGTGCGGCATGAAATGCAGGATGTATGGGCGGCTCCTGGCGAATCATCCGTTTCATCTTCGCTTCAAACGCCCAGGTCAGGCTCACCGCCGCGCAGGCCAGGCCCAGCGCCAGGCCCCACCACACGCCCGTCGGCCCCCAGCCCAGGGTAAAGGCCATCAACCAGGCCGAGGGTGCGCCGATCAACCAATAGCAACCCGCGCCAATCAGGAAGGTGGTCTTGGCGTCTTTGAGCCCGCGAATGCAGCCCATGGCGATGGTTTGCACGCCGTCGAACAGTTCGAACCAGGCGGCGACGGCCAGCAGGCTGACGGCCAGGACGATCACGTCGTGGAACGCCGGGTTGTCATGGTCGATCAGCAGCCCGATCAGCGGGTCGGAAAACAACCACAGCACCACGGCAAATCCCAACATCACCGTCGCCCCAAATCCAATCCCGACGCGCCCCGCCATGCGCGCCTGCAGCAGTTGCCCGGCGCCGTAGTGCTGACCGATGCGCATGGTCACCGCGTAGGACATCCCTGCCGGCACCATAAAGGCCACCGAGACGATTTGCAGGGCGATCTGATGCGCCGCCAGTTGGGTGCTGCCCATGGTGCCCATGCACAGCGCCGCGAAGGCAAACAGCCCGACTTCCACCGCATAGGTGCCACCAATTGGCAGGCCCAGGCGCCATAACTCGCGCAAGTACCGGGTGTTGAGGCGCAGCAGGCCGGAGCCCAGCGGGTAGGCGGCATAGGCGCGGTTGCTGCGGATGTACCACATCAGCGCCAGCGCCATGCCATTGGCGACGATGGCGGTGACCAGGCCAATGCCCATCAGGCCGAGTTTCGGCAGGCCGAACATGCCTTCGATCAGCGCGTGGTTCAGCAGGTAATTCAAGACCGTGCCGCCCAGGCTGATCACCATCACCGGCGTGGCTTTGCCGATAGCGCTGGTGAACCCCCGCAAGGCCATGAAGCTCAGGTAGCCGGGCAGGGCGAACGGCAGCATCGTCAGGAATTGCCCCGCCGACTGCACATTGGTTTCGGTCTGGCCGAACATCAGCAGCACCGGCTTGAGGTTCCACATCAGCAGGGCTGCCGCAAGCGCCATCAGCCAGGCCAGCCACAGCCCGGCCTGGGTCAGGCGAGTGGCGCCTTCAATGTCGCCGGCGCCGTGACGGATAGCCACCAATGTGCCGACGGCGGCAATCACGCCGATGCAGAAAATCGACACAAACGAATAGCTCGCCGCGCCCAGGCCGCCCCCGGCCAGCGCTTCGGGGCTCAGGCGGGCCATCATCAGGGTGTCGGTCAGCACCATCAGCATGTGCGCCAACTGTGAGGCAATCAACGGCCCTGACAGCCGCAGAATGGCCCAGAGTTCGGTACGTGCCGGATGCTGCATGATCATCACACTCGAAAAGTCAGAGAGTTGGGGGAGGGTCGATTCTCGGCGCTCTCAGCCCATTGCACAAAGGGATAAAAGCGATCGTTCGCATGATTAAAACTCATGCCTGTTTGATTCTGGTAGTTTTGCAAAATTGCGCTGTCGGAGCTTTCCTAATGTCCCGTCGTCTTCCTCCGCTTTATGCCCTGCGTGCCTTTGAAGCCGCCTCCCGGCACAACTCCTTTACCCGCGCGGCTGAAGAGCTGTCGATTACCCAAAGTGCGGTGAGCCGGCATATCCGCACCCTCGAAGAGCATTTCGCCTGCCGCCTGTTCCAGCGCAGCGGGCGCAACTTGCAGCTCACCGAGGCCGCGCGACTGTTGTTGCCCGGCGTGCGCGAAGGTTTCGCCGCGCTGGAGCGGGCCTGCCATACCCTGAATGCTGAAGATGACATCCTGCGCATGAAGGCGCCGTCGACCCTGACCATGCGCTGGCTGTTGGCGCGGCTGAGTCGTTTCCGGGCGTTACAGCCGGGCAATGAGGTGCAACTGACAAGTGCCTGGATGAACGTGGATGAGGTCGACTTCAACCAGGAGCCGTTCGACTGTGCGGTGTTGCTGAGCTACGGGCATTTCCCGGCGGATTGGGAGGCGTGCTACCTGTTTCCCGAATTGCTGATCCCTGTCGGCGCCCCGAACCTGCTGGAGGATGGGCCATGGGATGCCGCGCGCCTGGCCAGCGCCGAATTACTGCACCCCACCCCCGACCGGCGTGACTGGCGCAACTGGCTGGAGCGCATGGGCCTGTCATCCCAGATATCGCTCAAGGGCGGGCAGGTGTTCGATACCCTGGAGTTGGGCATGATCGCCGCCGCGCGGGGGTATGGCGTGTCCATTGGGGATTTGCTGATGGTGGCCGAGGACGTGGCCCAGGGGCGGTTGAGCCTGCCGTGGCCGACGGCGGTGGCGAGTGGGGAAAGCTATTACCTGGTGTGGCCAAAAACACGCCCCCGCGGCGAGCGCTTGCGGCGCCTGGCGGATTTTCTCCAGGGCGAAGTGCAGGCCATGGTTTTACCCGCGGTAGAGCGCCTCGACTGAGTGGCTGCAGGCCGTTCATGCAATCGTTTGCGTGATACCCATACGTTTCGCTCAAGTATTGCTCGCGCCCGCCGAAGTAGGTGTGTTGGAACCATCGTGCACCAACGCTACCCACCAGATAATTTGCCGAGCAGCGCTATGAGATCAGGATGATCCTGGCCTCGGCCAGGAGCCCTCATGTCTCAACCTCGCGCCCGGATTGCCTCACAGCTAGGCCTCGCATTAGCGGTGATTTTGGCTGTCGTCATCAGCGGCAGTACCGTTTTCGCCTTGCGTTCCCTCGACTCCGCCAACCTCGATACCCGCGAGGAGCACCTGGCCAGCGAAGCGCGTTTGCTCGCCGACCAACTCAATACCTTCCACAGCACGTTGCGCGAGAGCACCCAACGTTTGACGGGGCTGTTTGAAAAGCGCTTCAGCGCCGGGTTGAGTGTGCAGGCCGATCAGCAGGTCACCGTGGCCGGGGTACAGACGCCGAGCCTGTTGCTGCGTGGCGAAGTGCTCAACAACAACTTCACCGAAGTAGATGAGTTCAAGCAGATGTCCGGCGGCGTGGCCACGGTATTCGTGCGCAGCGGTGAGGACTTCATCCGGGTCAGCACTTCCCTGACCAAGCAGGACGGCAGCCGTGCCATCGGCACCGTGCTTGACCGCCAGGGCCCTGCCTACCAGCGAGTGCTCGGGGGCCAGGCCTACATCGGGCGCGCGGTGTTGTTCGATCGCTCCTACATGACCCAGTACAGCCCCGTACGGGACAGCAGCGGTAAAGTAATTGCCGTGCTGTTCATCGGTTTTGACTACACCGATGCGCAAGCTGCCCAGTTTGAAAACCTCAAGCGCTTCCGCATTGGCCAGACCGGCTCCCTGGCGTTGCTCGACGAGCAGAAGCGCTGGCTGGTACCGCCGGCCGGTGTGCAGGCGTTGGATCAGTCGGTTCCCGTGATGCTGGACCTGGCCAAGACGCCAGGCAAAGGCCGTTTCTGGAGCGACAAGAACGAAGACTTCTACAGCGTTTCGGTGCCGTTCGACGGTGGCCCCTGGGCCGTGGTCGCGAGCATGCCGAAGGCCGAGATACGCGCAGTCACCTGGTCGGTCGGTATTCGCCTCGTGATCGGCAGCATATTGGCGATGTTGCTGGCGGTCGGTGCCACGGTCTGGTTGCTGCGCAGCAAGTTGCAGCCCCTGAGTGACCTGGTGCGTCAGGCTGAAGCCTTGGGTGCGGGCGATTTGAGCGCACGCCTGAACGTGTCCAGTCATGACGAAATTGGCCAACTGGCGCGCAGTTTCAACCAGATGGGCGAAGCGCTGTCGACCATGGTGTCGCATATCCGCAAGGCGGCCGAAGAGGTCAACAGCCGTGCCCAGGCGCTGTCCGGGTTGTCGGGTGGTGCCTATGAAGGCATGGAGCAGCAGTCCGGCGAGATCACCAGCATGGCCGGCGCGGTGGAAGAGTTCAGCGCCACTTCGCTGAACATTGCCGACAACATGGGCAGCACCGAGCGCCTGGCCCAGGAAAACGCCCAGCAAAC
The DNA here is from genome assembly GCF_002843605.1 of Pseudomonas sp. S09G 359. NCBI lineage: Bacteria > Pseudomonadati > Pseudomonadota > Gammaproteobacteria > Pseudomonadales > Pseudomonadaceae > Pseudomonas > Pseudomonas sp. S09G 359. The sequence continues at coordinate 6,547,585 of NZ_CP025263.1, read as the reverse complement.
CCGCATTGGGCGTAACTCGATGCAAGAGGCATCGTCGTCGCTGGAACATATCGCGGCCGCGCTGAACAGCACCGCCACGGTGATCAATACCCTTGGTCAGCGCTCCCAGGAGATCGGCGGCATCGTCGGTGTGATCACCTCCATCGCCGAACAGACCAACCTGCTGGCGCTTAACGCCGCGATCGAAGCCGCCCGCGCCGGTGAACAGGGCCGTGGTTTTGCCGTGGTGGCCGATGAGGTACGTAACCTGGCGTCGCGTACCCGTGAGGCCACCGATGAGATTTCCGGGATGATTCAAAGCATCCAGAAGGAAACCGGCAACGCCATCAGCACCATGGAACACGGCAACGTACTGATGCAGGAAGGCCTGTCGCGCAACGCCGACGTGGCCTCGGCCCTGGCGCGTATCGACGAGCAAAGCCGCTCGGCCGGTCAGCAGTTCGCGGCGATCACTACTGCGACCCAGGAACAGAGCAGCACCGCGACCTTGCTCAGCAGCAACCTGCAAAGCATTGCGCTGGCCAACAGTGAGCAGCGTGAAGTGGTGTCCAACCTGGCGATTACGGCCAAGGAGCTGGAAACGCTGGCGGCGGGCTTGCGCCATGAGGTGGATCGCTTCCGCTGAGAGCCGCCCTTCCCACATGTGGACCTGCTTTAGGTTCATGTGATTGCCGCTGGCCGGTATTGCAGGGCCTCCTTCAGGTGGTCGCGCGTGATGTTGTCCACCTGATCCAGATCCGCCAGGGTTCGCGCCACCTTGAGCAGCCGGTGAGCAGCCCTCAGCGATAACGTCAGCCGTTCGCAGGCACTTTCCAGCCAGCCTTCGTCGGTCTTTGCCAGCGTGCAGTGCTTGCGCAGCCCCGGCAGGTCCAGGAAGGCATTGGCGCACCCCTGGCGCCGCTGCTGAAGCTCGCGGGCCTCGGCAACCTGTGCCGAGGCCGTCGCCGTGTTATCGCCGGCCTGCTGCGCAGGGTTCAGCGCAGTGGCTTCCCGCGCCACGGTGAGGTGCAGGTCGATGCGGTCCAGCAACGGTCCGGAGAGTTTGTTGCGATAGCGCTGGATCTGCTCCGGCGTACAGCGACAACGCCCGCTGGGTTCGCCGAGGTAACCGCAAGGGCAGGGGTTCATCGCCGCGACCAGTTGAAAGCGTGCGGGGAAGCTCACTCGGTCGCGCGCCCGGGAAATCACAATATGGCCGGATTCCAGAGGTTCGCGCAGCACCTCCAGTACCTTGCGATCAAACTCCGGCAGCTCATCCAGAAACAGCACGCCGTGATGGGCCAGGGTGATTTCCCCTGGCTGCGGTTTCGAGCCGCCGCCCACCAGCGCCGGGCCCGAGGCCGAATGATGTGGCTGGCGAAACGGCCGATGGGGCCAATGGCTCAAGGGCGCCAGGCTGACCACGGACTGAATCGCCGCGACTTCAAGGGCTTCCTGCTCGCTCAATGGCGGCAGTAACCCGGGCAGGCGGCTGGCGAGCAAGGTCTTGCCGGTGCCGGGTGGGCCGCTGAACAAAAGGTTGTGCGCGCCTGCGGCAGCAATCAGCAAGGCGCGCTTGGCCGCGATCTGGCCCTGCACTTCACTCAGGTCCGGGTAGGGCTTGTTCAAAAACAGTAAGCCATCGGACTTGTAGGGCTCAATCGGCACATGCCCATTCAGGTGTGCCACCACCTGCAGCAGGTGATCCACGGCGATCACCTTCAAGCCTGACGCCAGGCACGCTTCCTCGGCATTCGCCCGAGGCACTATCACGGTGCGCCCGGCCTTGCGTGCCGCCAACGCGGCCGGCAATACGCCTTTGACCGCACGCACTTCACCGGACAAGGCCAGTTCGCCCAGGCATTCCACGTCGTCGAGCATCAACGCTGGCACCTGCACACTCGCGGCCAGGATCCCCAGGGCAATCGCCAGGTCAAAACGCCCGCCGTCCTTGGGCAGGTCGGCGGGCGCGAGGTTGAGCGTGATGCGGCGTGATGGATATTGCAGGGCCGAGTTGAGAATGGCGCTGCGCACGCGGTCCTTGCTTTCCTTGACGGCGGTTTCCGGCAGGCCCACCAGCGTCAGGGACGGCAGACCATTGGCCATATGCACTTCGACGGTGACGGCAGGGGCTTCGACGCCGATCTGGGCGCGGCTGTGGACGATGGCGAGAGACATGCTCGTTCCTTGAAAGGGAGGGCCGCTTCCTGCGGTATTTCAAGGGTAGACGAGGGTTGAAGCGATCGATGCGGGGAGGTTTTACAGAACGTATCCAACCAGCGACACAGCGCAAATGTGGGAGCTGGCAAGCCAGCTCCCACAGGGGTCGCGTTTATTCAGCCGATGTCGGCGCCAACCGCGCTTCCAACTCCGCCACCTTCGCCTCCAGGCTCTCCAACCGTGCACGGGTGCGGGCCAGGACGACCATCTGGCTATCGAATTCTTCGCGGCTCACCAGGTCGAGCTTGCTGAAGCCACTTTGCAGCAGTGCCTTGAACTGGCTTTCGATTTCATTGCGGGGCAGCGGGGTGTCGCCGCTGAACAGGCGAGAGGCGTGGCCGCTCAGGGCGTCGAGGAGGTCTTTGGGCGCGAGCATGGGAAACATTCCGGAAAAACTGTTGGCGGGCAGTGTATCACGCAGCGTCTATAGTCTTTTCCAAGGCCCTGTACGCACGCTTTTCGCGCATGGGGCTGGGCGCGGTCGCACTGTTTTCGTGCGCATTGTGGCCGCGAATCCGCCCCGCAGGTGCGCATAGGTGGGCAAAGGACTGATTTCAGTGATTTTTACGGAGCTGGCAAGGTTTCTGCTTAGACGATCATGACCCATGCACTGATGCAGTCGCTGTGACGAATGCAGTGCGCCGACGGATCAGGGGTACAGGTTTCGTCATCAGTGGTTCGCTGGCGTCGCAACGGCAACTGCGCTGCGACGACGCGTTACAAAGCCAGGCACTGCGCTTAGACTTGAGACGGGTTTGTTTTCCTGGGGCAAGTCCACCAATTCGGGAGAGAGTTTTCATGAAGCTAGTCACTGCCATCATCAAGCCGTTCAAGTTGGACGATGTACGCGAGTCGTTGTCCGAAATCGGCGTGCAGGGCATTACCGTTACTGAGGTCAAAGGCTTCGGTCGGCAGAAGGGTCACACCGAGCTGTATCGCGGCGCGGAATACGTAGTCGATTTCCTGCCGAAGGTGAAGATTGATGTCGCCATCGACGACAAGGATCTTGATCGGGTTATCGAGGCGATAACCAAGGCCGCCAACACCGGCAAGATCGGTGACGGCAAGATCTTCGTGGTCAATCTGGAACAGGCTATTCGCATCCGTACCGGCGAAACCGATACTGACGCAATCTAAGCCGCCAAACCCCAACGCCCCAGGAGAAAACAATATGACTCTGCGTAAATTCGCAGGGCTCGGAGCCCTGCTGTCCATCGTAATGCCAAGCCTGGCCATGGCGGCAGACGAAGTGGCTGCTCCAGTCCTCAATTCCGGCGACACCGCATGGATGCTGACATCCACGGCGCTGGTGCTGTTCATGACCATTCCAGGCCTGGCGCTGTTCTACGGCGGCATGGTGCGTTCCAAAAACATTCTTTCCGTGATGATGCAATGTTTCGCCATCACCGGCCTGATCACCATCCTGTGGTTCGTCTACGGCTACAGCATGGCGTTCGACACTACCGGGATGGAAGCAGGCGTCGTCAACTTCAACTCGTTCGTGGGCGGCTTGTCCAAGCTGTTCCTGTCGGGTGTGACCCCGGCGAGCATCACAGGTCCAGCGGCATTGTTCCCTGAGGCCGTGTTCGTCACCTTCCAGATGACCTTCGCCATCATCACCCCGGCGCTGATCGTCGGCGCCTTCGCCGAGCGTATGAAGTTCTCCGCGATGCTGATCTTCATGGCCGTCTGGTTCACCCTGGTCTACGCACCGATTGCCCACATGGTCTGGGGCGGTCCAGGTTCTTTGCTGGGCGACTGGGGCGTGCTGGACTTCGCTGGCGGCACCGTGGTGCACATCAACGCCGGTGTGGCTGGCCTGGTGGCGTGCATCGTGCTCGGCAAGCGTAAAGGCTTCCCGACCACCCCGATGGCGCCTCACAACCTGGGTTACACCCTGGTGGGTGCGGCAATGCTGTGGGTTGGCTGGTTCGGCTTCAACGCCGGTTCTGCTGCGGCGGCCAACGGCACTGCCGGTATGGCAATGCTGGTGACTCAGATCGCAACCGCTGCTGCTGCACTGGGCTGGATGTTCGCCGAGTGGGTCACCCACGGTAAGCCAAGCGCACTGGGCATCGCCTCGGGTGTGGTTGCCGGCCTGGTTGCCATTACCCCGGCCGCTGGCACCGTAGGCCCGATGGGCGCCCTGGTGATCGGCCTGGTCGCCGGTGTGATCTGCTTCTTCTGCGCCACCAGCCTCAAGCGCAAGCTGGGCTACGACGACTCCCTGGACGCGTTCGGCGTGCACGGTATCGGCGGTATCGTCGGTGCGATCCTCACCGGTGTGTTCGCAGCCCCTGCACTTGGCGGCTTCGGCACCGTGACTGACGTGGCGGCACAGGTCTGGATCCAGGCCAAAGGCGTCGGCTTCACCGTGATCTACACGGCGATCGTGACCTTCATCATCCTCAAGGTGCTGGACATGGTCATGGGCCTGCGGGTTACCGAGGAAGAAGAGGCGGTCGGCCTCGACCTGGCGCAACACAACGAACGCGGCTACAACTTGTAAGTACGCGAAAAAAAATGCCCGGCTTGCCGGGCATTTTTTTGTCTGGTGTTTGTCAGTCGTAGGACGTTGTACCGGTTTTCGCGCTGAGTTTGTGATCGGGCGCACACGGTACTTTTCAGCATGCGAATGTCTTACAGGCATGTAGGCGTATTCGACACTTTGTTTTTTCCCAGAGCGCGCTAGAATGCGCGCCGATGGGCGGAGAACTGTATGTGGCAACAGACCCTGATTACCCTGCGGGCCAAGCCCCGGGGCTTTCACCTGGTGACAGACGAGTTACTGGCCGGCTTGCCTGAGTTGAAGGCGTGTCGTGTGGGCCTGTTGCATCTGTGGCTGCAGCACACCTCGGCCTCGTTGACCGTCAACGAGAATGCCGATCCGGCGGTTCGTCGTGACTTCGAGCGTTTCTTCAATTCGCTGGTGCCGCAAGGCCAGGCCGGATTCGAGCACAACGACGAAGGCCCGGATGATCTGCCGGCGCACTTCAAGGCCAGCCTCCTGGGCTGTCAGCTGAGTTTGCCGGTGAAGGCCGGCCGTTTGGCGATGGGGACCTGGCAAGGGGTTTATCTAGGCGAGCACCGTGATCATGGCGGTGCTCGTAAAGTCCTCGCCACCTTGCACGGTGATGGGGCATAAGCCACTGGAAATCCTGTGGATGTTGATTTTCTTCCGGCAACCTCGACAGAGGGTGAAGCTGGGCTATAACTAATCTGCTTTTCGCAAGTCATGAGGTAGAACATGAGCGACGATGATCTGGAAAACGACGAACTGGAAGTAGGTGACGAAGACGACACCGAAGAAGGTCTTGAAGCGGCGGCGGAAGACGTTGCTGACGACGACGGTGGCGATGACGCGCCTGCCCCGGCTGCCAAAGGCAAGGCCAAGGCTGCTGTGTCGGTAGATGAATTGCCGAGCGTTGAGGCCAAGAACAAAGAGCGCGATGCGCTGGCCCGTGCGATGGAAGAATTCCTCGCTAAAGGCGGCAAAGTGCAGGAAGTCGAGGCCAACGTGGTGGCAGACCCACCGAAGAAGCCGGATAACAAGTACGGCAGCCGACCTATCTGAGGTCAGCCACCTGCTTGCTGAGAGAGCCCGCCGTCGCTGCGGGCTTTTTCATGGGTGGAATAAATTCCTCCAAGCTACTGCGGATCAAATGTGGGAGGGGGCTTGCCCCCGATGGCAGTGGGTCAGCCAGTACATCAGGTGACTGATACACCGCTATCGGGGGCAAGCCCCCTCCCACATTTGGATATTCAGTGTTGCTGCTGCAGTGTTACTGCCAGTTGCGAAGCAATTCCGGCAACTCCGTCAGGCTGCGGATCTGTGCATCTGGATGTTTGTCTCCTTCCCACACCTTACCCGTCGGGTTGAACCACACCGCCCGCAGCCCCGCCGCTTGTGCTCCGGCAATGTCATCGCCTGGGTGATCGCCGATGTGCACCGCCGCACTGGCATCCACTCCGCCGCGTTGCAACGCTTCCTGAAACAATCGCGCATCCGGCTTGGCGATGCCGATATCTTCGGCCCGCAGGGCAAAGTGGAAGTAATCCGCCAGCCCTACGCGCTGTACATCGGCGTTGCCATTGGTGATGACCCCCAGCAGGAAATGTTCGCGCAGGGCCTGCAGCATCGGCTCGGCCTCGGGGAACACGCTGATCTGGTGACGCGCGTGAATGAACGCCTCGAAGCACACATCGGCCATTTCCGTGGCCTGTGGCTGTGGATAACCGGCCTCTTCAAAAGCGTGCATCAGCACTCGGTGGCGCAGCACGCTGATGCGGTGCTTGAGTTCCGGATGACGCTGCAACACCTGCTGACGCAGGCTGGCGAAATACTCCAGCGGCAGGTCGCCGACCTTGGCGGCGTTAACCGCCAGCCATTCACGCATCGACGCTTCGGCGCTGATGATGACGGGTACGTTGTCCCAAAGTGTGTCGTCGAGGTCGAAGGTGATCAGCTTGATACTCATGAGTCGCCGCCCTTGATGCGTTTGGCCCGTGGATGGGCGCTGTCGTACACCGTTGCCAGGTGTTGGAAGTCCAGGTGGGTATAGATCTGTGTGGTCTTGATGTCGGAGTGGCCGAGCAGCTCCTGCACGGCGCGCAGGTCCTGGGATGACTCGAGCATATGGCTGGCAAAGGAGTGCCGCAGCATATGCGGGTGCAGGTTCTGCCCCAGCTCGCGCTCGCCGGCGGCTTTGACCCGTAGCTGGATCGCCCGTGGCCCCAGGCGTCGGCCTTGTTGGCTGACAAACACGGCGTCGTCGGCCGGGTTGGTCAACAGGCGCAGCGGCAACCACAGTTGCAAGGCTTCGCGGGCCTTCCTGCCCACCGGCAGCACACGGGTCTTGCTGCCCTTGCCGAGCACTTGCACCAGGCCGTCGGCCAGGTCCAGTTGGTCCAGGTTCAGGCCGGTCAGCTCCGACAGGCGCAGGCCCGAGGAGTAGAACAGTTCGAGAATGGCCTGGTCGCGATGGGCGAGGAAGTCATCTTCCACGGCGCCATCGAGCAGTTGCAGGGCGCGATCGGTGTCGAGTGTCTTGGGTAGGCGCCGTTCGCCCTTGGGCGGGGCCAGGCCATTGGCCGGGTCGTGATCGCACAGGCCTTCGCGATTCAAGTAGTGATACAGGCCGCGCACCGCTGACAGCAGGCGCGACAGGCTGCGCGAGGACTGCCCCGCCTGGTGCAGGCGCGCGATCAGGCTGCGCAGGCTCTGGATATCCAGGGCCTTCCAGCTGCTGATCTGGTGTTTTTCGCAGTACGCCAGGACCGTGTTCAGGTCCCGTCGATAGGCTTCCAGGGTGTGGGGCGACACCTGGCGCTCGTTGCGCAGGTGAGCGCAGTAAGCGTCCAGTTGCCGTTCCATGGCTAGCGCACCGCGCGCAGGGCAGTGGTGAAGCGCGGCAGCACGCGGCCCAGCACTTCGGCGATGTAGGTCAGAAACAGCGTGCCCACCGAGCTTTTGTAGTGCGCAGGGTCGCGGCTGGCGATGGCCAGCACGCCGTGCAGGCCCTGGTGGCTGAGGGCGACCACGGCGGTAGAGCCGATCTGCTTGCGCTGTTCGGCGCCAAACAGGAAGTCCAACTCATGCTCGCGCAAGGTGCCGCTGATGGTCTTGCCTTCGGACAGCAGGCCACCGATGGCGGTCTGTGCGTCGCTGCCGCTGACCCAGCGGCCCACCGGCATCGGGTTGTCGCTGAACAGAATCAGGCTGACAAAGGGCACCTGGAAGTCCTGGCGCAGGCTGTCTTCCACGGCGATCACCGTTTCCTCCAGGCTGGTGGCGTCCATCAGGGTAAGAATCAGGCGGCGGGTCTTGTCGAACAGGCGGTCATTGTCGCGGGCCACGTCCATCAGTTGTGAGAGACGATGGCGCATTTCGATATTGCGCTCGCGCAGGATCTTCATCTGCCGCTCCACCAGCGACACGGTATCGCCGCGCTGGTGGGGGATGCGCAGGGCCGGCAGCAGTTCTTCGTGGTCGACGAAAAAGTCCGGGTTAGCCTCAAGGTACGCCGCAACAGCAGCGGCCTCCAGACTTTCGTTCGGGGACGCTTCGGCGGGTACTTGAGGCTTATCGGTCATTAGCTTGGCTCACTCATAGACGGACCTGTCCTTCGTATACACGCGAGGCCGGCCCGGTCATCAGCACCGGGTGGCCAGGGCCTGCCCATTCGATGGACAAACGCCCACCGGGCAGGTCGATCAGCAGTGGCGAATCCATCCACCCCTGGCTGATCGCGGCCACGGCAGCGGCGCAAGCACCGGTGCCGCAGGCCTGGGTTTCGCCGGCACCGCGTTCCCACACACGTAGTTGTGCGCGAGAACGGTCGATCACCTGTAGGAAACCCACGTTGACCCGTGCAGGAAAGCGCGGGTGGTGTTCGATTTTCGGCCCCAATTCATCCACGGGCGCGTTGTTGATGTCGTTGACCCGCAGCACCGCATGGGGGTTGCCCATGGACACGGCGGCGATATCCACCGACTGGTCATCAACCTCCAGCGCATAACTTTTCGCCTGCTCGGGAGCCTGGAACGGAATGTCCGCCGGCACCAGGCGTGGCGCGCCCATGTTGACGCTGATCTGGCCGTCGCTGCGGATATCCAGTTCGATCACGCCGCCCTTGGTTTCGACGCGGATCTGGCGCTTGGCGGTCAGGCGCTTATCCAGCACAAAGCGCGCGAAGCAGCGCGCACCGTTGCCGCACTGTTCCACTTCGGAGCCGTCGGAGTTGAAGATCCGGTAACGGAAATCCACCTCCGGGTTGCTGGGCGCCTCGACGAGCAGCAATTGGTCGAAACCAATGCCGGTATGCCGGTCGCCCCACTGTTTGGCGTGCTTAGGCAGGATGTGCGCGTGCTGGCTGACCAGGTCGAGGACCATGAAATCATTACCCAGCCCGTGCATCTTGGTAAAACGCAGCAGCATGGCTTACTCCGGCAGCAGGCTTTCGCCAGCATACAACTCGGCTACCGTCTCGCGGCGACGCACTTCAAACGCTTGATCACCGTCCACCAGCACCTCGGCAGCACGGCCGCGGGTGTTGTAGTTGGAACTCATGACAAACCCGTATGCACCCGCCGAATGCACGGCCAGCAGGTCGCCTTCTTCCAGGGCCAGTTGACGCTCCTTGGCCAGGAAGTCACCGGTTTCGCAGATCGGGCCGACGATGTCATAGGTGCGCGGTTCGCTGTCGCGAGGCGTTACGGCAGTGACATTCATCCAGGCCTGGTACAGCGCCGGGCGGATCAGGTCGTTCATCGCCGCATCGACGATGGCGAAATCCTTGTGCTCGGTGTGCTTGAGGTACTCGACCTGGGTCAGCAGTACGCTGGCGTTGGCGACGATATAACGGCCCGGCTCGAACATCAGGGTCAGGCCGCGGCCTTCGGTGCGCTCGCGCACGGCCTGGATGTAATCGGCGATCAGCGGTGGGTTTTCATCGCGATAGCGCACACCCACGCCACCACCGAGGTCGATGTGGTGCAGGTAGATGCCGCATTCACCGAGGCGGTCGACCAGCGCAAGCAGGCGGTCGAGGGCATCCAGGAACGGCGGCAGGCTGGTCAGTTGCGAGCCGATGTGGCAGTCGACACCCAGCACTTCCAGGTTCGGCAGTTGGGCGGCGCGGATGTACACGTCCTCGGCGTCGGCGATGGCGATGCCGAACTTGTTCTCTTTGAGACCGGTGGAAATGTACGGGTGGGTGCCAGCGTCGACGTCCGGGTTGACGCGCAGGGAGATCGGCGCGCGAACGCCCATCTCGGCGGCCACGACTTGCAGGCGCTCCAGCTCGTCGGTGGATTCGACGTTGAAGCAGTGCACGCCGACTTCGAGGGCGCGGCGCATGTCTTCGCGGCTCTTGCCAACGCCGGAAAACACGATCTTGTCAGCCTTGCCACCAGCGGCCAGAACGCGTTCCAGCTCGCCACGGGAGACGATGTCGAAACCGGCGCCCAAACGCGCCAGGACATTGAGTACACCCAGGTTGGAGTTGGCCTTGACCGCGTAGCACACCAGGTGCGGTACGCCATTCAGCGGGTCGGTAAAGGAGCGGTATTGCGCTTCGATATGCGCACGGGAGTACACGTACGTCGGGGTACCAAAGCGCTGGGCAATCGCGGACAACGCCACGCCTTCCGCGAACAGCTCGCCGTCCCGGTAGTTAAAAGCGTCCATGGGGTTCCCTTAGTAGGTGTCGTGCTTATGCGCTTTGGCTGGTTTTTGCGACGATTGCGCCTGTTCATTCGGGTCTTTGCTATCGTCGGGCAGGTACAGCGGGCCTTTTTGACCACAGGCACTAACGAGGCAGGCGACCGCGACGAGCGCAGCAAGGGAAGAGATCAGGCGCTTCATGGCGAAATCCTTGAATATGCATTAATTGCGCCCGAGTATACCGACCACCCGCCAGCTTGCCTATGCGCTGGAATACCCGTCTGGCGGGGGTTTGCCGACATGGCCGCGAAGCGGACTACGCTGGCCGAGGATATTTCATACGTTCGTCGGTAATGAAATCGGTATCCTTTGCAATCAGCGGGGCTCGCCCGTATCGTGCGGCGCTTGAGCAAAACCAGACACTTTTGAGGTTGCCACAATGAGTTTGACCGAAGCCCGTTTTCACGACCTGGTGGATTCGACCCAGCAGGCGCTGGAAGATATTTTCGACGACAGCGGCCTGGACGTGGACCTGGAAAATTCGGCCGGCGTGCTGACCGTCAAGTTCGAAAATGGCACTCAATTGATCTTCAGCCGTCAGGAACCGCTGCGTCAGCTGTGGTTGGCCGCACGTTCCGGTGGTATTCACTTCGACTTCGACGAAGAAAGCGGCAAGTGGCAATGCGATAAAAGCGAAGAGCTGCTGGGTGAAATACTCGCGCGCCTGGTATTGGAACAAGCCGGCGTCGAGCTGGATTTCGACGAGATCTGAGCCGTGACCCAGCCTGCACCCGTACGCCCGCCCAAGCCGCTGTTCAGCAATGTCAGCCCGGCGGTGCCGTCACCTTGTATCAGTTTGTGTCGCCTGGACGAGCAAAAAGTCTGCCTCGGCTGTTTCCGCCATGTGGAAGACATCCGGGAATGGCGCTCTGCCGACGATGCCCGGCGCCGGGTGATCTGCGCCGAGGCCGAGCAGCGCAGGGCGCACGCCTGAGGTCGTCTTGTTTATTTGTCACGCTGTGGTAGTGTCCGGGTACGCCTCAACTCATCGAGGCCCGTGAGAACCCCGCCTTTTTCTGGCGGGGTTTTGCTTTTTTGTGCAGAAAAAAGGAGTCTGCCTGAATCATGACCACCGCACCGTCCATCATCCTCACCCGCCTAGACGTGCAGCGTCTGGAGCAACTGATCGACCGCTTGGGCGACGAGACTCCTGGCGTCGAAGCGTTGCAAGCCGAACTCGACCGTGCCGAAGACGTGGTTGGCCACGATGAAGTGCCTGCCGGTGTCGTGACCATGAACTCCAGCGTGCATTGCCGTGAGCAAGGCAGTGGCAAGGACTACCACCTGACTCTGGTTTACCCGAAAGACGCGAACGCCGATGCCGGCAAGATCTCGATCCTGGCGCCGGTAGGCAGCGCCTTGCTCGGCCTGCAGGTTGGCCAGCACATTGACTGGCCGGCGCCCGGCGGCAAGACCCTCAAGCTCGAGTTGCTGAGTGTTGAAGGCCAGCCAAAAGACGGCGGCGCCTTCTCTCTTTAACCAGAGCCGCTTTAAATCTGGCTCAGCGCCTGGTTGAGCGACAGCTCCAGCTCGGCCTTGTAGCGCAGGTACAGGTTGCTCGGGCTTTGCACATCACCGAGCAGGCCCGACAGGTCCAGGTCGGTGATGTAGCAGCGGTAACGCTCGGTTTCCCGGCGTTGCCCGACGATTTCCTGGGCGACCACTGCAAACAGTTGGTCGCCAAATTCCAGTTCGGAAAACTCCCGCTGATTGCAGTACAGGGTAATGCCCACCTGGCCCGGTGCGGCCTTGCCGATAATCGCCTGCACGTCATAAAACGGTTTATTCGCCGGGTTCTGCGGCGCCGGCCGGGGCTCGATGCCGCGTGCGCGATTGCTGCCTGACGGCAACAGTTGGTAATACAAGGTTTGTACTTCGCCCAGGGGTTGTTGCGGGTCCAGTGGTGCCAGCGCCTCGCGGCGATAAATGATCGATTGCAGGAAGCGCTGCAAGGGCGCCAACAGGCTCTGCTCGTCATGGAACGGCAAGCGCTGTTGCCAGAGCGCGTTGAACTCATCCAGCACATACAGCTCGGCGAAGCCTTCATTGACCCGGTAGAACACCTGCACACAATCGGCCTGGCCCATGGGCAGCAACAGCGCCAGGTCGTGGTCTTCCAAGGCCATGGCGTCCAGGTGCAAGGGGCTGTAGCTGGCCAGTTCTTCGCTGAGGTAGGCAACCAGCGCCTCCTGGGTCGCCAGCGATACATGGGTGGCTTGGCCGGGCACCAGCTCCATCACGTGGTAGTGCTGTTGCACCTGCAGCAGGTAGCGGTGGTTGCCCCGACCCAGCAGCAGGTTCTGCGCGGTGTCGAAGATTTCCTCCACACGCTGGGCAATGAATTGCGCACGGTTGTGGCAGAAGCAGCGCACCCGCAGTCGCGGCAGGTGATCGGCCGGCAGTTGGTTGAGGTAGTCGCGCAGGCAGTCGAGCAGTGCATGGGGGCCGTCGTAGCGGCTGACCATCACCTCGTTCCAACTGTTAAGCGTGACCTGGTCCAGGGTCAGCACCAGGTTGTCGCGCACACCGGCATAACTCAGGGAGTCGGTGCGCTCGGTGGTCATCAGGATATTCAGGTCGCGGTGGTGCTTGAGCGGGTCGACGCCGACGTTGATCAGCAACAACACCTCTTCGGGCACCGCCGAACGCAGCAAACGTTCTTCATCAACGCTGGCCAGGGGCAAGGCGACGGTCTGTTGCAGGCTGCCCAGCAGGTTGAACAGCTCGAATTCGGTCATGTCGCTGGTGCCGGGGTGCAAGGCCAGGCGAGTGCTGCTGTCGATCACACCGTTGCGGTGGCACCAGGTGAGCATTTCCAGCAGGTCGCGGCTGCGCTTGATCGGCGCGAAATGCTCCCATTCCAGAGCCGTGAGGTTGCCGTTGTATAGGCCCCAATGGTGCTGGCCGGGCTCCTTGCGGTTGGGCGATTGCACCAGGGTCAGGGTGTCTTCGGCCAGGTCCGGGGCGATGCCGGGGTTGATGAACTCGACCTTTCCGGCCTTGCGTTCAAAGGCCGCATACAGGCGCCGGCCCAGCACATTGAGGTCGCGTTTGTTGATCAGGCTCACCGTCTGTTCGGTGCGGGCGAACTGGGTCAGGAAGCGATAGCTATAGTTGAGCTCGTTGACCAGCGCGCGGCGCTCGGAGGCCACCTGGCGCACTTTCCATTGGCTGCGGCTGTCCAGCAGCGTCAGTTGGCGCTGGTCCCAGCCCCACTCATGGGCCAGGCGCTCCAGCAACAACCGCTGCCAACTGGTGGCGCGCTGGCCGGCGGTAAGCTTGCGGTTGACCTTCAGGTACAGCGCACGGCGTACCAGTTCCAGGCGTTCCGGCTCGTTGCGCGCCTTGAGGTGTTCCTCGATGCGGCGGTACACCACGATGTACGGGTCCAGCTCATCGATGTCCATCTGGTTGGCGAACACCGCGCGCTTGAAGCGCAGGCTCAGGCAGTGCACGTTCGGATGCTCGCTGGCGTAGACCTCGGTCAGCAGCAGCTTGAGCACCGACTTGTAGGGCGACTCGATGCCCTTGAACAGTTGCCACAACCCGGCACCAATAAACTCGCCCGGAGGGATGCGCGCCAGGTGGCCGAGGTCGAGGGTTTCATCGGCGCGGATAAACCGCTTGGAGATCAGCGTGTGAGTAAATTCGGCATAGCGGGTTTCTTCATACACCGGCACCAGCCACCAGATCGGCGTGCGCCCGGCCAGCCAGATGGCGGTGCGGTAGAACTCGTCCAGCAGCAGGTAGTGCTGAGTGGTGCCGCAGTCCTCGGAGCTGAGTTGGGTGTCGCGCTCGCCCAGCACAAAGCGGGTCGGCTCGATCAGGAAGAAGTGCGCCTCGGCGCCCATGCTCAGCGCCCAGGTTTCCAGCAGTTGGCATTTCTTGCGCAGTTCGGCCAGCTCGTTCTCGCCCAGGTCCGGCGCAAGGCAGACCCACACGTCCATGTCGCTCTGGTCGGCCTGGGCCAGGGTGCCGAGGCTGCCCATCAGGAACAGGCCATGGATCGGCTTGGGTTGGTTGCTGGCGCGCGACTTATAAGAGAACGAACGGGTCAGCCGCTGGGCTTCGGCCAGGGCTTGAGCGTCGGGTTCGAAATTCGACAGGCCCGCCGGCGTGCTGCCCGATACATAGCCCGGCAGCAGCGGGTGGTTAACGTGGAAAAACAACGGTAACAGGGTCAGCACACTTTGCTGGCGTGGCGTCAGCCCCTCGACCGCCCGGGCCATGCGCCCCTCATTGAGGGCCATGAAGCGCGCGCGCAACTGGGCCAGAACCTTGCGGTCGATGCCTTCGTCCAGGTCGGGGCGGATTTCATGGGTGCGGGTCATGTCGGATTCGTTGGCTCGCAGGGCCCGACGTGGGCGGCCGTATCGGAGTTTACAGCCAGTAGCGTAGGAGGTTTAGCGGGAAATGGTTTTTGACGCCAGAATATTGTGTCTGCCACGGCAACGCCCGCGGAATCCGCAGCGGGGCGGACTCCATGGGCGGTATCCGGTATCAGGCGGCTTCTTTGCTCGTGGCAGTGGTCAAGATGGTCAGCAGGGTTTGCGCTTGTTCTGCGGCGTCGCGGCCCAGGCTGGTGAGGTAGCCTCCGTCGGGCTGGTCGATAAGCCCTTTGGCATGGAGGCGCTTGGCAGCGGCGATGGCCGTGGGAGCGGCAGTCTGATGGACTTTCAGACCTTCTTTGGTGCTGTCCAGGGGGAAGAGTACAAGGATTTCCAGTTCGGCAACCAACTCAGGGGTATACGACATAAGGACTCCAGACTTTCTAAAATTTATTAGAGGCTAGCAGGCCATAAGGTGAACGCACTTTGCCGAACTGTCCAGCGTGTTGCTGCGCGCCGGGATTATTCCTTTTCGGGCGGCAGTTCAGGCAATGCCCGCAGCGCTGTTTCATACCATTCGGTATCGAAGGCGCGGTCCTCGTCCAGCATCGCGTCGATCTCGTACGCCAGCACGTGGGCCATGAGATTGAGGATATCTTCGCGCTCGTAGCCCACCAGTGTCAGCTTGTTGAAAGTAGCTTTGGCGGCCGGCGGGTTATCGCTTTCGATCTGGTTTTCGATGGCCTGGATCAGCGTGCTTTCAGTAAATTCTTCTTCGTCGTTGTCAATGTCGGTCGGCTCGCTCATGGCAGGCTCCTCAAGGAAAGGCTGCCAGTCTACCCCCATTCAGACGGGTGATGCTGCTGGCGAGGCCAGGCCCTGGGAGCTATAACGCTTGCAGCCAACCCCATTCCCGGCCTGGAGGCAACCGCAAATGCTCAAGCTTTACGGATTTTCAGTCAGCAACTACTACAACATGGTCAAGCTGGCGCTGCTGGAGAAGGGGCTGCCTTTCGAAGAGGTGCCTTTTTATGCCGGGCAAACCCCTGAAGCCCTGGCCGTGAGCCCGCGCGGCAAGGTGCCGGTGCTGGGGGTGAAACAGGGGTTTATCAACGAAACCAGTGTGATCCTCGAATACCTCGAACACACCCAGGAGGGCCCCGCGCTGCTGCCGGCCGAGCCGTTTCAGCGTGCCCAGGTGCTGGCGCTGTGCCGGGAAATCGAGCTGTACATCGAATTGCCCGCCCGTGCGTGCTTCGCCGAAGCATTTTTCGGCATGGCAGTGCCGGAGGCGATCAAGGAGAAATCCAAGACCGAGTTGCTGCTGGGGGTCGCGTCACTGGGCCGGCACGGCAAGTTTGCGCCGTATGTGGCGGGGGAGAGTTTCACGATTGCGGATCTGTATTTCATGTACAGCGTGAACCTCGCCTGCGCGGTGGGCGAGAAGCTGTTTGGCTTGGATTTGCTGGCTGAAATGCCAAAGGCCAAGGCGCTGCTGGAGCGCTTGCATGCCATGCCCAACGCTCAAAAAGTGGCGGCAGACCGCGAGGCAGCGATGCCAGCCTTTATGGCGATGATTGCAGCCAAAAAGTAAGCGAAAATCTTCAGGCGAGGGCGCCTTTGTGGCGAGCGGGCTTGCCCGCGCTGGGTTGCGAAGCGAGCCCAAAATCAGTCACCGCGTAATACCTGGGTAAACTCGGTGGCTGTATTGGGGCTGCTGCGCAACCCAGCGCGGGCAAGCCCGCTCGCCACAGAAGCGCTCTTGTCACAGAAGCCCTGCTGTTAAAGAAGCCTGCTGGCTAACGGGTTAGCGGCTGGCCAGTAAGGCCTGGCCACGCACGACAGCTGCCTTCACCTGCGCCGGCGCAGTCCCGCCGACGTGGTTACGCGCATTTACCGAGCCTTCCAGGGTCAGCACGGCGAACACGTCCTGTTCGATCTGGTCGCTGAACTGGCGCAGTTCTTCCAGGCTCATCTCTGCCAGGTCCTTGCCGGTGTCCACGCCGTATTTCACCGCATGGCCGACGATTTCGTGGCAGTCACGGAACGGCAGGCCACGGCGCACCAGGTAGTCCGCCAGGTCAGTCGCGGTGGAGAACCCACGCAAGGCCGCTTCACGCATGATCGCGTGCTTGGGCTTGATCGCCGGGATCATGTCGGCAAACGCACGCAGCGAGTCGCGCAGGGTGTCGGCGGCGTCGAACAGCGGTTCCTTGTCTTCCTGGTTGTCCTTGTTGTAGGCCAGCGGTTGGCCTTTCATCAGGGTCAGCAGGCCCATCAGCGCGCCGAAGACACGACCGCTCTTGCCACGTACCAGCTCGGGCACGTCGGGGTTTTTCTTTTGCGGCATGATCGAGCTGCCGGTGCAGAAGCGGTCCGGCAGGTCGATGAACTGGAATTGCGCGCTGGTCCACAGCACCAGCTCTTCGGAGAAGCGCGACAGGTGCATCATCGCGATGCTGGCGGCGGCGCAGAATTCGATGGCGAAGTCACGGTCCGACACCCCGTCCAGGGAGTTGCCGCCCACGGCGTCAAAGCCCAGCAACTGCGCGGTGTATTCGCGGTCGATCGGGTAGGTGGTGCCCGCCAGCGCGGCGCTGCCCAACGGCATGCGGTTGGCACGTTTGCGGCAATCCACCAGGCGCTCGTAGTCACGGCTGAGCATTTCGAACCAGGCCAGCAGGTGATGGCCGAAGGTCACCGGCTGTGCGGTTTGCAGGTGGGTGAAGCCGGGCATGATGGTGTCCGATTCACGCTCGGCCTGCTCCAGCAGACCTTTTTGCAGGCGGGTGATTTCGCCCAGGATCAGGTCGATTTCATCGCGCAGCCACAGGCGGATATCGGTGGCCACCTGGTCGTTACGGCTGCGGCCGGTGTGCAGCTTCTTGCCGGTCACACCGATGCGATCGGTGAGGCGGGCCTCGATGTTCATGTGCACGTCTTCCAGGTCGACGCGCCAGTCGAACGTGCCGGCTTCGATTTCACCGCGAATGGTGGTCAGGCCGTCGATGATGCTGTCGCGCTCGGCGTCGGTCAGCACGCCGACCTTGGCCAGCATCGTCGCGTGGGCGATCGATCCCATGATGTCGTGGCGGTACAGGCGCTGGTCGAAGGTGACGGAGGCGGTGAAGCGCGCGACGAAGGCGTCGACGGGTTCACTGAAGCGGCCGCCCCAGGACTGGTTGGTCTTGTCGGTGCTCATGGATTCGCTCGTGATCTGCTAAGTAAGGAGGCTGGAAGTCTGCCGCGATAATAACAGGGTTGCCCGTGGAGGCGGTGCTGCGGGTCGTCGGCATTTTTATTTGCGCAAAGGATGGCTAAGTGCCTTGCCGCCGAACGCGTCCGGGAAGAGACTGGAGGCGGGTGCTTATTGATACGATATTTAACGATTGAGCAATGCTGTCTCAGTGAGCGTCTACAGTTGGACTGATAGTGTGTGAATGCACCAAAGTCGGGTGATGCGGTCATACCCAGACTATCCATTTAAACAGGGGGGTATTCGGATTGTGTATCAGCAAACCCTACGACGATGCCCGCAGGCAGCAGGTCTTGGGCGCTATTGAACAGGTCCGGGTAAATATGGGTGCCGCTGCCAGGGCACTTTTTGCCGCTCGCGCTAGTCTTAGCGTGGATCGCTGTGACGCAAGTCACCGCACCTGTCTACGCTATCCTTGTGCGAGACTCACGCAGGAATCCAGCGCAATATGAATGTCCTGATCGTTGATGACGAACCCCAAGCCCGCGAACGACTGAGCCGTTTGGTCAGTGAACTCGAGGGTTATACAGTCCTTGAACCGAGCGCCACCACGGGCGAAGAAGCGTTGACGCTGATCGACAGCCTCAAGCCGGATGTGGTGTTGCTCGATATCCGTTTGCCGGGCCTTGACGGCCTGCAAGTCGCCGCCCGCCTGAGCGAGCGAGAATCGCCGCCAGCCGTGGTGCTGTGTGCGGCCCAGGAAGAGTTTTCCGCAGACACGCTGGAAGCCAGCGGTGTCAGCTTCCTTACCAAGCCGATAGCGGGCGAAGCGCTGCTCAAGGCGCTGAAAAAGGCCGAGCGCCCCAACCGCGTACAGCTCGCAGCCCTGACCCAGCCCGCTGCCCAAAGTGGTAACGGGCCGCGCAGCCATATCAGCGCACGCACACGCAAAGGCATCGAGCTGATCCCGCTGGGCGAGGTGGTCTATTTTATTGCCGACCACAAGTACGTGACCTTGCGCCACGAGGCCGGCGAAGTTTTGCTGGATGAGCCGCTCAAGGCTCTGGAGGATGAGTTCGGCGACCGCTTCGTGCGTATCCACCGCAACGCGCTGGTGGCCCGCGAACGTATCGAGCGCCTGCAACGCACGCCGCTGGGGCACTTCCAGTTGTTCCTCAAGGGGCTCAACGGGGATGCATTGATCGTCAGCCGACGCCATGTCGCCGGCGTGCGCAAGATGATGCAGCAGCTTTAGCCCGAGGGCTTTGGCCAGGCCTGCAATCCTTATCCCGGTGCGACGTGGCCAGGGAGGCCCCGCACTTGCTGATTCAAATCAAAGCGTATTTGCCTGAGCTGTTATTATCTGCCGTATCTATTCAGTACGGATTGATCCATGTCCTCTCGCGAAATCCGCATCGCCACCCGTAAAAGCGCCCTGGCCTTGTGGCAGGCCGAATACGTCAAAGCACGCCTTGAGCAGGCCCACCCGGGTCTCACGGTGTCCCTGGTGCCCATGGTCAGTCGCGGCGACAAGCTGCTGGACTCGCCACTGTCGAAAATCGGCGGCAAGGGCCTGTTCGTCAAGGAACTGGAAACCGCGCTGCTGGAAAATGAAGCCGACATCGCCGTGCACTCGATGAAAGACGTGCCCATGGACTTCCCTGAAGGCCTGGGCCTGTTTTGTATCTGCGAGCGTGAAGACCCGCGCGATGCCTTCGTTTCCAACACCTATGCGTCCCTGGAAGAGTTGCCCTTGGGCAGCATCGTTGGCACGTCCAGCCTGCGTCGCCAGGCACAGTTGCTGACCCGCCGCCCAGACCTGCAGATCCGCTTTCTACGCGGCAACGTCAACACCCGTCTGGCCAAGCTGGATGCCGGTGAATATGACGCGATCATCCTCGCGGCGGCCGGCTTGATCCGCCTGGGTTTCGAAGACCGCATCACCTCGGCCATCAGCGTCGAAGACAGCCTGCCAGCTGGCGGGCAGGGCGCCGTCGGCATCGAATGCCGTACCGCCGACAGCGAAATCCACGCCCTGCTCAAACCCCTGGACCACCACGACACCGAAGTACGTGTCACGGCCGAGCGCGCCCTGAACAAGCACCTCAACGGTGGCTGCCAGGTGCCAATCGCCTGTTACGCCGTGCTGGAGGGTGAAAATCTCTGGCTGCGCGGCCTGGTCGGTGATCCGGACGGCGGCACCCTGCTGACCGCCGAAGTGCGCGGCCCGCAGCGTGACGCCACGGCATTGGGTATCCAGGTGGCGGAAGAACTGCTGGGCAAAGGCGCCGGCGCCATTCTGCAAAAGGTCTATGGCGAGGCCGGCCCGCAGTGACCGACTGGCGAGTGCTGCTGACGCGGCCCGCCGAGGAATCGGCGGCCCTGGCGGCGGTATTGTCCGACGCTGGTATTTTCAGCAGCAGCTTGCCGTTGCTCGACATTGAGCCGTTGCCCATCACGCCCGAACAGCACGCGGTCTTGCGTGACCTTGGCCGCTATTGTGCGGTGATTGTGGTGAGCAAGCCGGCTGCGCGCCTTGCTGTGCAAGCGTTGGATCAAGCTTGGCCGCAGTTGCCGTGGTTCAGTGTTGGCGCGGCGACTGCCCAAGTATTGGCCGATCATGGCCTGAGCGTTCACTATCCCCAAACGGGCGACGACAGCGAGGCCTTGCTTCAATTGCCTGCGTTGCGCGAGGCTATCGCACGCCCCGCTGCCCGGGTGTTGATCCTGCGGGGCGAGGGCGGTCGGGAGCTGCTGGCTGAGCGTTTGCGCGAGCAAGGTGCTAGTGTCGACTATCTGGAATTGTATCGCCGCTTGCTTCCGGATTACGACGCTGGCGTGCTGATGCAACGCATCCAGTTGGAACGCCTGAACGGGCTGGTGGTCAGCAGTGGGCAGGGTTTCTTGCACCTGCAAGCCCTGGCCGGCGCCGATTGGCAGCAGGTGGCACAGCTGCCGTTGTTCGTGCCCAGCCCGCGAGTCTATGAGATGGCGCGGGCTGCAGGTGCAGAAAAAGTTGTGGATTGTCGCGGCGCGAGTGCCGCGGCTTTGTTAGTGGCGTTACGGAGTCATCCCGTTGCCACTCTCTGATACGCAAAGGACGGACACGTGAGCGAAACAGCCTTGCCTAAAGATGAAACCCAACCCGCACTTGATGCGCCGGTTGAGTCACCGGTTACCGCGCCGCGCCGTGGCAATGGCCTGGCAATTGTCGCCCTGCTGCTGGGTGCTGCCGGTGTAGCCGCCGGCGGTTGGGGGATCTGGCAGGTTCGTGCCCTGCAAGCCGGCAGCCAGCAACAGCTGGGTCAGGTGCAGACCCTCGATGACCAATCCCAATCCCTCAAGCAAAGCCAGCAACAGCTGGCCGCGCGCCTGGCCCAACTGCCCGGCGCGGACGAATTGGAAGAGCGCCGTCGCCTGGTGGCCCAGCTGCAAGGTGATCAGCAGCGCCTGAGCCAGCGTTTGGAAACCGTGCTGGGCGCCAGTCGCCAGGATTGGCGTTTGGCCGAAGCCGAGCACTTGATTCGCCTGGCGAGCTTGCGACTGTCTGCCCTGCAAGACATCAACAGTGCACAGGCGCTGGTCCAGGGTGCCGACGAAATTCTTCGCGAGCAGAGCGACCCGGGTTCCTACGCCGCCCGCGAGCAGTTGGCCAAGAGCCTTGCCGCGTTGCGCAGCACCGAGCAGCCGGACCGCACCGGGCTGTACCTGCAATTGGCGGCCCTGCGTGATCAGGTCGTGCAGTTGGCAGCCATTGCTCCTGAATATCAACTCACTGAACCCGCGTCCGATGGGCGCCCGACCACGGATACGGACAGCCGCTGGAGCCAGTGGTGGGAGCAGATTTCGCGCTACTTCCGCATCGACTTCAACCCGGATGACAACATCCGTCCGCTGCTCGCCGGCCAAGGTTTGAACCAGGTGCGCCTGGCCCTCAGCCTAGCCCTGGAGCAAGCGCAGTGGGCGGCGCTGAATGGCGAGACGGCGGTCTACAGTCGCGCCCTGGGCGAGGCGCGCAGCGTGCTGAAGGACAACTTCAACCAGGACAACCCGCAAAGCAAGGCGATGCTGGCACGTGTCGCCGAGCTTGAGCCCAAGGCCGTCTCCGTGGCCACGCCGGACCTGGCCGCGAGCCTGGCCGCCGTGCAGGCGTACCTTGAACGTCGGCATTTGTCTGCCGACGAAGCCAAGGCGGCGGCGGGTACGCCGGCGAAGCAGGAGTAGAGCCGATGAAACGCTTCTATGTGATCCTGGTGCTGGCGATTGCAATTGCCCTGGCGCTTGCCGTGGGCATTTCAAAACACACCGGCTACGTGCTGATTACCTACCCGCATGTGCTGCATTACGAGTCGAGCCTGTGGGCGACCGTGGTGGCTATTGCTGCCATCGCCCTGGCGATCTACTTGATTCGCGTGCTGTTAGGCCTGGTCACCACCTCTGGTGGCGTGGTTAACCCGTGGTCGCGGCGCAATCGTAGCCGACGCGTGCAGATCGCCATCGAGCAGGGCCAGATGGACCTCGCTGAGGGCCGCTGGGCCAGTGCCGAGCGCCACCTGCATCGGGCCGCCGAAGCCGAGCGCCAGCCATTGCTGTACTACCTTGGCGCGGCGCGGGCGGCCAATGAGCAGGGCCGTTATGAAGAGTCCGACGGCCTGCTGGAGCGTGCACTGGAGCGCCAGCCCCAGGCTGAGCTGGCGGTTGCCTTGAGCCATGCGCAACTGCAACTGGACCGTGGCGATACTGACGGCGCGTTGACCACCTTGCAGGCGATGCACGAGCGTCATCCCCATAACGCCCAGGTGTTGCGCCAATTGCAGCGTCTGCACCAGCAGCGGGGCGACTGGTCAGCCGTGATTCGCCTGCTGCCGGAGCTGCGCAAAGACAAGGTGCTGCCTGCCGGTGAGCTGGCCGAGCTTGAGCGCCGCGCCTGGGGTGAGAACCTGAGCCTGGCGGCCCAGCGTGAAGAGCAGGGCGAAGCTGGCTTGCAGGCCCTCGAGCGGGCCTGGCAGCAACTGACATCGGCCCAGCGCCAGGAGCCACAATTGGTTCTGGCGTATGCCGAGCAACTGCGCCAACTGGGCGCTGATGCCAAGGCCGAAGAAGCGCTGCGGGGCGCAATCAAGCGCGGCTATGACAGCCACCTGATCCGCCTCTACGGCCTGCTGCGTGGCAGTGATCCGGCACGGCAACTGAAGTTTGCCGAAGGCTGGCTGAAGGATCATCCCGGCGATGCCAGCTTGCTGCTGACGCTGGGTCGCCTGTGCCTGCAAAACAGCCTGTGGGGCAAGGCGCGGGATTATCTGGAGAGCAGCCTGCAAGTCCAGCGCAACCCTGAGGCCTGTGCCGAGCTGGCGCGACTGCTGGCCCAGCTGGGTGACACCGAACGCAGCAACCAGTTGTTCCAGGAAGGCTTGGGCCTGCTGGATAACCGTTTGCTGGCATCGCCGTTGCCTGCTCCGGCACGGGTTTGATGTAGGAAAAGATTCAGGGTTGGTTCAGATGCGTCTGATAGCCAGCCCTTCAATCTCTCGAAAATAACCCCGCCGCGGCGTTTATAGGCGTGCTCCTACGCAGGGTTGCTCGAAGTCTTCCATGTTCTGACGGGTTGTCCTTACGCTCTCGCGGAATCGTCTGCTCTGGCACGTATTGAAAGGGGCCAGGCCTTTCCTCTACCGTATCGATCTATACTTCGCGGTGCGGATAAAGCATGTCTTTTGCCCCTTCACGTTCCTTGTTTTTCCTTGCGTTCCTGGCGGGTGCGCTGACGTTGGGCGCGTCCTTTTACCTTGAATTCGGTGCGTCGTTGCGGCCTTGCGTCCTGTGCCAGATGCAACGGGTCTTCCTGGCGGCCTTCATGCTGATCAACCTGGTCGCAGCCCTTCACAACCCCAAACGCACCGCTGTCTTCCTGTACGGGCTGGCAAGCATGGGCTGTGCGCTGCTCGGCGCCATCACCGCCGTGCGCCAAGTGTTGCTACAAAATGCCGCACCGGGCCAGGCCGACTGCTTGCCCAGCCTGCACGAGATAAACGAAAACCTGTCGTTGTGGCAGGCGTTGCAATCGGCCCTCAAAGGCACCGTCGATTGTGTGGAAATCAACTGGACACTGTTCGACCTCAGCCTTCCCGAGTGGAGCCTGCTGTTCTTCGTGGGGATGTTGATGCTGGGGACCCTGCAGTTCTCAAGGCTGTTTTTGACTCAGCGTTTGCGCCCTGCAAGGCGCTGAAACCCAGGCACAATTTGTAGAAGGGGATTAAACACTTGTATGAACTTTCTCTCCTGCGTACCTTGAAGCCATAGTCATGCGGGCATAATCTGGCCCGCACGCGTTATTGAAACCTTTTGTCAGATGCGGCCTTGTCCGGCTGCCGCTTTATCCTTTGAGTGTTGTGCGGGCATAAGGCAGCAGCGCCCCTATAGGGAAGAGAGATCATCATGCTGGAAAGTTGTCAGAATGCTCAGGAACGCTGGGGTGGGGTGCACAAGCTGATCGACAGCTGGTTGAAGGCACGTCACGAACTGGTTCGGGCCTTTGATGCTCTCGGCGCCAAGCCCGAGGCACTGGCTGAGAATCGCAAGCCGTTGCAGGAGTTCTGCGAAGTGTTGGTCGACTATGTCTCGGCTGGCCATTTTGGCGTCTACGAGCAACTGACCAAGGAGGCGGAAGCCTTTGATGATCAGCGTGGTCTGGATTTGGCCGAGACCATTTACCCGCGCATCGACGTCATCACTGAAAAGCTGCTCGCCTTCACCGATCTGTGTGATGCCGGCAATTGTGTTGCCGAAAAATTCAAAGAGCTGGGCGCGTTGCTTCACGAGCGTTTCGAGCTGGAAGACTGCCTGATCGAAGTGTTGCACAACGCCCACAAGGAAGAGTCTGTTACCCAGGCTTGACCCTCGAGGGCGAGACAAAAAAACGGTGCGCATGACGCACCGTTTTTTATTGGGTCAGTGGCGGGTGCCTAGCAGTTCGATCTCAAACACCAGCGGCGTATACGGCGGGATCAACTCACCCGCGCCGTCGGCACCATAGGCCTGGGCCGATGGAATCACCAGGCGCCACTTTGCGCCCACCGGCATCTGTTGCAATGCGCTGCTCCAGCCGCTGATCACACTGTCCAGACGAAACCATTGGGGCTGCGTGCTCTGGTCGAAGACCGTGCCGTCGGGCAATCGCCCAATGTATTTCACTTCAACCTGATCATTCGCCCCCGGCTTGGCGCCGCTGCCGGGTGCGAGTTCCGTGAGCAGAATTCCATCGGCCAATTCGCGCACGCCCTTCACGGCTTTTTCCTTGGCTAAAAACTGCTGTTCGGTAGCGAGGGCTTTTTCGCTTTGGGGAGCCTGCGCATCGGCTTCGCTTTGCGCTTCGTGTCTGGCAAGAATCTGTTCGATACGTGCGTTATCCAGCGCCAGTGGTTTGCCTTGATAGGCTTGCTTGAGGCCGTCGATCAGCGCCTGGATCTGCAGGTCGGGAACCTCCTGGCGCAGGCGCTCACCGAGGCTGGCGCCCAGGCTGTAGGCGAGGTCGTGGGCATCCTGGTCAGCAGTTTTGGAGGGCGATTGCTCGCTCGCATTGGCGACTGAAATCGCCAGGCCAAGCACAACAAAAAGGTAACGCGACATGGGCCATTCTCCCGCCGAAAGTGCGATGGATTATGCCAGTGTGAGTGGGTAAAAAGTGCCGCGTATTTTCGTTATATCGATAAGATTTTTCGCACGCTGCAACGCAACGCAAACGATACTGTCAACATGCCCTAGCGGCGGTAAGAGCAGAGGGCTAGTATGAGCCGCACCCACGTCAGCCAGGAGGTAAACCATGTCGGCCAAACAGAAGCCTGTTAATACCCCGTTGCATTTACTCCAACAACTTTCGGGCAGCTTGCTCGAACATCTGGAAAGCGCCTGTTCCCAAGCGTTGGCCGATGCAGAAAAGCTGCTCGCCAAGCTGGAAAAACAACGCGGTAAAGCGCAAGAAAAGCTGCACAAATCCCGCACCAAACTGCAAGACGCCGCCACTGCCGGCAAGGCCAAGGCTCAAGCCAAAGCCAAAGACGCTGTCAAAGAACTTGAGGACCTGCTCGACGCCCTCAAGGATCGCCAAGCTGAAACCCGCACCTACATTTCCCAACTCAAAAAAGATGCTCAAGAAAGCCTGAAACTGGCTCAGGGCGTTGGTCGTGTGAAGGAAGCTGTAGCCAAAGTGCTGGGCGCACGTACCCCGGCAAAAGCTGTTACTGCGAAGGCGCCGGCTAAAGCGGCCGCCAAGCCAGCTGCAAAAACCGCTGCTGCTAAACCAGCCGCCAAGCCAGCTGCAAAAACTGCTGCTGCTAAACCAGCCGCCAAGCCAGCTGCAAAAACTGCTGCTGCTAAACCAGCCGCCAAGCCAGCTGCAAAAACTGCTGCTGCTAAACCAGCCGCCAAGCCAGCTGCAAAAACTGCTGCTGCGAAACCAGCCGCCAAGCCAGCTGCAAAAACTGCTGCTGCGAAACCAGCTGCCAAGCCAGCTGCGAAAACCGCTGCTGCGAAACCAGCCGCCAAGCCAGCTGCAAAGACCGCTGCTGCTAAACCAGCTGCGAAACCAGCTGCAAAAACTGCTGCTGCGAAACCAGCTGCCAAGCCAGCTGCGAAAACCGCTGCTGCGAAACCAGCCGCTAAGCCAGCTGCAAAAACTGCTGCCGCTAAACCAGCCGCTAAGCCAGCTGCAAAAACTGCTGCTGCAAAACCAGCCGCCAAGCCAGCTGCCAAACCTGCTGCTGCAAAACCAGCCGCCAAGCCAGCTGCCAAACCTGCTGCTGCGAAACCAGCCGCCAAGCCAGCTGCAAAACCTGCTGCTGCAAAACCAGCTGCCGCAAAACCAGCACCAGCCAAACCAGCCGCACCAGCGACTCCGGCTGCTGCCACCGCTCCAACCGCTCCGGCCAGCAGCACGCCTGCACCGGTAGCGCCAAGCACTACCCCAACCAGCGCTTCCTAAGTGCCGGTGGCCGCGACGCGCAGCTGTTGCAGCGCGTCGTGGTCAAGGTTGGCGGCTTCGGTCGCCAGGCCTTCAAGCCATTTCTGTTGACCCTCGCCTTCTCCACTAGGCCATGCCTGCGCCACAGCTTCCAGGCGTGCCAGCAACGCTCGCTCGGCTTCCAGCTCCAAGGCTTTGACCTGCTCGCGTAACCCTGCCAACGCTTCATCCTGCTGCGCCATGGCTCGCCATTGCGTGCGTACCTGCCGTAACGGTTCGACTACTTGCGCCTGCCAGGGCCCGGCGACCTGCACCAATGCCTGCATGCGTTCAGCGCTCGGCGTCACGCCGCGCTGCTCCAGCCACGCGCCGCAGAGCAACAGGCACACATCCGCGCCTTGCTCCTGCAAACGCAGGCAAGCGGCTTCGCACCCGGAGCGGGCATAAGTCGAGAGGGCAAAGCTCCACAGGTCAGCGTACATATTCACACCCAAGCCAGCGGCCAACGAAGCTGGTAGACTCCGCCGCCATTATGATCCGACTTCAAAGCCTAACATTACAGCGTGGCCCGCAACGTCTTCTTGAAGACGCCGAGCTGACCCTGCACGCCGGTCACAAAGCCGGCCTGATCGGTGCCAACGGCGCCGGCAAATCCACGTTGTTCGCCCTGTTGCTGGGTGAGCTGACCCCGGATTCCGGGGACTGCTTGCTGCCGGCCGACTGGCGCATCGCCCATATGCGCCAAGAGATCGACACCCTCGACCGCATCGCGATCGACTACGTGCTCGATGGCGACTTGCGCCTGCGCCAGGTGCAACACGACCTGGCCGAGGCCGAGAAAACCCAGGACGGCGCCGCCCAGGCCCGCCTGCATGCGGAACTCGACAGCGCCGACGGCTACACCGCCGACGCGCGTGCCCGCAAGATGCTCGCCGGCCTGGGGTTCACCAACGAACAGATGGACCGCCCGGTCGCCGACTTCTCCGGTGGCTGGCGCATGCGCCTCAACCTGGCCCAAGCGCTGATGTGCCCGTCCGACCTGCTACTGCTCGACGAACCGACCAACCACTTGGACCTCGATGCGATCCTGTGGCTGGAAGACTTCCTCAAGAGCTACCAGGGCACCTTGCTGCTGATTTCCCACGACCGGGATTTCCTCGACGCCGTGGTCGACAACATCGCCCACGTCGAACAGAAGAAGATCACCCTCTACCGTGGCGGCTACACCGCGTTCGAACGCGCCCGTGCCGAACGCCTGGCCCAGCAGCAACAGGCCTTCGAGAAGCAGCAGGCGCAGCGCGCGCACATGGAAAGCTACATCGCCCGGTTCAAGGCCCAGGCCACCAAGGCCCGCCAGGCCCAGAGCCGGATCAAGGCCCTGGAACGCATGGAAGAGCTGTCGGCGGCCCACGTCGATTCGCCGTTCGACTTTGTGTTCCGTGAGTCGGTGAAAATCTCCAGCCCGCTGCTGGATCTCTCGGACGCACGCCTGGGTTATGGCGACAAGACCATCCTGGAGAAGGTCAAGCTGCAGCTCACGCCGGGCGCGCGCATTGGTTTGCTCGGCCCTAACGGCGCGGGCAAGTCGACGCTGATCAAGAACCTGTCCGGCGAACTTGAGCCGCTGGCCGGCCGCCTGACCCGTGGCGAGAACACCGTGGTGGGCTACTTCGCCCAGCACCAGTTGGACTCCCTCGACGCCAAGGCCAGCCCGCTGTTGCACCTGCAACGCCTGGCGCCGACCGAGCGCGAGCAGACCCTACGCGACTTCCTTGGTGGTTTCGACTTCCGTGGCGCCCGCATCGATGAGCCGGTACTGAATTTCTCCGGCGGCGAAAAAGCCCGCCTGGCCCTGGCGCTGATCGCCTGGGACCGCCCAAACCTGCTGCTGCTCGACGAACCGACCAACCACCTCGACCTGGAAATGCGCCTGGCGCTGACCATGGCCCTGCAAGAGTTCAGCGGCGCCGTGCTGGTGGTGTCTCACGATCGCCACTTGCTCAAGAGCACCACCGACAACTTCCTGCTGGTGGCGGATGGCAAGGTCGAAGAGTTCGACGGCGACCTGGACGACTACGCCCGCTGGCTGACCGATTACCGCCTGCGCAACGCGCCGGCCAGTAATACCCCGGTCAACCCGGATAAAACCGACAAGAAAGCCCAGCGCCAGGCCGCCGCCGCGCTGCGCCAGCAGTTGGCGCCGCACAAACGTGAAGCCGACAAGCTCGAAGCCGAGCTGGGCAAGGTGCATGAGCGCCTGGCCAAGATCGAAGCCAGCCTGGGCGACAGTGCCGTGTACGAAGCGGCACGCAAGGATGAGCTGCGCGACCTGCTGGCTGAACAGGCCAAGCTCAAGGTGCGCGAAGGGCAATTGGAGGAAACCTGGATGGAGGCCCTCGAATTGCTCGAAACCCTGCAAGCGGAGCTGGAGGCGCTGTCCTGATGGAAGCGCTGCAACTGCCGATCCCGACGCAATGGGTCGAGCCTGTGTGGATCGGCGTGCAAATCCTGCTGATCCTGCTGGGCGGCTACCTCGCCCAGCGCTTCGTTGCCAAAGGCCTGACCCGCCTGGGTGAGCGCTACCCGTTCCCGCCGCAACTGCTGATGCCGCTGCGCGGCGGCTTGCGCTGGCTGATCATGGGCAGCGCGCTGATCTTTGTGCTGGGCCGCCTGGGCGTGTCCGCCACGGTATTGTGGACGGCGCTCTCGGGGTTTGTGGCGGTGGCGGCGGTGGCGTTTTTCGCCATGTGGTCGGTGTTGTCCAACCTGCTGTGCGCGATCTTGATCTTTACCGTAGGACCGTTCCGCCTCGGCGACATCGTTGAACTGGTGGATACTGTCGACAAACCGGGCGTGAAGGGCCGCGTCGTGGCGATCAACCTGCTCTACACCACACTGATCGAAGTGGAGGCGGCCGGTACCGACAGCGCCATCGTCCAGGTGCCGAACAGCCTGTTCTTCCAGCGCTCGGTACGGCGTTGGCCAGGGACCCATGTGTTCCCGGGCGACCGCTAGCATTCACATCTTGTAAAAATCTATAGCCAGCCTTTGCTCGGCGGAGTTAGCTTAAGGGCACAACAGCAAACTCCCCCCTGAGGTGTGCAATGGCACTCGATACGTGGCTGGCCTTTTTCGTGGCCAGTTGGATCATCTCCCTTTCCCCCGGCGCGGGCGCCATCGCGTCGATGTCCAGCGGCTTGCAATACGGTTTCCTGCGCGGTTACTGGAACGCCATCGGCCTGCAACTGGGCCTGGCGATGCAGATTGCAGTGGTGGCGGGCGGCCTGGGTGCCATTCTGGCGGCGTCTTCGACCGCGTTCTATGCGATCAAATGGTTTGGTGTGGCGTACCTGGTGTACCTGGCCGTCAAGCAATGGCGCGCGTTACCCATGGACATGAGCGACGACGCGGCTGTGCGCCCGATCGGCAAGCCGATGGCGATGATGTTCCGTGGTTTCCTAGTCAACGCCAGTAACCCCAAGGCCCTGGTGTTCATGCTGGCGGTATTGCCGCAATTTGTGAACCCGCAGGCGCCGCTGCTGATCCAGTATCTGATCCTGGGCGCGACCATGATCAGCGTCGATATGATTGTGATGGCGGGGTATACGGGGTTGGCGTCGAAGGTGCTGCGCCTGTTGCGCACGCCTAAGCAGCAGAAGCGTATGAACCGTACGTTTGCGGGGTTGTTTGTGGGGGCTGCGGGTTTCCTTGCCAGCCTGCATCGCGCCACGGCGTAACTGACAAAACCGGATTAAAAATGTGGGAGGGGCGGTGCGACGATTCGACTGGCCCCCTCCCACAATGGTTTTGTGTTGACCGGGAAATTACCGCTCAGCGCAGGATTTTTGGCGCTTCATCCCTTGGCAGGTTGTTGCGCAGCACCGGTTGGCCAGGTTCCTGGTACCCACCACCCAGCTGCTCCGCCAATTGCCGCGCCACATCCTCACCCAGCGCCTTCGACACTTCCTTCACCACCCGCGGCCGGTTCAGGCTTACGCGCACGTCGCGGCTGTTCACCAATTTGGTGTCCTGGCCTTCACCCATGGCGGTAAACGCCGAGGTGATCTCAAAGGTGCGCGTGTTGATCAGGCTGAAATCCGCTACCAGCGTCAGGCCCAGCACCGCCGAGTAGCTGTTGGTGTGGTCCAGGGCGTTGATGTCCTGGGTGAAGTCGATGTCGGACAGGGTGCCGAACAGCACGTAGTCCGCGCCTTTGAAGTTGCCGGCCTTGATGCGCTTGATCACGTCATACACGTCACCCTTGGCATCGGCGGTGTAGGGCGTGCCCTGCACCAGCTGGAACTGGCGGGACTTGAGGATCTCGCCCTTGATATCGCCGCTGAATTTACGCAGCTCGGTTTGCTCGATGTAGCTGGTACGGCTTTCGTACTCGCTGTAGTTCGAGGCACCGCTGGCGTGGTAAGCACTGGCCTGGAAGTTGTTGCTGGCCGAGACCTGGTGGATGTACTCCTCGACCCGCGCCTCGTAGGCCAGGTCGGTCACCGCGATCTTCGGCGCGGCCGAGGCGCCAAAGGCGCACAGCAGGCCGATCAAACCGATCCATGCACGCATTGTTCAGCGCTCCGTGGTCTTGCGGATTTCTTTTTCGTCCATCCATTCGGCCAGGCCGCTCTCGACGTCGATCAGTTGCAGGCTGAATTTGTAGAACACGTCCTTGTAGTCCGAGCTGCGCTTGACGATGGAGCTGATGGAGCCTTCCAGGCGGTACTTGGCGGCGACCATGTTGCCGGTCTTGCTCACGGTGGACTTCTTGTACAGGCCGCTCTGGTTCTGCAGTTTCAACTGGTCGACCTGGCTCTGCATGTCGGTATTGTCGCTGGCGAAGCGTGCGGTGCCGGTCTTCATCAGTTGGGTCTTGATCGACGTGGTGATCTCGCGGGTGTCGATGTACTCGCTGGTCTTGTTCTTCACGTCATACACCTGCACCACCGGGCGGCCTTGCAGGATGCCGGACTGGGCCAGGGAGCGGGTCATGGTTTCGGCGATCATCTGCAGGTCGGTGGACCCGAACTCGTTGGTCACGGTTTCCACGGCCTTGGTGTCACCGTAATTGATGTTCTTGCTGCCCAGTACCGGGGAAGTATTGGCGCAACCGCTGGCCAGGACGGCGACCACGGCGAGAATCGAGAAGCGTGCAAACATGGGGAGATCTCTCTGGAGCTTGAAAAGGGGACGGCTCAAGGGGTTTTGACTTCAAGGCGGAAGTCCGCGGCCTGGGGCAGGTTGGCGATGGCCGGCAGGAAGGTCGCCTGGTTGGCGTACAGGTTCAGCACTTTCCAGGTTTCTTCATCGCCCACCGGGAAGCCGTCGGCGCCCAGCCAGGCAAAGCGGTAATACATCACCTGGTTGCTGCTGGTGATGTTGCTCAACTGCACCTTGGCGGTGAGAAAGCCGTTCTCGCGCGCAACGCGGATAGCGCCGACGGCGATGCCCTTGAACTTGCCCATTACCACGATTTTACTGGCGGCACTGCCGGGTTCCGGTGGCGGCGGGGTGGCGCAGCCGGCGAGCAGGACCAGCGCCAAGGCGCCGAGGATGAAATGACGCATAGCGTGCTCCTTAAGGTTGTTTGAGGGTGGCGATAGCCTGGGGCGGCGTGCTGGGTACCACATGCGCCGCGAGGCCGCCGGCGAACACTTGGTTGCCGACTACGCGCAGGGTGATCACCTGATAGCGCTGGTCGGCCTTGACCGTCACCAGCGTGCCGCCCAGGGCGTTGGGCAGGCTGACCTGGTGCTCGCCGTGCTTGAGGCGCAGGCGTGTCACCTGGGTCATGTCCGGCAGGGTGCGCCAGGTGCGGGTGTCGGCGCCTTCGGCCACGGCCGAGGCGATGCCCAGTACCAGGCCCGCCATGGGGTTGGTCTTGTTCAGGTTGTTTTGCGCCACGCCACGGCTGACCGCACGCACGGTGGTGCGCAGGATGATGCCCGGCATGTCATCGCGCAGGGCGCGGCGCGACATGGCCGTGGTGCTGTTGAGGGCGGTGAGGTTCTGCTGCTGGCCGTCAACGCCGATCTGGGCGAAGGTGGCGGTGGAGGTGTCGGCCTTGATCACCGGGAACGACAGCGGGGTGATCACCAGGTTGCCGTTGATCGGGATCGGCAGCGGCAGGCGGATCGAGTCGCGCGCCGGGGCCAGGCCGCTCTGCACTACGATCAGCACGTCGGTTTCGTCGGCGCCGACCTTGGATTTGTCCAGGTTCAGCAGGGCCTGCTCCAGCAGCGGGGTGTTGGGGCGCAGCTCGGCGGCCTTGCGGTAGCCCGGTGCGGCCAGGTCTTTTTCACCCAGGGCCTCGTACACGAAGCCGGCCAGGTAATGGCTGAACGCACTCTGGTAGCTGTTTTTCAGGCCGACCACTTCCGGCGCGTCCAAAGCTTCCACCGGGTAGCCGCGCAGGTCTTTCATCTGGGTGGTGATGCCTTGGCGCTCGGCGTCGTCTTCGCGCTTGAGGTATTCCTTGTCGCGCAGGTCGGCGATCACGGCTTCGCGTTCGTGGGTCTTCTTGATCTCGGTACGGGCGCCGTCGAAGTCGTTCAGGGCCAACAGGTTCAGGGCCATCTGCGTGGTCAGCATGACTTTTTCGTAGTCATAGCCTTCGTAGCGACGCACCTTGTCGTTGACCAGGAAGCTGCCGAACTGGGAGAGGTATTTTTCGCTGTCGAACTTGACCGACTCTTCCCACTTGTAGACCTGCAGGTCGGCGCTGCGCCAGGCGGTCTGGCTGCCGGTCAGGTCGCCCTTGGCGCGCAGCAATTCACCTTTTTCGAAGAAATAGAGCAGGTCTTTGTCGTCGCCGGTGTTGTTCTTTTCCAGCAGGGTCAGGGCGCCGTCGACGTTGCCGGTGGCCAGTTGCTGGTTGGTGGCTTGCAGCTCGGTGTCGTAGCTGCGGAACATCGAACAGCCGGAGAGCAGAGTGACCGCCGCGAGCGCGAACGGAGTCAAGGCGCGAAATGCCATGTAACTTCTTCCCTGAAAGTTTTGTGGTAATTCCTCATAAAAACGAGGAATGAAATTCCCTTTCGCACTAACAGGGCGCGGCATTATAAGCGCCATTACTGGCAAAACAATGGCTTTGTGCCGTGATGCAGTCCACAAAACGCCACCACTCGCCTCAAAAAAATACCGCCCACCAGAACACCAAATCACTAACGCCTTGAGTCAAACCCCTTAACCCTTAACAATGTGTTACTTCGTATTTCCACTTGAGATTCATTCATGACTGGCCCCTTTCGTTTTCTCGCCTGGCTGCTGCTGCCGGCGTTGATGTCGTGCAGCGTCAACCTGTTGGCCGCAACCGCTGAGGGCGCCCCTCAAGCCCTGCATTTGCTGGACTATATCGGCGCTGACTACCCGCCGACGGTAGAGGCGGGCAAGGTTGTTGATGATTCGGAATACCGCGAGCAGGTGGAGTTTCTCGGGGTGTTGCAAGGGCTGGTGGCGGAGCTGCCAGAGAGGCCGGAGCGCGCGGCGTTGGTAAAAGGCGTCGACGAACTGCTCGCGGCGGTAAAAGCCCATCAGGACGGCGCGGCAGTCGCCCGCCAGGCCCGCCAATTGGGTGCCCAACTGGCCGTGGCGTATGAAGTCAGCCAGGCCCCGGCGATTACCCCGGACCCAACACGCGGCGCGCCGCTGTACGCCCAGCACTGCTCGGTGTGCCACGGCACTGCCGGCGCCGGTGACGGCCCGGCCAGCGTAGGTATGACGCCAGCGCCGGCCAACCTGCGGGACGCCGCGCGCCTGGATCGCCTGAGCCTCTACGCGATCTACAACACCCTGGGCCTGGGTGTCGAAGGCACCGACATGCCGTCCTTCGCCGACCAACTGGACGACCGCCAGCGCTGGGACCTGGCCACTTACATCGCCGGTTTCACTGCCGACCCGGCTGCGGCCAAGAGTGAGCAGCCCTTCAACCTCGCCGACCTGGCCCGCCAGACCCCCAATGAAGTGCTGGCTGCCAACGGCCCGGCCGCTGCCGCCACCTTCCGCGCCCAGCGCGCGCAACCGCCGCAGGTCAAACGTGGCCCGGCGCAGTTGCTGGACTACACCGCGTCGACCCTGGACAAGAGCCTTGCCGCGTTCCGCAACGGTGACCACGAACAGGCCTACGACCTGTCGGTAGCTGCCTACCTGGAAGGCTTCGAGCTGGTGGAAAGCTCCCTGGATAACGTTGACGCCAACGTGCGCAAGGACACCGAGAAGGCCCTGATGGCCTACCGGCAGTCATTGCAGGACGGCCTGCCGATCGAGCAGGTGCAGCAGCGCCTGGACGTGGCCAAGGGCAAACTCACCGAATCCGCCGGGCTGCTGGGCAGCGATGGCCTGAGCTGGTCGTTGAGCTACATCTCCGGCCTGTTGATTTTGCTGCGTGAAGGCCTGGAAGCGATTCTGGTGCTGGCGGCGATCCTCGCGTTCCTGCGCAACACCGGCCAGCAGTCGGCGGTGCGCAGCGTCAACGTGGGCTGGGGCTTGGCGCTGCTGGCAGGCCTGGCCACCTGGGCGTTGGCGGCGTATGTGATTGACGTGAGCGGCGCCCAGCGTGAGCTGCTGGAAGGCTGCACGGCACTGTTCGCCAGTGTGATGGTGTTGTGGCTCGGTGTGTGGATGCACGACCGGCGCCATGCGGCGGCCTGGCAGGACTACATCAAGAGCAGCCTGGTGGGCGGCGGCGGGCGTTTTGGCTTTGCGATGCTGGCGTTCTTCTCGGTGTACCGCGAGCTGTTCGAAGTGATCCTGTTCTACGAAACCCTGTGGCTGCAAGCGGGCCCGGCCGGGCACAACGCCGTGCTGGCCGGTGGCGCCACGGCGCTGGTGCTGTTGGTGGGCCTGGCCTGGGTGATCCTGCGTGGGTCGGCGAAGTTGCCGCTGGCGCTGTTCTTTGGCATCAACGCGGCGCTGCTGTGTGCGCTGTCGGTGGTGTTCGCCGGGCACGGTGTGAAGGCGTTGCAGGAAGCCGGTATCTTCGGCACGCGGCCGGTAGCGTTCTTTGACTTCGACTGGCTGGGCATCCATGCCGATGCCTACTCGTTGAGTGCGCAGGCGGTGGCGATCCTGGCGATTGTGGTGCTGTACGGCCGCAGCCGTTTGGCCGAGAAACGCCGGGTGGCGGCTTAACATGCGCGTGTGGATCGATGCCGACGCCTGCCCGCGGGCGGCCAAGGACCAGGTGGTGAAGTTCGCCCTCAAGCGCCAGTTCGAGGTGGTGCTGGTGGCCGGGCAGAGCCAGATCAAGCCGAGCTTCGCCTGTGTGAAGCTGATCGTGGTGCCCAGCGGCCCGGATGCGGCGGATGATTACCTGGTGGAGCACGCGGTGCCTGGCGAACTGGTGATTTGCAGCGATGTGCCCCTGGCCGACCGGTTGGTGAAGAAGGGTGTAACGGCCCTCGACCCGCGTGGCAAGGAGTTCAGCCCGGCGAACATGAGCGAACGGCTGGCGGTGCGCAACCTGTTCACCGACCTGCGTGAGCAAGGCCAAATGGGCGGCGGGCCGCCACCCCATGGCGAAAAAGACAAGCAGGCGTTTGCCAATGCGCTGGACCGGATTCTGACCAAATTAATGCGAGAAGCCTGACCGGAGCGGGTGTGGACCGCGCGGCTTATGTGGAAAGCCGGGCTTGGGTGGCCAAGCATGGCTTATGTGGAAAGCCGGGCTTGGGTGGGAGGCTTGGCTTATGTGGCGAGCGGGCTTGCCCGCGTTGGGTGGCGAAGCCGCCCCAATCCAGCCGGTGCGGTGATTCAGACGGAATGGGGTTGCAGGGTTTAGGGCTGCTGCGCAGCCCAACGCGGGCAAGCCCGCTCGCCACACAAGCCTGTCTGCCACAGAAACCCATTCACCACACAAGCCTGTGTGCCACAGAGGCCCATTCACCACACACGCTCAGCCTCAGTCATTCTCGTGGGTCAGTTCCAGCACCCGGTCCACCAGTTTGTTGATGCCTGACGCGACCTCGCTGATGTTCTTGCCCAGCATGTAGGCCGGCGTGCTGACCAGCTTGCGCGCCTTGTCTTCGACAATGTCTTCCACCGCGCATTCCTGGTGGGTGGCGCCCATTTTGTCGAGGGCGGCGGCGGTGTCGGCACAGTTGCCGATCGTGCAGGTCACGCCCGGGCCGTAGATTTTTGCGGCCAAGGCGGGCGAAATGCAGATTAACCCGACCGGCTTGCCCGCTTCGGCGAAGGCTTCGGCCAGCTCCAGCACCTGCGGGTTGACGCTGCACCCCGCGCCTTCGACGGCAAAGTTCGACAGGTTCTTCGCCGCGCCAAACCCGCCGGGTACGATCAACGCGTCGAACTCCGCGGCGTTGGCGTCGCGAATATCCTTCACCTCCCCCCGGGCGATACGCGCCGACTCCACCAGCACGTTGCGTGACTCAGGCATTTCTTCGCCGGTGAGGTGGTTGATCACCTGCAGTTGCGCGATGTTGGGTGCAAAACATTGGACCTGAGCGCCGCGCTGGTCCAGGCGCAGCAAGGTGATCACGCTTTCATGGATTTCTGCGCCGTCGTACACGCCACAGCCGGAAAGGATCACTGCAATCTTTTTGCTCATGGGCATTTCTCCTGGGGTCTTGGCGTTAAATGTCTACTAATTTGTAAGCTGTTGCCAATGGGATCTTGTGCCGCTGCACCTAATCTTGATGTAACAAAAATAGACCGGACTAGCCCATGGACTTCGTGCCTTACGCGGTACCGTTTTTCATCGCCTTGATCGTGGTGGAGCTGCTTGCCGACCGCTGGCGTGGGCAGCGCAACTACCGAGTGGCAGATGCCATCAACAGCCTCAGCACCGGCGTGCTGTCCACCACCACAGGCCTGCTGACCAAGGGTGTAGGGCTGCTGACCTATGCGTTGGCCCTCAAGCACCTGGCCATCATCGACCTGCCGGCCCAGAGCATCTGGACCTGGGTCTTCGCCTTCGTCCTCTACGACTTTTGTTACTACTGGCTGCACCGCATGGGGCATGAGCGCAACATCCTCTGGGCCGCACACTCGGTGCATCACCAGAGCGAGGACTACAACCTCAGCACCGCCCAGCGCCAGACCAGCACCGGCTTTCTGCTGAGCTGGATCTTCTACCTGCCCCTGGCCGTGCTGGGCGTGCCGCTGGTGGTGTTTATCAGCGTGGCCTCGCTCAACCTGCTGTACCAATTCTGGGTGCACACGCGCCATGTGCCCAAGCTCGGCTGGTTCGAGTGGTTCTTCGTCACGCCATCCAATCATCGGGCTCACCATGCACAGAATGCTCTCTACATGGATCGTAACTACGGCGGGGTGTTCATTATTTGGGACCGACTGTTCGGCAGCTTTCAGGAAGAAGACGATAACGAGCCGGTGATCTTTGGCGTGACCACGCCGCTGGCGAGCTGGAACCCGCTGTGGGCCAACCTGCAGTTTTACGCACAGCTGTGGAGTGACGCGCGGCGCACCGAGAGCCGCTGGGACAAGCTGCGTATCTGGTTCATGCGCACCGGTTGGCGCCCGGCGGACGTGGCGGCCAAGTACCCGTTGGCCAAGCCCGACCTGAGCCAGTTCCGCAAATTCGAGGTGCCGCTGGACGTGCGCCAGCAAATCTACATCGCCCTGCAGTTTGTGGCTTATGTAGGCTTGGGCAGTTATTTGATGAATTTCGCTGAGGGGTTACCCACGCAGGCGCTGGTCCTGGGCTGGAGCGCAATGGCGCTGGGCCTGTTTAGCCTAGGCGTGGCCCTGGAGAATCGCCCGTGGGCCTTCAAGGCCGAACTGCTGCGCCTGGCCTTGAATGTGCCGCTGGTGTGGCTGGCGCCGCTGGTCGGGCTGTGGCCGGCCAGCTCGTTGGGCTGGCTGGGCCTGGTGAGTTACAGCTTGCTCAGCCTGATCGGCCTCTACTGCTGTAGAAGCCGGCTTACTCGACTGGCGTCTTAGGCGTTTCGACCGGCGCAGGTTCGGCGGCGAGCCGAGCCTTGGCGTCTGCACAGGCCTGGCGGGCGATACGCGCGTTCTTGAAGCGCCGGCGCAGCCACAGGCCAAAACCCAGCAGCAGCAATGCGCCCAGCACCCACAGCTCGTACTTCTTGACGCTGCCCAGCATGCCTTCCAGCACCGCACCGAAGTGGTAAGCCGCAGCGCCCAGGGCGGCGGCCCAGATCGCAGCGCCGATGCCGTTAAGGATCAAGTAGCGCACTGGCGGGTAACCCGACAGGCCAATCGCCACCGGCATCACTGTGCGTAAGCCATACACAAAGCGGAAGCTAAGTACCCAGATATCCGGGTGCTTGCGGATATGTTCCAGGGCCTTGTCGCCCATCAATTGCCAGCGCGGTTTGCGCGCCAACAGTTTGCGGCCGTGCTTGCGCCCCAGGAAATACCACAGCTGGTCGCCGGCGTAGCTGCCACAAAAGGCAACGACCACCACCAGGTTGATATCCATGTATCCACGGAACGCCAAGAAGCCTGCGAGAACCAGGATGGTTTCGCCTTCGAAGAACGTGCCTAGGAAGAGGGCAAAGTAGCCGAAGTCATGCAGAAATTGTTGAAGCATGGTCTGGGTGCTGGCGAAATGAACGCGCAGCCTACGCCTTCACGAAGATTCATGAAAGTATCGAGATGTGTCACGAAGTGAACAATTCCTACGTAAATGGTGAATGCGGCTACAGGTCGCATCGATAAGCACAACTGTCATTCATTCGTCATAATGGCCGCTTATAACTGCAACGCTCGCCCGTGAACGCGGGCTCTGGAGTCTGTCGTGAGCTTTACCCCTGCCAATCGCCTGTTCCCGGCCACCCGTCTGCGTCGCAATCGTCGTGATGATTTTTCTCGCCGCCTGGTTCGTGAAAACGTGCTGACGACGAATGATCTGATCCTGCCGGTTTTTGTGCTGGACGGTGAAAATCGTCGGGAAGCGGTGGCGTCGATGCCGGGGGTGGAGCGCTTGAGCATCGATTTGCTGCTTGAAGAGGCGGCGAATTGGGTTGAGCTGGGGATTCCGGCGTTGGCGCTGTTCCCTGTCACGCCGTCTGAACTCAAGTCCCTGGACGCTGCCGAAGCCTGGAACCCGCAAGGGATCGCCCAGCGCGCCACCCGCGCCCTGCGCGAGCGGTTCCCGGAGCTGGGAGTGATCACCGATGTGGCCCTGGACCCGTTCACCACCCACGGCCAGGATGGCATTCTCGACGAAGAAGGCTATGTTCAAAACGATATAACGGTCGACGCACTGGTCAAGCAGGCCTTGTCCCACGCGGCGGCGGGCGCCCAGGTGGTTGCACCGTCGGACATGATGGACGGCCGCATCCAGGCGATTCGCGAAGCCCTGGAACTGGCTGGCCACGTCAACGTGCGGATCATGGCCTACTCGGCCAAGTACGCCAGCGCCTATTACGGCCCGTTCCGCGATGCGGTGGGCTCGGCGCTCAACCTGGGCAAGGCCAACAAGGCCTCGTACCAGATGGACCCGGCCAACAGCCATGAAGCCCTGCACGAAGTGGCGGCCGACCTGGCCGAAGGCGCCGACATGGTGATGGTCAAACCGGGGATGCCATACCTCGACATCCTTTATCGGGTGAAAGAAGAGTTCAAGGTGCCGACCTTTGTCTATCAGGTCAGTGGCGAATACGCCATGCACATGGCTGCAATACAGAATGGCTGGTTGAGTGAAGGAGTGATCCTGGAATCCCTCACAGCCTTTAAACGTGCTGGGGCTGATGGCATTTTGACCTACTTCGCCGCCCGCGCCGCCCAATTGCTTAGAGAGCAACAATAGCCCTCACAGGAACAGTCGATGAATACCGAAGGACTCTCAGAAGTTGCAGTGAAAGACGCTCACCCGGTGGTCGAACAAGTCACCGAAACCCCGCCGGAGCTTGAGTCGGCACCGCCTGCCGTGGTGGCCGAAGCCCCCGCGCCGGCCCCGGTGGCGGCGGTGACCAACCTGGATGACAGCAGCCTGTACATCCACCGCGAGCTGTCACAACTGCAATTCAACATCCGCGTGCTGGAACAGGCGCTGGATGAGTCCTACCCGCTGCTGGAACGGCTGAAATTCCTGCTGATCTTCTCCAGCAATCTGGACGAGTTTTTCGAGATCCGCGTGGCGGGCCTCAAGAAGCAAATCACCTTCGCCCGTGAACAAGCCGGTGCCGACGGCCTGCAACCGCACCAGGCGCTGGCGCGCATCAGCGAGCTGGTGCACGGCCATGTGGACCGCCAATACGCGATCCTCAACGACATCCTGCTGCCGGAGCTGGAGAAACATCAGGTCCGCTTCATCCGTCGCCGTCACTGGACCACCAAGATCAAGACCTGGGTGCGCCGCTACTTCCGCGACGAAATCGCGCCGATCATCACCCCGATCGGCCTCGACCCGACGCACCCATTCCCGTTGCTGGTGAACAAGAGCCTCAACTTTATCGTCGAGCTGGAAGGCATCGATGCCTTCGGTCGCGACTCTGGCCTGGCGATCATCCCCGCGCCGCGCTTGTTGCCACGGATCATCAAGGTACCGGAAGAGGTGGGGGGCGCTGGCGATAATTATGTATTCCTCTCGTCGATGATTCACGCGCACGCCGATGACCTGTTCCAGGGCATGAAGGTCAAGGGCTGCTACCAGTTCCGCCTGACCCGTAACGCCGACCTGGCACTCGACTCCGAAGACGTCGAAGACTTGGCCCGTGCCCTGCGCGGCGAGCTGTTCTCGCGGCGCTACGGCGATGCGGTGCGCCTGGAAGTGGCCGACACCTGCCCCAAACACTTGTCGGACTACCTGCTCAAGCAGTTCAACCTGGGCGAGACCGAGCTGTACCAGGTCAATGGCCCGGTGAACCTCACGCGCCTGTTCAGCATCACCGGCCTGGACAGCCACCCGGAGCTGCAATACACGCCGTTCACCCCGCAGATCCCGAAACTGCTGCAAAACAGCGAAAACATTTTCAGCGTGGTGAGCAAGCAGGACATCCTGTTGCTGCACCCGTTCGAGTCGTTCACGCCGGTGGTCGACCTGCTGCGCCAGGCCGCCAAGGACCCGCATGTATTGGCCGTGCGCCAGACGCTGTACCGTTCCGGCGCCAACTCCGAGATTGTCGACGCCCTGGTCGACGCCGCGCGTAACGGCAAGGAAGTCACCGCGGTGATCGAGCTGCGTGCGCGCTTTGACGAAGAGTCCAACCTGCAACTGGCCAGCCGCCTGCAAGCCGCCGGTGCGGTGGTGATCTACGGCGTGGTCGGCTTCAAGACCCACGCCAAGATGATGCTGATCCTGCGCCGCGAAGCCGGTGAGATCGTGCGTTACGCGCACTTGGGCACCGGCAACTACCACGCCGGCAATGCCAAGCTCTACACCGACTACAGCCTGCTGACCTCGGACGACGCCTTGTGTGAAGACGTCGGCAAGCTGTTCAGCCAACTGATCGGCATGGGTAAGACCTTGCGCATGAAGAAGCTGCTGCACGCGCCATTCACGCTCAAGAAGGGCATGCTCGACATGATTGCCCGCGAGACCCAGTTCGCCCTCGAAGGCAAGCCGGCGCACATCATCGCCAAGTTCAACTCGCTGACCGATCCGAAGATCATCCGCGCGCTGTACAAGGCCAGCCAGTCCGGCGTGCGTATCGACCTGGTGGTGCGTGGCATGTGCTGCCTGCGCCCGGGTATTGTCGGCGTGTCGCACAACATCCACGTGCGCTCGATCATCGGCCGCTTCCTGGAGCACACGCGGGTGTTCTACTTCCTCAATGGCGGCGAAGAGCAGATGTTCCTCTCCAGTGCCGACTGGATGGAGCGCAACCTCGATAAGCGTGTGGAGACGTGCTTCCCGGTAGAAGGCAAGAAGCTGATCATGCGGGTCAAGAAGGAGCTGGAAAGCTACCTCACCGACAACACCCACAGCTGGAGCCTGCAGTCGGACGGCCGCTACATACGCAACACGCCAACCGGCAACCAGAACCCGCGCAGCGCGCAGGCAACGTTGCTGGAGAAGTTGGGTAGCCCGATTTTGTCGGTGAATTAATCAAGGTATACGCGGGCTAATGTGGGAGGGGGCTTGCCCCCGATAGCGGAGTGTCAGTCACTGAAACTTTGACTGAACCACCGCCATCGGGGGCAAGCCCCCTCCCACATTTGTTTTGCGGTGTTCTTTAGCGCAGGTTCAGGCTAAAGCCCACCCGCGTCAGCCACTCCGCTTCCTGTGCAAAGTCCGCCTGGGTCAGCTGGTTCTCATCCAGCCAGCCTTTGGGGAACACCACATCCAGGCTGTCGCCATTGGCGCGCAGGGTTACCTGGGGCATTTCCTGGGTGCCGCGAATGTGGTGGAACAGGATCGCAAAGCGCAACAGCACACACAGGCGAATCAGCTTGATGCCTTCGTCGCCGAACTCGGCAAACTTGTCCCGGGGGATGTTACGGCGGTG
The DNA here is from genome assembly GCF_002843605.1 of Pseudomonas sp. S09G 359. NCBI lineage: Bacteria > Pseudomonadati > Pseudomonadota > Gammaproteobacteria > Pseudomonadales > Pseudomonadaceae > Pseudomonas > Pseudomonas sp. S09G 359. The sequence continues at coordinate 6,504,285 of NZ_CP025263.1, read as the reverse complement.
GCCGCGTACCAGCAGCGCGAGCATCTGTTGGTCTTCCCGGGAGAAGCCCGCCAGGTCCGAGTGCTCGATCAGGTAGGCGCCGTGCTTGTGGTAATGGTAGTGGGCGATATCCAGGCCCACTTCGTGCACCTTGGCGGCCCAACCCAGCAGTTCGCGCCAGACGCCGTCTTCCAGGTCCCAGTCTTCAGCCACTTGGTCGAAGGCATGCAGGGCTTTACGCTCGACACGGGCGGCTTGCTCCAGGTCGACGTGATAACGCTCCATCAACGAAGTGAGCGTGCGCTCACGCACGTCTTCGTGGTGATGACGGCCCAGCAGGTCGTAGAGCACGCCTTCGCGCAGGGCGCCGTCACAGTGGTCCATGCGTTGCAGTTCGAGAGCGTCGAAGATCGCCTCGAGAATTGCCAGGCCGGCCGGGAAGATGGCGCGGCGGTCGGGCTTGATGCCGTCGAAGTCGATTTTTTCCGCATCACCCAGCTTGAACAGCTTGCGCTTGAGCCACGCCAGGCCTTCGGCGTTGACCTCGCCGGTGCCATGGCCGCCGGCTTTGAGGGCCAGGCCGATGGCGCGGATGGTGCCCGAGGAGCCGATGGCTTCATCCCAGGTGAGGCGATGCAGGGCGTGTTCGATGCTCATGATCTCCAGCCGCGCCGCCGTGTAGGCCTGGGCGTAGCGCGCCGGGGTGATCTTGCCGTCCTTGAAATAGCGTTGGGTAAAGCTGACGCAGCCCATCTGCAGGCTTTCGCGCAACAGGGGCTCGAATCGTTGCCCGATGATGAACTCGGTACTGCCGCCGCCGATGTCCGCCACCAGGCGTTTGCCGGGGGTGTCGGCCAGGGTGTGGGACACGCCCAGGTAGATCAGGCGCGCTTCTTCACGGCCGGAGATGACCTCTACCGGGTGCCCGAGGATCTCCTCGGCGCGGCGGATGAATTCGCCACGGTTACGCGCTTCACGCAGGGCGTTGGTGCCGACGATCCGCACCGCGCCCAGGGGCATGCCGTTGATCAGTTGGGCAAAACGCTTGAGGCAATCGAGCCCGCGTTGCATGGATTCTTCGTTGAGTTGGCGCTCGTCGTTGATCCCGGCAGCCAGTTGCACTTTTTCGCCGAGCCGCTCGAGGATGCGGATTTCTCCGTTCTGGGCCTTGGCCACGACCATGTGAAAGCTGTTGGAGCCCAGGTCTATGGCGGCGATCAGGGACAGATTCTTGGCTTGGGATTGCGGCATGGTTTGGGGGTCTCGGTCGATAACCTTGCCATCGTGCCACGATCGACCGCTGGCGCCAACGCGTTGTGCTTCAGTAATTTCCCTGACGCTGTCTGTGGGGAAATCTTGTGGGAAATGTAGGAGTGTTTTATCAGGTCTGGTATTTAAGGCTTTCGGTGCTGTAGGAGGTTTTACTATTTATTGTTGTAAACGTGCACCAGAGCTTTCCTACAGCGAGTGAGTCGATGTTCTCTTGATTATTATGTTCTGGACTACTTTGGCGGTGGTTTGGAATGACAGTTTATTTTTACAACTCATACAGCAAATAACGGGTCGTCTGATTCTTAAGTGAGGCGCTAAAGCGACAGACTGGCATCCGGCAATGTTGCCTGGGTGTTATTTATTTGTCCCTATATCTGTCCAGAAAGATAAAGAGTAAGTCGATGGATCGCCAAAAGATAAATAAACAGCGCCTGATAACTTTCAATAACAGGACGAGCATGAAAAAAATTGTTGGTTTGACCCTCGGTATCGTATGCCTGGCCACGGCTTTAAGTGCCCAAGCATCCACCAGTGCCCAATTGGTCGTCAGGGGGACGATTACGCCGGCTGCGTGTAACCTCAGCCTGAGTGGAAGCGGGGTTATCGACTACGGTACGATCCGCTCCGGCGAACTGTCCCAGACGGCGTTCAACCCACGCGAAGAGCGCACCACGTCCGTGTCCGTCAACTGCGGCACAACGCCGGCCCGGTTCGGGCTGACCTTCACCGACCTGCAGTCGGGCAGCAAAGTGCCAGGCATCTTGGGTACGGGCTTCACCGAAGCACAGAATTTCGGCTTGGGTTCAGTGGGAACCCGGCGAACCGGTGGTTATTCGGTCACCCTCAAGGATCTGCGCGCTTCAACTGTCGCGCTCTTTCCTATTGTACGCAGCGGCACCGGTGCCTGGGCGTCAAGCGATGGCAAGGTCGCTCAAGTGCCAAGCCAGTACTCATGGCGCGATGGCGCGAGCATTACCCCTGCGGCTATTAGTCAATTGACGGGCACTCTGGCGGTGCGGGCAGTTATCAACAAAGGTCAGGACTTGGACCTGAGCCGAGATATACCCCTTGATGGGCGCGCCACGCTTATATTGAGTTACATCTAAGCACAGGAAACAGCCTGCAAGAAACTGATCACTTCTTGTGGGCTGTTTTCTGTGGGCGCATGACGGCCAATAGGTAACTTCATCGGTTGTGGGGAATATTGAGTGCGTGGTCTTTCTATAATAAGTAGTGCGTTGGTGTGGGGGGCGAGCCTTTGTGTTTTTTTTACCGCTGTTGCCGTGGCGGACGGCATGCAGCCGGAAACCACCGTGGTAGTGCTTTATGAGGAAGACGGCGAAGCCACACTAAACATCAAGAATACCGATGCCGCTCCGGCGTTGCTTCATTCGGTGGTCGAAAACATACCCGAGGACCTCGAGCCGCTACTGATTGTCACACCGCCCATCACGCGTGTGGAGGCGGGAGATACGCAATTGGTGCGTTTCATCGGCACTTCAAAGCAGCCGCTCAAGACTCAACGGCTTAAGCGCGTGTCTTTCGAAGGTATCCCTCAGGCGCGCACTGCAGGCGGTGCGACCATCGGCATCACGCTTCGACAGAATCTGCCGCTGATCCTGCATCCGCAAGGGCTGCCTCGGCATCAGAGCCCGTGGGAGCTGTTGAAGTGGAGGCGCGTGGGGGAGCGTCTTACGGTGCATAACGACAGCGCCTATGTCGTGCGCCTGGCGCCGGCTGTGCAATTGCTGCCGCAAGGCCTCATGGCGATGTTACCGCGTACCTACATCTTGCCGGGCGAGGCGTTGGCGGTGAAGGTCGACAGCCCGCTGGGCGGCGTTGCCGAGGTCAGGATTGAACCGGCCACGGTCTATGGGTTTTCGGTGGACAGCTACCGCGCGCCGATCACTACCGATGAGGGGTGATCGGCTCAAGACGTGCCCGTCGAGTGACGGTATTGCGGCACCCTTTTGGCAGTGCAGGCCCACGTTGTTTATCGGGTTCGCGACGCTTTGGAGCTTGCCTGGCCTTGCGCCGGCGTTGGAGCTTGGCGAGGGCTTCGACCTCGCGGCGCTGACCGCCCATGGGATTGACCCCAAGGTATCGGACTACTTTCGCAGCGCCCCGCGCTTTCGCGAAGGCGTGCAGGTGGTGGGGCTGCGGGTCAATGGAAACCCGCTTGGGCTGGTGGATGCGCGGTTCGACCAGGCGGGCCAACTGTGTTTCACCCCAGGGTTGCTGGAGAAAGCCGGGTTGGTGAAACCCAGTGGGGTTACTCGCGAAGGTGCCGCACCGGCCCAGGCCTGCCATGACTTCCTGGGAGCGTTCCCGACGGCGATGGTGAGGCTGCGCCCCGGCACGGATGAAGTGGCGTTGGTGGTGCCGACCCAGTCCTTGCGTGAGCCCCAGTGGGAGACCGGGCATTTTTCCCGGGGCGGGGCGGCGGCATTGTTCAACTATGACGTGCTGGGTTTCGACAGCCACTCGCGCAATGGGCCGAGCCGGTTTGTGTCGGCCTATACCGAGGCGGGCTTCAACCTTGAGGACTGGATTGTGCGTAGCCGCCAGTTCTATGTGTCTGACAACGGCAAGGCCCGTACCGAACACTTGTACGCCTATGCCCAGCGGGATATTGCCGCGTTGCAATCGACTTTCCAGACAGGCCAACTTTCCAGTAACAACCCATTGTTTGGTGGTATTCAGTTGTCCGGTGTGCAGTTTTCCCCCGATGGCCAATCACGTGCGGCCGCGAACAGCAACAATGCCGTGGTCGAAGGCCTGGCCCAGAGCCAATCGCGAATTGAGGTACGCCAGTCCGGCGTATTGATCCACAGCACGCTGGTGCCCGAAGGTCCTTTTCGACTCACTGGTTTGCCTTTGCTCAATGGCACCAGCGACCTTGAAGTCAGCGTGATTGATGTAAGGGGTGCCAGGCGCAGTTTTGTGGTACCGGCCGCTTCTTTCGCAGGGGCGGTGCCGACAGCGCCTGGCTATTATTTTTCACTGGGCAAGCTGCGCGAAAATCCGCGCGAAGACGTCCCCTCATCGGTGGTTGCCATGGGTAGTGGCACGTGGGGGCTGGGGCGCGATTCGTCCGCGGGTCTAGGCGTGCTGAGCACCGATGAATACTGGTCGGCGGGTGGCAGCCTTGCCAGCGTGTTTTTCCAGCGGGTTTCCGTGGGCGCGCGTCATAACATGTCCCGAGATAGCAAAAAGGCCGTGGCCGGGTCGCGCAGCAGCGTGTCGGCAAGCAGCCCGGTTTATGCCAATGTCGACGTCAACCTAAGCGCTACCGCCCAGACTCGGGGTTATCGTGAGGTCATCGAGGCGGGCCGCTCATTGACGGCTGATGTACTGGATTCGCGCTTCAAAAATCAGTACACGGCGGGCCTGAGCTGGGCTGATCCCTCACTGGGGGTGTTCTCCATGGGCTATACGCGCAGTTCGCAGTTTGACCGGCAAACGAGCGAGCACGTGTTTGCCTCATGGAACAAGTCATTCAGCCGCGCCGATGTTGCGTTGATCGCCGATTCGCAAGTCGGTGGTACTCGCGCAACCCATGACCGCAACCGGCGCGACAGAGCCGTGGACAACGACCTTTCCGTGCGGCTGCAGGTCAACGTGCCCCTGGGCAGGGACCGTCGTGTGAGCAGCTACACCAGCCGCCGTGGCGACCAGTTCAGCGCAGGTACAGCGCTCAGCGAACAGGTCAATGAGTCTGTGAACTATGAGGTAGGGGTCGAACGCGACCTGAGGACGCGGGAGCAGTCTGCGCGTGCGCAGGTGAACCTGCTGCCACGTTATACCCGGGTCGGTCTGGGGGTCAGCCATGGCCCCTTGGGCAACAGCTATACCGGGCAACTGCAAGGCGGCGTAGTGGCTCATGAACGCGGGCTGACGTTTTCGCCTTATACCGTGCAGGACACGTTCGGTATTGTTTCGGTAGGGGATATCGGCTCTGTGAAAGTCGAGACCCCACAAGGCCCGGTGTGGACGGACTTCCGTGGGCAAGCGGTGATCGCAGGCTTGCCGGCCTACACCAACAGCCGGGTCGAAGTGCAGACCCAGTCCTTGCCCAAGCGCGTTGACCTGAGGAACGGCACCCAGGTGCTGGCTGCGGGGCGCGGGTCGTTCAATGCCGTGGGTTTTGAGGTGGTGAAGGTGCGCCGTGTGCTGCTCACCGCGCATGACCCGCAAGGCCAGTCGTTGCCACAGGGTGCCTCGGTATTCGGCAAAGGCGATCGCTTCCTGACCAGCGTGGTGGGTGAGGGCATGATTTTCCTGAACGACATCGAGGAGTCGCAAAACTTGCGGGTTTTGTTACCGGACTCATCGACCTGCCAATTGCGCATTGACCTCGAGGCCAAGCCTGACAATGACAAGTTCTACGAAACCACGTCGGCGGTGTGCCATGGCCGCCAAGCTTGAAATCCTGTGCTTGGCAGTGCTCTGCACGCTGCTGGCTGTGCCGCACGTGCGTGCAGAAAACTGTCGGCTGTCGGTGAGCCAGTCGCGCATCGACTATGGTGCCATTCGCAGGGAGGTGCTCGTCGAAAGCGCTGCTATTACGCTCGGCACGCGTTCGTTGAACGTAAACGTTTTTTGCGCTGAGCCTGCTGCAATGGCGCTGCGTTTTGTCGGGGCTGCCGCCGATGGGCAAGAGGGCTTTCGATTTGGCCGCCAGGGGCGCTTTCGCCTGAGCCTCAGGCATGCCCAGGTGGATGGGCGTGCGGTGGGGTGGGCGGTTGCGCACTTACCCGGTGAGCCTGCCAGCGGGCAGTTGTTGCCCGGGCAGGCATTGGTGGCGCGGGCGGCAGGCCTGCCGGTGGTAGGCCAGCGCTTGACGGTCCAGGTCGATATTGACACTGAGCTGCCCGCCGACGCCTTGGACGTACGCAACGAGACGTCCTTGGAGGGGCTGGGCAGTTTCGAACTGGTCAGCCTGGCTGTTCCACCGAGCCAATGAAGTTGGCGAACTCGGGCGTCCTGGGGTTGGCGAACAGTTCCTTGGGGTCGCCCACTTCATGCACCTTGCCCTGGTGCATGAACACCAGCTTGTCGCCCACTTCCCGGGCAAAGCGCATTTCGTGGGTCACCATGATCAGGGTCATGCCGTCCTTGGCCAGTTGGCGCACCACGCTGAGCACTTCGGTGACCAGCTCCGGGTCCAGGGCCGAGGTGATTTCGTCGCACAGCAGCACCTTGGGCGACATGGCCAGGGCGCGGGCAATGGCAACCCGCTGTTGCTGGCCGCCGGACAGCCGATCGGGGAAGGCATCGAATTTCTCTCCCAGCCCGACGCGCTCCAGCATCTGCCTGGCCAGTTGGGCCGCCTTGGCCTTGGGCACTTTTTGCACTACTTGCGGTGCGAGCATCACGTTTTCGCCCACCGTCAGGTGCGGGAACAGATTGAACTGCTGGAACACCATGCCGACTTTCTGTCGCAGGCTGCGCAGGTCGGCGCGGGCGGCGTCGAGGTATTCGCCATCGACTTCGATCACGCCGTCGTTGATGGATTCCAGGCCATTGAGGGTGCGCAGCAAGGTGGACTTGCCGGAGCCACTGCGGCCGACAATCGCCACCACCTGGCCTTCTTCAACCGTCAGGTCGATGCCCTTGAGTACGTGGTGATCGCCGTAATACTTATGCAGGGCGGAAATTCTAAGCAGAGGCATGCAGTCTCCTTTCCAGGTAGCGCGCACTGAGGGACAAGGGGTAGCAGAGCAGGAAGTAACCGAGCGCCACCAGGCCGTAGACCATAAAAGGCTCGAAGGTGGCATTGGCGAGCATGCCGCCGGTCTTGGTCAGTTCGGTGAAGCCGATGATCGAGGTCACGGCGGTGCCTTTGACCACCTGCACCGAGAAGCCCACGGTAGGCGCGACGGCAATCCGCAGCGCCTGGGGCAGGATCACGTAGCGCAGTTGTTCAAGCGGGTTCAACGCCAGGCTGGCCGAGGCTTCCCATTGCCCGTGGGCGATGGAGTCGACGCAGCCGCGCCAGATTTCGGCGAGGTAGGCGCTGGTAAACAGGGTCAGGGCAATCGCCGCTGCCAGCCAGGGCGAGATATCCACCCCCAGCAGGGCGATGCCGAAAAACACCAGGAACAGCTGCATCAACAGCGGAGTGCCCTGGAATAGTTCGATATAGGTGCGCGCGACACCGCGTGGGAAGGCTTTCTTGCTGATGCGCATGGTCATCACCAGCAAACCGATCACGCCGCCGCCGATAAAGGCCACCAGCGACAGCAACAGGGTCCATTGCAGGCCGGTAGCCAGGTTACGCACGATGTCCCAGAAGGAAAAATCACTCATCGGCTGTTCCTCATCACAAACCGGCGGCCGATCCAGTTGAGCAACTGGCGAATCATCAGCGCCATGCACAGGTACACCAGGGTGGTCAGGGCATAGGTTTCAAACGCGCGGAAGTTGCGCGACTGGATAAAGTTGGCGGCAAAGCTCAGCTCTTCGGTGGCGATCTGCGAACACACCGCCGAGCCGAGCATCACGATGATGATCTGGCTGCTCAGGGCCGGCCACACCTTGCCCAGCGCCGGCAGCAGCACCACGTGGCGGAACGCCTCGAAGCGTGTCATCGCCAATGCGGCGGCGGCTTCCAGTTGCCCGCGCGGGATGGCCTGGATGCCGGCGCGGATGATCTCGGTGGAGTAGGCCCCCAGGTTGATCACCATCGCCAGCACAGCGGCCTGCCACTCAGTGATCTTCAGCCCCAGGGAGGGCAGGCCGAAGAAGATGAAAAACAGCTGCACCAGGAACGGCGTATTGCGGATCAACTCGACATACACGCCGAAGAACCAGGCAAACGGCTGGATCTTCCAGGCCCGCACCACGGCACCGACGGTGCCCAGGGCCACCCCCAGGATGGCGCCGATAGCCGTCAGCTCAAGGGTGAACAGCGCACCGCGCAACAGCAGATCGGTATTGGCCAGCACCGGCACAAAGTCGAATTGATAGGCCATCAGTCAGCTCCGCGTCACAGATCAGCAGGCAGTGGTTCTTTGAGCCACTGCATGGCGTTCTTTTCCAGGCTGCCATCGGCCTTGGCCGCGACGAGGATCTGGTTGACCTTCTCCAGCAACGCCGGCTCATTCTTGTTCACGCCCACGTACACCGGCGAGTCCTTGAGCTTCACTTTCAGCGCCGGCACGCGTTTCGGGTTGCGTTCGCTGATGGCCACCATCACCACGTTGCCGCTGGCAATCAGGTCGACCTGGCCGGCCAGGTAGGCGGCGATGGTCGAGTTGTTGTCTTCGAAGCGCTTGATGGTTGCCTCTTTGGGGGCCACGGCGGTCAGCTCAATGTCTTCGATGGCGCCACGGGTCACGCTGATGGTCTTGCCCTTGAGGTCGTCGGTGCTGCTGATGGCGGCGTCAGGCGGGCCGAACACGGCCAGGTAGAACGGTGCGTAGGCCTTGGAGAAGTCGATGACTTTCTCGCGCTCAGGGTTCTTGCCCAGGCTGGAAATCACCAGGTCGACTTTACCGGTGGTGAGGAACGGGATGCGGTTGGTGCTGTTGACCGGGGTCAGTTCCAGCTTGACCTTGAGTTGGTCAGCCAGCAGCTTCGCGGTGTCGATGTCCAGGCCGCGTGGCTTCATGTCCGGGCCGACCGAGCCGAAGGGCGGGAAGTCCTGGGGCACGGCGACCTTGAGGGTGCCACGGGCGACGATGTCGTCCAGACCGTTGGCCTGGGCGGGTGCCTGGCTCAGCATCAGGCTGGCAAACAGGGCAGTAAGCAGGGCGCTGTAGCGCTTGGTCATGGCAACTCTCCGAGAAGGGCGAAGGGATTTTCTGGATTTGACTTCCTTGCGTGATTGCACAGCCCATGCCAGCACGCTACGAATGGCCTGCAATGCTGGAGTTTGTTGAGCTGCAGTGGTCTTACTGGTCTGAACAGTGATTGAGTTTTTCGCACCCTTTTCGAGCGCCGGTAAAACCGCGCGAGCCCCTTTGGGGCGTGGCTTGCCGCCGGCTGCGAATAGCTTTACAACTAGCCGTTCAGTTGACTGGAACCTTGAAACTTTTATGAATTCCATCGCCCAAGCCGTACCGGAAGCGGCCCTGCAGGCCATCCGCAAACTGATCAAAGAGCAGGGCTTCGGGCCGGGCGACGCACTGCCGTCCCAGCGCGACCTTGCGGTGCAGTTGGGCGTGAGCCGGGCGTCGCTGCGCGAGGCGTTGTCGTCCCTGAGTGCCTTGGGTGTGGTCAGCGTGCAGCCGGGCAAAGGCGTGTTTGTGCAAGCGGCGGAGGATTCACCGGGGTTTGCCTGGCCGTTTGCGGCGCAGGCCACGCCGCTGGATATCTTCCAGTTGCGCTACGCCCTTGAAGGGTTTGCGGCGGGGTTGGCGGCCGTAACCTTGAGCATCGATGAGCTGGACCGCCTGGAGGACAATGTCGAGGCGATGCGCAAGGTACTCAAGGCCGGTGACTTCGAGGCGGCTGCGCGGCTGGACTTCGAGTTCCACCAGTGCATCCTGCTGGCCAGCGGTAATCAGGCGATGGTGAGTATCCTGAGCGCCAGCGCTGAGGTGTTTCTGGAGAGCCAGAAACTACCGTTCATCCGGCCGGAGCGGGCCATGGAAACCTGGCAGGAGCACCGCAAGATCCTCCGCGCCCTTGCCCGTCGGGCCAGCGCGGCGGCGCAGAAAACCATGCAGGAGCACGTGCGCAATGCGGCATTGCGTACCGGTATCGCCTTCGTGACTCCGGTAACGCCCTGAATTGGGCTATACCCAAACTCATGCACCGCCATAGCAAGACTCAATCAGAGGCGGCTTCCTGAACGGGGGAAGGGCGGCTATGATGGGCCACGTTTTTTTTGCTTACAATCCGGAGACATCCATGAGCAACGATCTTATCAAGCACGTCACCGACGCGACCTTTGAGGCCGAAGTACTCAAGGCTCAAGGCCCGGTTCTGGTTGACTACTGGGCTGAATGGTGTGGCCCTTGCAAAATGATCGCGCCTGTTCTGGACGACATTGCAACTACCTACGAAGGCAAGTTGACCATTGCCAAGCTGAACATCGACGAAAACCAGGAAACCCCGGCCAAGCACGGCGTGCGCGGTATTCCTACGCTGATGCTGTTCAAGAACGGCAACGTCGAAGCCACTAAAGTAGGTGCGCTGTCGAAGTCGCAACTGGCTGCATTCCTCGACGCGAACATCTAAACGTCGTTAAAAAAGCCCCGCAAATAGCGGGGCTTTTTCGTGAAACAGGGCTAGACGCTCCGAAACTCAGGTGGTACATTCGGCCCCGCACTGGTTTCTCCACTGCCCCCTGCAAGCCGTCGCCGACGCATTCCTTTTCGATTAGTACGCGATCCTGTCGCCTTCTCTGCGGCGCGGCCTCATTAAGCCAAAAGCTTAATTTCCCCCCTCCATAAATGATTACGTCATTCCTATATGAATCTGACTGAACTCAAGCAAAAGCCGATTACCGACCTGCTCCAACTGGCCGAAGAAATGGGCATAGAAAATATGGCCCGTTCGCGCAAGCAGGACGTGATTTTCTCCCTGCTGAAAAAGCACGCGAAAAGCGGCGAGGAAATCTCCGGTGATGGCGTGCTGGAGATTCTCCAGGACGGCTTCGGCTTCCTCCGCTCTGCAGACGCCTCCTATCTTGCCGGCCCAGACGATATCTACGTCTCGCCGAGCCAGATCCGTCGCTTCAACTTGCGCACCGGTGACACCATCGTTGGCAAGATCCGCCCTCCTAAGGAAGGCGAGCGTTATTTCGCCCTGCTCAAGGTCGACACGATCAACTTCGATCGTCCCGAGAACGCGAAAAACAAGATTCTCTTCGAGAACCTGACCCCGCTGTTCCCGACCGTGCGCATGAAGATGGAAGCCGGTAACGGCTCCACCGAAGACTTGACCGGTCGTGTCATCGACCTGTGCGCCCCGATCGGCAAGGGCCAGCGTGGCCTGATCGTTGCGCCGCCGAAAGCCGGTAAGACCATCATGCTGCAGAACATTGCAGCGAACATCGCGCGTAACAACCCTGAAGTTCACCTGATCGTGCTGCTGATCGATGAGCGTCCGGAAGAAGTAACCGAAATGCAGCGCACCGTGCGCGGCGAAGTGGTTGCCTCCACGTTCGATGAGCCGCCAACCCGCCACGTGCAGGTTGCCGAGATGGTGATCGAGAAGGCCAAGCGCCTGGTCGAACACAAGAAAGACGTGGTGATCCTGCTCGACTCCATCACCCGTCTGGCCCGTGCCTACAACACCGTGATCCCAAGCTCCGGCAAGGTCTTGACCGGTGGTGTCGATGCCCACGCCCTGGAGAAGCCGAAGCGTTTCTTCGGCGCCGCGCGGAACATCGAAGAAGGCGGCTCGCTGACCATTATCGCCACCGCGCTGGTTGAAACCGGCTCGAAAATGGACGAAGTGATCTACGAAGAGTTCAAGGGTACCGGCAACATGGAACTGCCTTTGGACCGTCGCATCGCTGAAAAGCGTGTGTTCCCGGCCATCAACATCAACCGTTCCGGCACCCGCCGCGAAGAGTTGCTGACTGCCGACGACGAACTGCAGCGCATGTGGATCCTGCGCAAGCTGCTGCACCCGATGGACGAAGTTGCTGCCATCGAGTTCCTGATCGACAAGCTGAAAACCACCAAGACCAACGACGAGTTCTTCTTGTCGATGAAGCGCAAGTAACACGCCGCTTCAGGTCCGAAAAAATGGCGCCCTCAGGGGCGCCATTTTTTTTTCGCCGGCTTTTTAAGCGCCAATGGCAGCCAAATGCACCGCGATAAGCTGCCAGCCAGCGCCAGAGCAGGTAGGATGTACGCCTATTTTACGGGTGGCATGGTTAATGAAATTCAAGGATCTTCGGGATTTCGTGCAGCAACTTGAGCAGCGCGGAGAGTTGAAACGTATCCAGATGCCGATTTCCCCGGTGCTGGAAATGACTGAGATTTGCGACCGTACCCTGCGCAACAAGGGCCCGGCGCTGCTGTTCGAGAAGCCGACTGGCTTTGATATCCCCGTGCTCGGCAACCTGTTCGGCACCCCCGAGCGCGTAGCGTTTGGCATGGGCGCCGAGTCGGTCAGCGAGCTGCGCGAGATCGGCAAGCTGCTGGCCTTCCTCAAGGAGCCCGAGCCGCCCAAGGGCCTGAAGGATGCCTGGTCGAAGCTGCCGATCTTCCGCAAGATCATTGCCATGGCGCCCAAGGTGGTCAAGGATGCGGTGTGCCAGGAGGTTGTCATCGAAGGCGATGACGTCGACCTGGCGATGCTTCCGGTGCAGACCTGCTGGCCCGGCGACGTCGGCCCGCTGATCACCTGGGGCCTGACCGTCACCAAAGGCCCGAACAAGGACCGCCAGAACCTCGGTATCTACCGCCAGCAAGTGATCGGCCGTAACAAGGTGATCATGCGTTGGCTGAGCCACCGTGGCGGTGCGCTGGACTTCCGTGAGTGGTGCGAAAAACACCCCGGCCAGCCGTTCCCGGTCTCCGTGGCCCTGGGCGCCGACCCGGCCACCATCCTCGGCGCCGTGACCCCGGTGCCGGACAGCCTGTCCGAATACGCCTTCGCCGGCCTGCTGCGCGGCAATCGCACCGAGTTGGTGAAGTGCCGTGGCAACGACCTGCAAGTGCCGGCCACCGCCGAAATCATCCTCGAAGGCGTGATTCACCCCGGTGAAATGGCCGATGAAGGCCCTTACGGCGACCACACCGGCTACTACAACGAAGTCGACAGCTTCCCGGTGTTCACCGTCGAGCGCATCACCCACCGGATCAAGCCGATCTACCACAGCACCTACACCGGCCGTCCGCCGGATGAGCCGGCAATTCTCGGCGTGGCGCTCAACGAAGTGTTCGTGCCGATCCTGCAGAAGCAATTCCCGGAGATCACCGACTTCTACCTGCCGCCGGAAGGCTGCTCGTACCGCATGGCTATCGTGACCATGAAGAAGTCGTACCCGGGCCATGCCAAGCGGGTAATGCTCGGTGTGTGGTCGTTTTTGCGACAGTTCATGTACACCAAGTTCGTTATTGTCACCGACGACGACATCAACGCCCGGGACTGGAACGACGTGATCTGGGCCATCACCACGCGCATGGACCCCAAGCGCGACACCGTGATGATCGACAACACGCCGATCGACTACCTCGACTTCGCCTCGCCGGTGTCGGGCCTGGGTTCGAAGATGGGCCTGGATGCCACCCATAAATGGCCGGGTGAAACCACCCGTGAGTGGGGCCGGGTAATCGTCAAGGACGAAGCCGTGATGGCGCGTGTCGATGCGATCTGGAAAGAATTGGGAATAGATTGATGCGTGTAACCCTGCAACCTTCCGGCGCCGTTTTGGAGCTGGTCCCCGGCGAGCGAATCCTCGAAGGCGCGCGCCGCCTGGGCTACGAATGCCCCCAGGCGTGTCGCAATGGCGTGTGCCACGTGTGTGCGGCGCTGCTGGTGGAGGGCCGGGTGCAGCAAGCCGGCGAGGTGCGCGACCACGGTGAGTTCTACACCTGCATCGCCGAGCCGCTGGAAGATTGCATTGTGTTGTGGGATGGCGTGCTGGCGCCGGGAGAGTTGCCGTTGCGCAAGTTGTCGTGCCAATTGAGTGAGTGTGTGGAGGTCGGTGGCGATGTGTGGCGCGTGCGCTTGCGGGCCCCGGCTGGCAAGGCGGTGCGTTACCACGCCGGGCAATACCTGATGATCGAACGCGAGAACGGCGAGAAATCCGCGTTTTCCCTGGCCTCGGCGCCCCATGCCGGGCGCGAGCTGGAATTGCACGTGCTCGCCCGCGAAGACAGCGCGCGCAGCCTGCTGGAGCAACTGCAGCGCAACCAGATGGCGCGTGTGGAGCTGCCGTTTGGTGACACTCACCTGGCCGAGCTGCCGGACGGCCCGCTCGTGTTGATCGCCGCCGGCACCGGCATGGCGCAGATGCACAGCCTGATCGAACACTGCCGCGCGTCTGGCTTCAAGCACCCGGTGCACCTGTACTGGGGCGTGCGTCGTCCGGAAGATTTCTACCAGCTCGAGCACTGGGACCAATGGCAGCAACTGCCCAACCTGTTCCTGCACAAGGTGGTCAGCGACCTGTGTGGCTGGGAAGGCCGTTGCGGGTTGTTGCATGAAGCCGTGTGCGAAGACATCGCCGACCTCAAGGCCGTGCACGTCTATGCCAGCGGCTCACCGGCGATGATCTACGGCACCCTGGACGCGCTGGTCGAGGCGGGCATGGACGCGCACCAGATGCGCGCCGACGTATTCGCCTACGCACCACGCCCTTAATCCGGGCGCAGGCTTCTGTGGCAAGCGGGCTTTTTTGTGGCAAGAGGGCTTTTGTGGCGAGCGGGCTTGCCCGCGTTGGGCCGCGCAGCGGCCCCAAAACCTAAGACCGGTTTATACCTGATACCCCGCAGCGAGCTTATTGGGGCCGCTGCGCAGCCCAACGCGGGCAAGCCCGCTCGCCACAGGGGGGGGCCGTGTCAGCATTAGAAGCGTACACCCGTGGTGACCATCGCCGCATTGAACCCCAGCAACACCAGCTCCGCCGCCACCGGCCCGTAATGGGTGCCCACCGACGGAATGATCACCGGCGCCACGCCGAAACGGTTCAGGGGGATCTTGTCGCGGTACTTGCCGCGATAGCCCTGAATCACCCCGCCTGTCAGCTTCAGATACGCCGGATAGTCCGCCAGGTCATAGCGCTTGCCCGCATAGGCGTAGTACGAGCGCTGGCTGAACGAGTTGCGAAATGTCGCCCCGCCATACACCAGGCCTGACGCCTCATTGCGCTCCAGGCCGATCAAGTCCTGGTTGTTATTGTGCTGCGGGTCGGGTGCGAAGTGCCGGGTGTAGACGCTGGTCTGCGCGTACCAGAAACCTTTGTCGTCATCGGCAGGCGGTGTTTCGCCAGCCAGCGCGGTAGTGGCCTGCGCCAGGAACAGCAGGCCGGGCAGTCGACATTTTTTCATGGGTGCGACCTCGATAGTCGGTTTGATGGGCGGCTAGGTGGGTCGTGGTGTGTGCGCCATTTTGACGGCTAGGCGCGTTCCCAGGCTGAACCGGGGCTGAAACTATCGGGATTGGCGTGGGCAATCCTGACGAAAGGGTCGCCGCGCTTATGCTTTCGCTTATTCCTTAAAGGTATTTAATTTGTTACATAAATATCTTTAAGCTATATCTCAACGGACTACCGATCTTCTTCCAACAACAGACAACTGACCGCCACCGCCCGCCAGCCGGATCGATCTTATGAACTCAGGACATGACGTCCTGGTTTTGATTTCAAGGGGAGCGGTATGGGGAGCTACAAGAAACACGCGCTGTACACGGCGATTTTGTCGGCGAATTTGCTGACCGCCATAGGTTTCAATCCAGTCTTTGCGGCCGAAACGTCCGCCGCCGATGCACCTAAACTCGACACCGTGATCGTCACCGGTACCCGCGCCCAGGAGCGCACCGCCAGCGCGTCGCTGTCACCGATCGATGTGATTTCCGGTGATTCCCTGCGCAGCACCGGCTCCGATGAGCTGGGTGCGGTATTGGCACGGCTGATTCCGTCAATCAACTTCCCGCGCCCAAGCCTGGTGGACGGCGCCGAGTTGGTGCGCCCTGCGCAGTTGCGTGGCTTGTCGCCGGATCAGGTACTGGTGCTGGTCAATGGCAAACGCCGCCACACCAGCGCATTCGTCAACCTCGGTGGCGCGGTGGGCCGGGGTTCGGCCCCCGCAGACTTGAATGCGATCCCGCTGTCGGCGGTGGACCATATCGAAGTACTGCGCGACGGCGCCTCCGCGCGCTACGGTTCCGATGCGATTGCCGGGGTGATCAACGTGATCCTCAAGCACGCTGACCATGGCGGTTCGATCTCGAGCAAATTCGGCGAGTACAAGAAGGGTGACGGCATCCAGCGCAACCTCAGCGGCAATACCGGCCTGGCGTTGGGCGACAATGGCTTTATCAACCTGTCGGGCGAAGGTGCCGACAACGACTACACCAACCGAGCCGGTAAAGACTTCCGAACCGCCAGCGTAGGCTCCACTACCTATGGGCAGCAGGTATTCCGCCAAGGCGAGCCGGCTACCAATGAGGGCAAGTTCCAGTTCAACTCCGAATATTCCTTCAACGATTCGGCTGAGTTCTACACCTTTGGCGGCTACAGCAAGCGCCGTGGAGAGACGGCAGCGTTCTACCGGGCAAGCAATGCGTCCAACAATATCGCGGCGCTCAACCCCAACGGCTACCTGCCGCTGATCAAGGGCAACCTCGAAGACACGTCGCTGGTGGTGGGCCTGCGTGGGTTACTGGCCTACGACTGGCATTACGACCTGTCGGCCAACTACGGCAAGAATCAGTACGAGTTGAGCACCGAAACCATCAACACCTCCCTGGGCCTGGCCACGCCGCGCAAGTTCGACAACGGCACCTTGAGCAACGACCAGAAGCAAGTCAGCCTGGACCTGTCCCGTGAGTTCGACGTGGGCTGGTTGCCGTACCCGGTATCCGTGGCCTTTGGCGGTGAATACCTGCACCAGGGCTATGAGATCGAAGCGGGCGAGCCAGCGTCTTACTACCAGACTGGCAGTTCCGGCCTGGGCGGCTTCCGAGATGCGGACGCCGGCAGCAGCTCGCGCCACAATTGGGCGCAATACCTGGACCTGGAAACCAACTTCACCGAAAAACTCAGCGCTTCCGCCGCCGTGCGCCACGAGGACTACAGCGACTTCGGCTCCAACGTCAGCGGCTCGCTGTCGGCCCGCTACGACTTCACCCCGCAGGTGGCCGTGCGCGGCAGTATTTCCAACGGTTTCCGCGCGCCGTCCCTGGCCCAGCAGAACTTTGCGTTCACGTCGTCCCAGTTGATTGGCAGCGAAATCCGCGACGCGGGCACCTTCCCGGCCAGCAGCCAGGTCGCCCGCCTGCTCGGCGCCGAAGACCTCAAGGCCGAGAAGTCGCGCAACTACAGCCTCGGCCTGGTGCTGGAGCCTGCCGATGACCTGACCCTGACGGTCGATGTCTACCGCATCGACATTCGCGACCGTATCAGCCTGTCGTCCAACCTCAACCTGGACGCGGCCACCCAGGCGTATCTGCAAGCCAATGGCGTCGGCAACATCAACTACACCAGCGCCCGTTACTTCACCAACGCCACCGACACCAGCACCGACGGCGTCGACCTGGTGGCCAACTATCGCTATCAGTTCGACAACGGCATCCGCTGGAACAGTACGGTGGGCTATAACTACAACCACACCAAGGTCACCGACGTGAAGGCCAACCCGGCCATCCTCGATAGCCTGGGGGCCAACCTGGTGCGGGTGGACCGTCGCGAGCGCATCGGTCTGCTGGGCGATACCACGCCGCAGCACAAGTTGAGCCTGGGTAACGACTTCACGTTCGGCAATTGGGCACTGCACAGCAACCTGGTGCGTTATGGTGAGTTCACCAGCTACCAGGCGGATAAGGTCAACGACCAGACCTTCAAGGCGGCCTGGGTGCTGGATTTGTCGGCGGACTACAAGCTGAAAAACTGGACCTTCACCCTGGGCGGCGACAACGTCACCGACAAATACCCGGAAAAGGTCAACGCGTTCGCCAGCAGTGGTGGCAATTTGGCCTATAGCACTTTTTCGCCGTACGGTTACAGCGGCGCGTTTTATTACGGTAAAGTTGCTTACAACTGGTAACACACAGGAGGCGCACCGCTTTTCGCCATGACCGCCATTGAATCCGATCTTTTGCAATTGGCTTACCCTCCGCGGCTCGATCTGGGGCCGCAACTCACTCACGAACAGTTAATGAGCTCGATGCAGGCCACCATGGGCCGGCACAAGGGTGGGCCGGTCTGGCTATTTGCGTATGGCTCGCTGATCTGGCGCCCTGAATGCTCCTCAACCGAGCGCGTGCGAGCGCGGGTCCACGGTTATCACCGGGGGTTGTACCTGTGGTCTCACGAGCACCGGGGTACACCGGAGTTACCGGGCCTGGTGTTCGGGTTGGATCGCGGGGGTTCGTGCAGCGGGTTTGCCTACCGTTTGCCGGAAGATCAGCTGGAGGCCTCGCTCTACGCATTGTGGCAGCGCGAGATGCCGTACCCCTCGTACCGGCCGCACTGGCTCAGTTGCCGTCTTGAAGATGGCAGCCAGGTCCAGGCGTTAGGGTTTGTATTGGAGCGGCACTTGCCCAGTTACGCTGGCAATTTGCCGGACGTGATACTCAACCACGTGCTGCAGAGCGCTTGCGGGCGTTACGGTACCACTCGCGATTATGTCGAGCAGACCGTCAACGCCCTGCGTAGCCACGCCATGCCAGACAGGAATCTGGAGGCGCGGCTCAAGCGTTGTGCCAAGGATTGCTCAGGCGATTAACGCGCCGAGCTGACACTGTTGGTGTGCCACAGCGTTGGGATCAGGAACGCGATGGCCAGTATGCACGCGCCGATCAGCAGCACGAAGCCGCCGTCCCAGCCGAAATGGTCCACGGTGTAACCCATGGCCGCACTCGCTGCCACCGAGCCGCCCAGGTAACCGAACAAACCGGTGAAGCCCGCAGCAGTACCGGCGGCTTTCTTCGGTGCCAGTTCCAGCGCCTGCAGGCCGATCAGCATCACCGGGCCGTAGATCAGGAAGCCGATCGAGAACAGCGCGATCATGTCGACCATCGGGTTGCCCGGCGGGTTGAGCCAGTACACCAGGGTCGCCACGGTCACCAGCGCCATGAACACGATACCGGTCAGGCCGCGGTTGCCACGGAAGATCTTGTCCGACATCCAGCCGCACAGCAGCGTGCCGGGGATACCTGCCCACTCATAGAAGAAGTACGCCCAGGACGACTTGTCGACCGTGAAGTGCTTGGCTTCCTTGAGGTAGGTGGGCGCCCAGTCCAGCACGCCGTAGCGCAGCAGGTAGACGAACACGTTGGCAAACGCGATGTACCAGAGCATTTTGTTGCGCAGCACGTACTTGACGAAGATTTCCTTGGCGCTGAATTCGTCTTCGTGGCTGGCGTCGTAACCTTCCGGGTAGTCGTTCTTGTACTTTTCAATCGGCGGCAGGCCTACCGATTGCGGGGTGTCACGCATGGTGATGAAGGCAAAGGCCGCCACCAGCAGTGCCACGGTGGCCGGTACGTAGAACGCCGCGTGCCAGTCGTTGAACCAGGCCATGCCGAGCAGGAACAGCGGGCCGATCAGGCCGCCGCCGACGTTGTGCGCCACGTTCCACACCGACACCACGCCGCCGCGTTCTTTCTGCGACCACCAGTGCACCATGGTGCGCCCGCTCGGCGGCCAGCCCATGCCTTGGGCCCAGCCGTTGATGAACAGCAGAATGAACATCATGGTCACGCTGGACGTTGCCCAAGGTGCGAAACCGAAAATGAACATCACCCCCGCTGACACCAGCAGGCCGAATGGCAGGAAGTAGCGCGGGTTGGAACGGTCGGACACCAGGCCCATGAGGAACTTGGACAAGCCGTAGGCAATTGCGATTGCCGACATCGCCAGGCCCAGTTCACCACGGGTGTAACCCTCGTCGATCAGGTAGGGCATGGCCAGGGAGAAGTTTTTGCGCAGCAGGTAGTAACCGGCATAACCGAAGAAAATACCGGCGAAGATCTGCCAGCGCAGTCGTCGGTAGGTACTGTCTATTTTTTCTTCAGGCAGGGGCGCCTGGTGCGCGGCAGGACGAAAGAAAGCAAACATTCAAGAGCTCCAGATTTCTTGTTTTGACTGCGGATGCGAATGTTACAGTTTCGTTACCGAAAATAGCACCGCCTCTTGGCGGCAAACACAGGAAATGAGAGCAACTGCATGTTCTCTTATGAACATGTCGCTAATAGATAAGGAGTGGTCGTTACTGGATTTTTAGAAATATGGAGATCAAAAGTGGGAGGGGGCTTGCCCCCGATAGCGGAGGATCAGTCAGCCTATTGGTAGCTGACCCACTGCCATCGGGGGCAAGCCCCCTCCCACATGGATTTGCATTTCACATCGGTCAGCGGGTTTGCACCACCACCTTGCCCACAGCCCTGCGCTGCCCCAGATCATTGATCGCCTGGGCGGCTTGTTCGAGCGGATACAACTGCGAGACCAACGGCTTCAACTTGCCTTCGGCATACCACCCAAACAACTGCTGGAAGTTCGCCGCATTGTCCTGTGGCTGGCGCTGGGCAAATGAGCCCCAGAACACCCCAACCACCGCCGCACCCTTGAGCAGCGCCAGGTTCACCGGCAACTCCGGGATGCGCCCGCTGGCAAAGCCCACCACCAGCAGCCGGCCGTTCCAGGCGATGCTGCGGATGGCCTGGTCAAACAGGTCACCACCTACCGGGTCGTAGATCACATCGGCGCCGTTGCCGTCGGTGAGGCGCTTGATCTCATCCTTGAGGTTGGTTTCGCTGTAATTGATCAGCTCATCGGCACCGGCGGCCTTGGCCACCGCGAGTTTGTCGGCGCTGCTGGCGGCAGCGATCACGCGGGCGCCCATGGCCTTGCCGATTTCCACGGCGGCCAGGCCCACGCCGCCGGAGGCACCGAGTACCAACAGGGTTTCGCCGGGCTGCAGGTTGGCCCGTTGCTTCAGCGCGTGCATCGAAGTGCCGTAAGTCATGCTGAAGGCGGCGGCGGTGTTGAAGTCCATGCTCGGCGGGATCGGCAGCACGTTGTAGCCCGGTACCGCGACCTGTTCGGCAAAGCTGCCCCAGCCGGTGAGCGCCATGACCCGATCCCCGACTTTCAGGTGGCTGACCTTCTCGCCCACTTCGCTGACCACGCCTGCCGCCTCGCCACCCGGCGAGAACGGGAAGGGCGGCTTGAACTGGTATTTGCCCTCGATGATCAAGGTGTCCGGGAAATTCACCCCGGCGGCATGCACGTCCAGCAGGATTTCGTTCTTCTTGATCGCCGGGCTGGCGATCTCTTCCAGCACCAGGGTTTCGGCGGGGCCGAAGGCTTTGCACAGCACAGCTTTCATCGGACTATTCCTTTTGGCGTCGTGGCCGATAAGTGTAGGAGGGTACGCCCG
Organism: Pseudomonas sp. S09G 359; assembly: GCF_002843605.1. Lineage (NCBI taxonomy): Bacteria > Pseudomonadati > Pseudomonadota > Gammaproteobacteria > Pseudomonadales > Pseudomonadaceae > Pseudomonas > Pseudomonas sp. S09G 359. The sequence continues at coordinate 6,483,022 of NZ_CP025263.1, read as the reverse complement.
TGGGTCAACGAGCATGCCCGGGCCTGATAAGTCGCCATAAGCTTGTGCTCAGCCTTGCTAGCGTTATGCTACCCGCCAACCGAATTCGAGGAATGAACTGTGAAAGCGTGGATCCTGTTGATACTGGCCCTGACCTTGCCGATGGCAGCCCAGGCCGAAGAAGCCAAAGAAGGCGAGGCGCCGAAGGTCAGCTATATCAGCCTGAGCCCGCCGTTCGTGGGCAACTACGGCCTGGATGGCACGGCGAAACTCAAGGTTTTCAAGGCCGACATCGCCCTGCGCGTGACGGGTACCGAGGCGGCTGCGGCAGTCAAAGCCAACGACGCGTTGATTCGTAACCAGCTGGTGGCGCTGTTCACCCAGCAGACCAACGAGACCATGAGCACCGTTGAAGGCAAAGAGAAGCTGCGCCAGGAAGCCCTCAAGCAAACCCAGCAAGTGATGAACGACGAGACTGGCAAGCCGGTGGTGGAAGACCTGTTGTTCAACAACCTGATCATTCAATAAGCCTGTTTCTGTGGCGAGCGGGCTTGCCCGCGTTGGGTGGCGAAGCCGCCCCAAAACCATACGGCTGGTTGTGCCTGATGTAATGGGGTGAATCGGAGGGGGCTGCTGCGCAGCCCAACGCGGGCAAGCCCGCTCGCCACAACAAGCCCGGTCCTCCCAGTCAGGAAGCCAAGGTTTTCCTGAACCTGGCCAGCGCCACTGCAAAAAACAGCAACCCAATCGCCGCCAGCGCCAGCAAATCCGGCCACACCACGCTCACCCCCGCATCCCGAAACAAAATCGCCGCGCTCAAGCTCACAAAGTGCGTCGACGGCGACACCTGCATCACCCACTGCAACCACTCGGGCATGCTGTCCAACGGCGTACTGCCGCCCGACAGCAACAGCATCGGGATGATCACCGGGATCGCCAGCAAACCGAACTGCGGCGTGGAGCGGGCGAGGGTGGCGAGGAAGATCCCCAGCGCCGTGCTGGCAAACAGGTACAGCGCCGTCACCAGCAGGAACAGGCTCAAGGAGCCCGCCAACGGCACGCCGAGCAGCCCTTTGACCACCACCTCCAGCGACAGCCAGGTACACAGCACCACCACCAGCATGTTGCTCCATATTTTTGCCAGCATGATCTCCAGCGCGGTCAGCGGTAGTACCAGCAGGTGGTCGAGGGTGCCGTGCTCGCGTTCGCGCAGCAGTGCGGTGCCGGTCAGCACGATGGCGAGGATGGTGATGTTGTTGACGATCTGGATCACCGCCAGGAACCAGCCGCCTTCCAGGTTGGTGTTGAACAGTGCCCGGGTCGTAAGCAGCGCCGGCGCCTGGCTGGCGGCGTTGGCTTGCCCGCTGTAGTTGAGTAATTCGCGTTGGAAGATCCGCCCGATATAGCCCGCGCCCATGAACGCCTGGCTCATCGCCGTGGCGTCCACATTCACCTGCACACCAGGTTGGCGCCCGGCCAGCAGGTCTGCCTGGAAGTTCGCCGGCACGTTGACCACGAAGGTGTAGGTGCCGTTGTCCATGACCTTGTCCAACTGGTCGTAGGCCAACGGGGCCGGCGGTTGGAACTCGGGTGGCTGCAGCGCCTCGGCCATTTGCCGCGAGAGCGCGCTGTGGTCTTCATCGATAAACGCCACGCTGGCGTTGTGCACCCCAATCACCGAGCCGGCGGCGGGCATATAGATGGCCACGGTGAAGGCGTAGAACAGAAACAGCAGCAACACGCTGTCGTGGCGCAGGCTGGTGAGTTCCTTGATGCCCAGGCGCAGGATGTGAGCGAGCTTGTGCATCAGGCCTCCTGCTTCTTGAGCATCACCAGGCTGAGCCCGGTGAACCCGACGAAAAATCCGCACAACGCCAGGCACTGCGGCCACAACTGGCGCAGGTCCAGGGCCTTGGTGAAGGTGCCCACGGCAATGTCCAGAAAGTGCCCGGCCGGAAACAGCATGCCCATCAGGGCCGCCGCGCCTTCCAGGGACGAGCGCGGCACGATCAGCCCGGAGAACTGAATGGTTGGCAGGCTGGTAATGATCATGGTGCCGAGGATCGCGGCGATCTGGGTGCGGGTGAATGCGGAAATCAGCAGGCCCATGCTGGTGGTGGCCAGCACGTACAGCAGGCCGCCGACGGCCAGGGTCAAGCCGCTGCCCTTGAACGGCACGCCGAACAGCCAGCGGTTCATTGCCACCAGCAACGCCAGGTTGACCAGGCTCACCGCCAGGTACGGCGCCTGTTTGCCCAGCAGGAACTCCAGGCGGGTCAGCGGCGTGGCGTAGAAGTTGGTGATCGAACCCAGCTCTTTCTCGCGCACGATGCCCAGGGCGGTCAGCATTGCCGGGATAAACGCCAGGATCAGTGCCATCACCCCCGGGCCGATGGCATTCACGCTGACCACGTCCTGGTTATAGCGAAAGCGGGTTTCCAGCTTGACGGCGGCCTGGCTGCTGCGCGGCAGGCTGCTCAGTTCGGCCAGTTGTTGCAGGTTGCCCTGGTGCACCGCCTCTACATAGTTACGGCTGGTTTCCGCGCGAAACGGCATGCCGCCGTCGAGCCAGGCGGCCACGCTGGGTTGGCGGCCGGCGTAGAGGTCGCGGCCAAATCCCGGCGGTATTTCCAGGGCCAATTTGATTTCCGAACGTTGCAGGCGCCGGTGCAGTTCGCTGGCGTCCTGGATCGGCGCTTGCTCGGCGAAATAGCGCGAGCTGCGAAACGCTTCCAGGTAGGCGCGGCTTTGTGGGGTCTGGTCCTGGTCGTAGACGGCGAACGCGAGGTTTTCCACGTCCAGGGAAATGCCGTAGCCGAAGATCACCATCATGAACATCGCACCCAGCAGGGCGAAGGCCATGCGCACCTTGTCGCGCAGCAGTTCCTTGCCCTCGCGGCTGGCCACGGCCAACAGGCGCGACAGGCTGAAGCCGCGTTTGCTGACAGGTGGCGCGCCTGTTTCGCTGACGGTCTTGGCGGGGCTGGCCGGTTCGGGTGCGCCTTGGGCCTGCTCCAGGCAGGTGACGAAGGCCGCCTCCAAGGTATCGCCGTGGAACTGCTGTTGCAGCGCATCCGGCGTATCGCAGGCCAGCACCTTGCCCGCGTGCATCAGGGAGATACGGTCGCAGCGCTGGGCTTCGTTCATGAAGTGGGTGGAGAGGAAGATCGTCACCCCTTGCTCGCGGGACAACTCCACCAGCAGCCGCCAGAAATCATCCCGCGCGGCCGGGTCGACGCCCGAGGTCGGCTCATCGAGGATCAGCACTTCCGGGCGATGCAGCACCGCCACTGCCAACGACAAGCGCTGGCGCAGGCCGAGGGGCAGTTCGCCGGACGGTTGTGCGGCGACCTCGCCGAGGTCGAAACGCTGGATCAGTTCATCGATGCGCGGGCCGCTGTCGGCCTTTGGCAAATCGAACAGTTGCGCGTGCAGCACCAGGTTCTGGCGCACGCTCAGCTCGCCATACAGCGAGAAACTTTGCGACATGAAACCCACGCGCTTACGGGTGGCCAGGTCCTTGGCGTTTACCGGGTTGCCCAGCAGCGTGGCGCTGCCTTCGGTGGCGGGCATCAGCCCGGTGAGGACCTTCATGGTGGTGGTCTTGCCGCAGCCGTTGGAGCCGAGGAAACCAAAGATCTCGCCGCGGCCGATGGCAAAGCTGACCTTGTTCACTGCCGTGAAATCGCCGAAGCGCAGCGTTAGGTCGTGGGCCTCGATGGCGATGTCGGTGGTGGCGTTTGCCCGGGGCGGGATCACCAGCGGCTGATTGTTGTGGGTGCTGTCACCCTGGAAGTGGGTGAAGGCCTCATCCAGCTTGCCGCTGAGCGTGGCCGCCGCCAGTTCACGGCTCAGGCCATCGGCGATCAATTTGCCACGGTCGAGCATCAGGCAATGTTCGAATTGCTCGGCTTCTTCCATGTAGGCCGTGGCTACCAGCAGTGTCAGTTGCGGGCGCTCGCTGCGTACGGTTTCGACCAGTTCCCAGAAGCGCCGACGTGACAGCGGGTCGACGCCGGTGGTGGGTTCGTCGAGGATCAGCAGGTCCGGGTCATGGATCAGCGCGCAGCACAGGCCGAGTTTCTGCTTCATGCCGCCGGAGAGCTTGCCGGCCGGACGCTCGGCGAAGCGGGCGAGGTCGGTGGCCAGCAGCAGGTTATGCATGCGCTGGTCGCAATCGGCCTTCGACAGGCCGAACAGCGTCGCAAAGAAGCGGATATTTTCGCTGATCGACAGCTCGGGGTAGAGGTTACCGCCCAGGCCCTGGGGCATAAAGGCAATACGCGGGTAGAGGCTGTTGCGATGGCGGCGATCGGCGATGGAACCACCGAGCACCTCGAGCTGGCCGTCCTGCAGCTTTTTCACCCCGGCAATCAGCCCCAGCAGGCTCGACTTGCCCGCGCCGTCTGGGCCAATCAGCCCACAACGGGTGCCGGCGGGCAGGCTGAAGGCGATATCGACCAATGCCTGTTGCTTACCGTAGCGGTGGTGGATGCCCGTGGCGTGCAGCGCCAGGCCGGTCATTGCAGGTTGGCCGGCCAGTCGATATCCGCTGTGCGCACATAGCCGGCGCCGGGCATGCCCGGCTTGGCCTGCGGCACGGCGCTAGGGTGGGTGAGGCGCAGTTTGACGCGAAACACCAGTTTCTGGCGCTCGTCGCGGGTTTCGACTTCCTTGGGGGTGAACTGGGATTTGGCCGCGACAAAGCTGATCCTGGCCGGCAGCGGCTGGTCGGGCAGGGCGTCGAGCAATACCCGCGCTTCGCTGCCGACGGTCAGGCGCCCGGTGACGGAAGCCGGCAGGTAGAGGTTCATGTACTGATCCTCGGGGTCGATCAGCAATAACACGCGCCCGCCGGCGCCCAGCACTTCACCCGGCTCGGCCAGGCGCAGTTGGATAATCCCGTCGATGGGCGCACGCAGGCTGCTGTCGTCGATTTCGCTGGTGAGTTGCGCCACCTGGGCCTGGGCAGCGCCGATGGCGGCTTTCACCGAGTTGACCTGGGCTTGCGCGGCGATCACGGCGGCGTTGCCGGTGTTCTGACGCGCCTGCTGCTGGTCGATCAACTGGCTGCTGGCGAAGCCGCGCTTGTACAGTTCCTGGGTACGCTTGAGTTCCTGGTTGGCGAGCAACTGCTCGCTCTGGCGCAACTGCACATTGGCCTCGGCGGCGGCGAAGTTTTCCTTGGCGCGCAGCACCTCGGCTTCAGCCTGGGCGCGCTGGGCCTCGAGGGTGCGGGTGTCCATGCGCGCCAGCAGTTGGCCCTTGAGCACCTTGTCGCCTTCGTCCACGCGCACTTCGGCCAGGCGCCCCGGGATCTTGGCGGCGATCTGCACTTCGGTGGATTCCAGCCGGCCGTTGCCCATGCTCAAGCCTTCGGGCAGGCGGTCCTGGGTGGATTTCCAGTAACCGAAGCCACCCGCGCCCAGCAACAGGGCAAGCAGTGCGATAGCGAAAAAACGCGATTGATGGTGATTCGTCGACATGGGTGCATCCTGCGGCGTTAGCATCCTAGTTTGAGCGGTGTTGCCCCGGGGGGCCTTGATACCGGTCAAATGAAGCGCAAGCCTAACGCGGTTCCCGTGCAGATGCATGCGCCGGGAGCGTGACCGCAGGGTTCTGCCATTCAGCGCAGTGCAAGTACCGCCGCCCATTGCTCAGCGGTAACCGGCATCACCGAGAGGCGGCTGCCTTTTTGCACCAGGGGCAGTTCGGCGAGTGCGGTCTGTTGCTTGAGGTAGCCGAGGCCCAATACCTTGGGGAAGGTTTGCACATGGGCCACATTGATTGCACTCCAGGGGTTTTTTTCCGTGGTGGCCTTGGCATCGAAGTAGTGGCTGTCCGGCTCCAGCGCTGTAGGATCCGGGTAAGCCGCTTCTACGATTTTTCCGATGCCGGCAATCCCAGGCTCCGGGCAACTGGAGTGGTAGAAGAAGAACTGGTCACCCACTGCCATGGCGCGTAGGAAGTTTCGCGCCTGATAGTTGCGCACCCCGTCCCAGCGCGCTTCGCCCAGCTTTTCCAGGCCCTTGATGGAGAGTTCGTCGGGCTCGGATTTCATCAGCCAGTAGGCCATTGTTGGGCTCCTGAAAAAGGCATTGGGCAAGTTGTCGGGCAATTTTATGACAAACCGACAGTCGGTTGGCGTCAAGGTTTGCGTGTTGGTTCACGTTACCGCAGAATGCCGGCTTTTAAAGCTTGACGCAGCTGCAACGGACTACTTTGGAACGTTGTTGTCATCGTGTACGAGGTGCCTGAAGGGGGGCAATCGATGCAACGTAAACCGGATTTACTATGGATTTTGGTGATTTTGTTTGGTCTGGGCGTCGTGACCACCGGGTATGCGCAAAGCTTGTGGTCGAACAAGACCGAAGCCCCTGTTGAATTGACCCAACAGCAGCCGCAACCGTTCAAGCGTTAACCCTTCTTCAAGGCGCCGCTGATTCCAGCGGCGTTTCTGCGATATACCAGCTCTTATCGGTGACGGTGCCCGCCAACGGCACATCCCAGCTCGCCTGCACCAGCCGTTGTACTTTTTGACATTCATGGGCCAGCCCCAGCAGCGTCGGCTTGCGCCAGCTTTGGCGACGGGCCAGGTAGGCGAGGCTGCGGTCATAGAACCCACCGCCCATGCCCAGGCGCCCACCTGCATCATCGAACCCCACCAATGGCAGCAACACCAGGTCCAGCGCCCACACTTTGCGTTGCCGGCTGATATTCACCCGTGGCTCAAGGATGCGAAAGCGGTTGGGCAGCAGCTTTTCCCCAGGCCGCACGCGCTGGAACACCATCTTGGTGCGTGGCCAGGCGCTGAGCACCGGCAGGTAGGTGGCCTTGCCCCGGCGCTGCGCCGCACGCAGCACCAGGCGCGGATCGATTTCACCGTCCGTCGGTAGATATAAAGAAATATGTTTGGCCCGGCGAAACAGCGGGTGCTGTGCCAGTTGCCGATACAGGCCTTGGGCGGCCTTGTGCTGCTCGCTCGGCGTGAGGGCGCGGCGGGCCTTGCGCAACATGCGTCGAAGTTGCGGACGAGAAAGCGGCGCAGGTTCGGTCATGGTTTTCGGCTCATAAAACAATGCCAGTCCGAAGACTGGCATTGAGTTTGGGAATTCAGGCTCCCCGACAGAGCCGCTGTCGACTTAGCCCTTGAACCCGAAAGTTCAAGGTGGAAGATGCAGTAGGCTTTAAGGCTTTCCGTCTAGCGGACATGCACACCAGCCCAACGTGCAACTTCCAGGGTAGTGCGAATCGGCTCAGGGACATCGCCGACTGGCAAACACGCCAGGGAGTGGGGCGAGTATACCTTAAACAGACGCGGCAATCAGCCCTTGGGTGCGTCTGAATCGCTGGAAAGCACCAGATCCACGCGTTCCAGCAGGTCACGCACCTGCTCGCGGGTCGAGCCGCTGGCCTGCACGTCAGGGCGTTCCTGCTTATGCAGCAGATCGTGGGTGATATTCAACGCGGCCATCACGGCGATGCGGTCGGCGCCGATGACTTTGCCGCTGCTGCGGATTTCACGCATCTTGCCATCCAGGTAACGGGCGGCGCTCACCAGGTTGTTACGCTCTTCCTGGGGGCAGATGATCGAATACTCTTTGTCGAGGATCTGCACGGTGACGCTATTGCTTGAACTCATGAGTCTTGCTCCAGGGCCTTCAGGCGCGAAATCATCGATTCGACCTTACGCCGGGCGATTTCGTTTTTTTCAATGAGGTGAGCGCGTTCCTCGCGCCAGGTTTTTTCCTGAGCTAGTAGGAGTCCATTTTGACTCTTAAGTTGCTCGACCCGGGTAATTAGCAATTCGAGTCTGGCCATCAGCGCTTGCAGGTCGGTGTCTTCCATTGGGTTCCACTGGATTTGTCTGATGAATGGCAACTGCAGGATAAACGATCTGACGCCCTTGATAGTCTTGGTACGTCTGCCGGTGCTAGGATACAGCGCTCCATTCTAGACATTGCGCCGTCTGGCGCCTAGCTCACCATGCCCATTCAGAACTCCCCGTACGACGCTTTTTCCAAACTGCTGAGCACCAGCGGCCACCCTTGCTCGCCTGCCGAACTGCACGGCGTGTTGCTGGGCCGCAGCTGCACTGGCGTAGGCTTTGATGCCGACAACTGGCTGGCCGATGTGGCCGAGTTGTTGGAGAAAGAGCCAGAAGACAACGTGCGCAATGCGCTGATCGGCCTGCAGGAAATGGTCAAGGGCGAGCTGACCGGTGATGATGTCACCGTGGTCCTGCTGCTGCCGACCGATGACGCACCGCTCGCCGAACGCGCTGCTGCACTGGGCCAATGGTGCCAGGGCTTTCTCCATGGTTTCGGCGTGAACGCCAGCGGCCTGGAATTGAGCACCGATGCCAAGGAAGTGCTGCAGGACCTGGCAGCCATCTCCCAGGTGCAAGACGCCCTGGAAGAGTCCGAGGACGGCGAAGGCGACTACATGGAAGTCATGGAATACCTGCGCGTTGCGCCGCTGCTGCTGTTCACCGAGACCAAGAAGTCCGCCGAACCCGCTGCGCCAAAGCCGTCGCTGCACTAAGAAAGGAAGCCCATCTGCCCATGATCCATATCCCCAAAGCGGAATACACCCGGCGCCGCAAGGCGCTCATGGCGCAGATGGAACCCAACAGCATCGCGATCCTGCCGGCCGCTGCCGTGGCTATCCGCAACCGCGATGTGGAACACGTCTACCGCCAGGACAGCGACTTCCAGTACCTCAGCGGCTTCCCCGAACCGGAAGCGGTGATCGTGCTGATGCCCGGTCGCCTGCATGGTGAGTACGTGCTGTTCTGTCGCGAACGCAACGCCGAACGCGAACTGTGGGACGGCCTGCGCGCCGGCACCGAAGGCGCGATTCGTGACTTTGGTGCCGACGACGCGTTCCCCATCACCGACATCGACGACATCCTGCCCGGCCTGATCGAAGGCCGCGACCGGGTGTATTCGGCCATGGGCAGCAACGCCGAATTCGACCGGCATGTGATGGAGTGGATCAACGTGATCCGCTCTAAAGCGCACCTCGGCGCCCAGCCGCCGAACGAATTTGTTGCCTTGGATCATCTGCTTCACGACATGCGCCTGTATAAATCGGCGGCAGAAGTGAAGGTGATGCGCGAGGCTGCGCGAATTTCCTGCGCGGCCCACGTGAAGGCCATGCAAGCCAGCCGCGCCGGTTTGCATGAGTTCAGCCTGGAAGCCGAGCTGGATTACGAATTTCGCAAGGGCGGCGCCAAGATGCCGGCCTATGGCTCCATCGTCGCCGCCGGGCGCAACAGCTGCATCCTGCATTACCAGCAGAATGACGCGGTGCTCAAGGACGGCGACCTGGTGCTGATCGACGCCGGGTGCGAGATCGACTGCTACGCCAGCGACATCACCCGCACCTGGCCGGTCAACGGCAAGTTTTCGCCGGAACAGAAGGCGATCTACGAGATTGTGCTGGCCTCCCAGGAAGCCGCCTTTGCCGAGATCGCGCCGAACAAACATTGGAACCAGGCCCATGAGGCGACGGTGCAGGTCATCACCGCCGGGCTGGTCAAGCTGGGGCTGCTGCAGGGCGATGTCGGCGAGCTGATCGCCAGCGAAGCCTACAAGCCGTTCTACATGCACCGCGCCGGCCACTGGCTGGGCATGGATGTGCACGACGTGGGCGAGTACAAGGTGGGCGGCGAGTGGCGTGTGCTGGAAGTCGGCATGGCGTTGACCGTGGAGCCGGGGATCTACATTTCGCCGGACAACCAGAGCGTGGCGAAGAAATGGCGTGGCATTGGCGTGCGCATCGAGGACGACGTGGTAGTGACCAAGCAAGGCTGTGAAATTCTGACCGGCGGCGTGCCCAAGGCTGTCGCCGACATTGAAGCGCTGATGGCGGCGGCCCGATGAGCCGGGTCAACCTGGCGATTATCGGCGGCGGCCTGGTGGGCGCCAGCCTGGCGCTGGCGTTGCAGGCCGGGGCCAAGGCGCGTGGCTGGAAAATCGTGCTGATCGAACCCTTCGCCCCGGGTGACAGTTACCAGCCGAGCTACGATGCGCGCTCCTCTGCGCTGTCGTTTGGCGCGCGGCAGATCTACCAGCGCCTGGGCGTCTGGCAGGACATCTCGCGCCGCGCCGAGCCGATCAAGCAGATCCACGTGTCGGACCGTGGGCGTTTCTCCACCGCGCGCTTGTCCGCCTTGGAAGAAGGCGTGCCGGCCCTCGGTTATGTGGTGGAAAACGCCTGGCTCGGCCAATGCCTGTGGCAGGGCCTGGATAAAGACGTGGTGAGCTGGCGCTGCCCGGCGGAAGTCACGCGCATGGAACCGTTGCCCGACGGCTATCGCCTGACCCTCAACGATGAAACCGTGCTGGAATGCGACCTCGCGGTGCTGGCCGATGGCGGCCGCTCCGGCTTGCGTGAGCAACTGGGTATCGGCGTCAAAACCCGCCCGTACAACCAGAGCGCGCTGATCGCCAACATCACCCCAAGCGAAGCCCACAACGGCGAAGCCTTCGAGCGCTTCACCGATGAAGGCCCGATGGCCCTGCTGCCGCTGCCGGACAACCGCTGCGCGCTGGTCTGGACCCGCATCGGCATGGACGCCCAGCGCCTGGCCAACCTCGACGAGCGCAGTTTCCTGAGCGAATTGCAGGGCGTGTTCGGCTACCGCCTGGGCACCCTCAAGCAAGTTGGCGCGCGCCACCTGTACCCGCTGACCCTGGTGGAAGCCGAGGAGCAAGTGCGCTCGCACCTCGCCGTGCTCGGCAATGCCGCCCACAGCCTGCACCCGATTGCCGGGCAGGGGTTCAACCTGTCCCTGCGTGATGCCAACGCCTTGGCTGACGCCTTGTTGGCCGGGCCCCAGGTGCCGGGCGACCTGGCCACCCTGCAAAACTATCGTGAGCGTCAGCGTCTTGATCAGAAATTGACCGTGGGCTTTTCCGATCAGGTCACGCGGCTGTTCGGCAGTGCGCAGCCGCTGGTTGCGCTGGGCCGCAATATGGGCCTGCTGGGCCTCGATCTGCTACCGCCGGCCAAGCGCTGGTTCGCCCGTCAGGCCATGGGCCTGGGCACGCGCCCCGATGCGTAAGTGGTTGATCGAGCGCCTGGGCAAGGCGCGGTTGTTGCGCTGGATCATGACCCTGTACCCGCCGTATCTGGGCGCCGGTGTCAGCGTGCAGCACATGAGTGCCGATTTTCGGCAGGTGAAAGTGCGCATGGGCCTGGGCTGGTACAACCGCAATTACGTCGGCACGCAGTTTGGCGGCAGCCTGTATTCGATGGTCGACCCGTTCTACATGTTGATGCTGATGGAGAACCTGGGCCGCGACTACATCGTCTGGGACAAAGCCGCGAGCATCGACTTCGTGTCCCCGGGCAAAGGCCCGGTGTACGCCGAGTTTTCCATCGACGAAGCCTTGCTGGACGAGATTCGTCAACAGACCGAAGGTGGCGAGAAATACCTGCCCCACCTCAAGGTGCAGATTCATGACGGCTCCGGCACCCTGGTGGCGCGGGTCGACAAAACCCTTTACGTGCGGCGCAAGCCGCCAGCAAAGCAGGCTTAAAGCATGGACATGCGCGCAGATGTGCTGATTGTCGGGGCCGGAATGGTCGGAAGCGCCCTGGCGCTGGCGTTGCAGGGCAGTGGCCTGCAAGTGCTGCTGCTCGACGGCAGCCCGTTGAGCGTCAAGCCGTTCGACCGTGATGCGGCCTTCGAACCGCGGGTGAGCGCCTTGTCGGCCGCCAGCCAGCGCATCCTCGAGCGCCTGGGTGTGTGGGACGGGATTGTCTCGCGGCGTGCCAGCTCTTACGGCGAGATGCAGGTGTGGGATGGCAGCGGCACCGGGCAGATCCACTTTTCGGCGGCCAGCGTGCATGCCGAAGTGCTGGGGCATATCGTCGAGAACCGTGTGGTGCAGGATGCCTTGCTCGACCGCCTGCACGACTGCGACCTCGGCCTGCTGGCCAATGCGCGCTTGGAGCAGATGCGTCGCTCCGGTGATGACTGGCTGCTGACCCTCGCCGATGGCCGCAAGCTGCGTGCACCGTTGGTGGTGGCTGCCGACGGCGCCAACTCCGCCGTGCGCCGCCTGACCGGCACCGCAACCCGCGAATGGGACTACCTGCACAACGCCATTGTTACCAGCGTGCGCAGCAGCCAGCCGCACCAGCGCACGGCATGGCAGCGCTTTACCGATACCGGCCCGCTGGCATTTTTGCCGCTGGTGCGCGACGGCCAGGAGGACTGGTGCTCGATCGTGTGGTCGACCACGCCGGCTGAATCCGAACGCCTGATGGCGTTGGATGATGAAAGCTTCTGCCGCGAGCTGGAGCGCGCGTTTGAAGGGCGCCTGGGTGAAGTGATCAGCGCCGACCCGCGTGTGTGCGTGCCGTTGCGCCAGCGTCATGCCAAGCGCTACGTGGCCGAAGGCCTGGCACTGATTGGCGATGCCGCCCACGTGATCCACCCGTTGGCCGGGCAGGGCGTGAACCTGGGTTTCCTCGATGCGGCGGTGCTGGCTGAAGTGCTGTTGGCGGCGACCGAGCGCGGTGAACGCCTGGCGGATGTGAAAGTGCTGAGCCGCTACGAGCGTCGGCGCATGCCGCATAACCTGGCGTTGATGGCAGCGATGGAGGGCTTTGAACGCCTGTTCCAGGCCGATCAGCTGCCGTTGCGTTGGTTGCGCAATGCGGGGTTGAAGCTGGTGGACCAGATGCCCGAAGCCAAGGCCGTGTTTGTGCGCCAGGCCCTCGGCCTCACCGGCGACCTGCCAGACCTCGCCAAGCCCTGAATTGAAATAGGCTCCCGATAGGCAGATGGGCTTTTGTGGCTGTCGTGGCTGTTGTCGCTGTTGTGGCGAGCGGGCTTGCCCGCGTTGGGCTGCACAGCAGCCCCAGTAAAGTCACTGAGTTTTTTCCGGAAAAACCGCAGCGCCTGGTTTTGGGGCTGCTTCGCAGCCCAACGCGGGCGAGCCCGCTCGGCACGGGGGAATGTGTCAGCCCATCCAGCGCAAATCTTAGCTATGCAACATCTGGTAACGCCTCCGCCGAGCGTTACCAAATGTGAGTCCCTATCATTTGGCCTCTTTTTGCAAATGAGAGACCGCACCCATGTTGGCACCCAAGCGCCTCCTGACTGCCCTGGCACTCACCCTGATCGGCAGCACCACCGTGCAGGCCGCCGACGAAGTGGTGGTCTACTCCTCGCGCATCGACGAACTGATCAAGCCGGTGTTCGACGCCTACACCAAAAAGACCGGCGTGCAGGTGAAGTTCATCACCGACAAGGAAGCCCCGCTGATGCAGCGCATCAAGGCCGAGGGCGAAAACGCCACCGCCGACCTGCTGCTGACTGTGGATGCCGGCAACCTCTGGCAGGCCGAGCAGATGGGCATCCTGCAACCGTTCACCTCCGCAGTGATCGACAAGAACATTCCCCTGCAATACCGCTCCTCAACCCACGCCTGGACCGGCTTGAGCCTGCGCGCGCGGACCATCGCCTATTCCACCGACCGGGTAAAACCAGGTGACCTGACCACCTACGAAGCCCTGGCCGACAAGCAGTGGGAAGGCCGTCTGTGCCTGCGCACGGCGAAAAAGGTCTACAACCAGTCGCTGACCGCCACCCTGATCGAAACCCATGGCGCGGCCAAGACCGAAGAAATCGTCAAGGGCTGGGTCAACAACCTGTCCACCGACGTGTTCTCCGATGACATCGCCGTGCTCGAAGCGATCAACGCCGGGCAGTGCGACGTAGGCATCGTCAACACCTACTACTACGGCCGCTTGCACAAGCAGAACCCGGCGCTGGCGGTGAAGCTGTTTTGGCCGAACCAGGGCGACCGTGGCGTGCACGTGAACCTGTCGGGCATCGGCCTGACCAAACATGCGCCGCACCCGGAAGCGGCCAAGGCGCTGGTGGAGTGGATGACCACGGCCGAGGCGCAACAGATTTTTGCCGATGTGAACCAGGAATTCCCGGCCAACCCGGCGGTACCGCCGTCGGCCGAAGTGGCGACCTGGGGCAAGTTCGTCGCGGATACCTTGCCGGTGGAAGTGGCGGGCAAGCGCCAGGCTGAGGCGATCCGCTTGATGGATCGCGCTGGCTGGAACTAAAAGCACCGCAGTTCCAAATGTGGGAACGGGCTTGCTCGCGAAAACGTCGTGTCAGTCGATATAGGTGTGACTGATAAACCGCTTTCGCGAGCAAGCCCGCTCCCACATTTTGGTTCGCGGTGTTTCTAAAATCTTCATTCTCCGAGAACTCACCCTTGGCCCACCCCGCCCAACGCCGCTGGTACCTGCCGGTCTTCACTGTCGCCGCCTTGGTGCTGCTGCCGCTGAGCGTGCTGTTGCTGTCCTGGCAGAGCATCGACGCGCAGATCTGGTCCCACCTCTGGGAAACCCAGATGCCGCGCCTGCTGGGCAATACGCTGACGCTGGTGCTGGGCGTCGGCGTTGGCGTCACCCTGCTGGGCGTGAGCCTGGCCTGGCTGACCAGCCTGTGCGAATTTCCCGGCCGACGCTGGCTGGATTGGGCGCTGATGCTGCCCTTCGCGATTCCGGCGTATGTGCTGGCCTTTGTGTTCGTGGGCCTGCTGGACTTTGCCGGCCCGGTGCAGACCCTGCTGCGTGAATGGTTCGGCAGCGGCCTGCGGCTACCACGGGTGCGTTCCACCAGCGGCGTGATCATTGTGTTGGTGCTGGTGTTCTACCCGTACGTCTACCTGTTGGCGCGCAGCGCATTTCTCGCCCAGGGCAAAGGCCTGATGGAAGCGGCGCGGGTGTTGGGGCAATCGCCCTGGCAGGCGTTCTGGCGCGTGGCCCTGCCGATGGCGCGGCCGGCGATTGGCGCAGGCGTGGCCTTGGCGTTGATGGAGACGCTGGCGGATTTCGGGGCGGTCTCGGTATTCAACTTCGACACCTTTACCACCGCCATCTACAAGACCTGGTATGGCTTTTTCAGCCTGTCCAGCGCCGCCCAACTGGCCAGCCTGTTGCTGCTGGTGGTGATGCTGGTGCTGTACGGCGAACGGCGCGCCCGTGGGGCCAGCCGGCCGAGCAACGAGCGGCCACGGGGCAAGGCCCTGTACCACCTGCGCGGCTTCAAGGCCGCGGCGGCGAGTAGCTGGTGTGGCCTGGTCTTCGCCTGTGCCTTTGTGATTCCGATGCTGCAACTGGTCGCCTGGTTCTGGCAACGCGGCCGCTTCGACCTGGATGAGCGCTATTCGGGCCTGATCGTCCACACCCTTTATCTGGGCGGAATCGCGGCGCTGATCACCGTCAGCGTGGCGCTGCTATTGGCGTTCGCCAACCGCCTGGCGCCGACCCGGGCGATTCGCTCCGGGATCAGCCTGGCCAACGTCGGTTATGCCTTGCCGGGCTCGGTGCTGGCGGTGTCGATCATGTTGGCGTTCAGTTATTTGGACCGCGAATGGGTGGTGCCGTTGTCAGGCTGGCTGGGCGGTGCGGGCAAGCCCTTGCTGCTGGGCAGTTTGTCGGCGCTGGTGCTGGCGTATCTGGTGCGATTTTTGGCGGTGGCCTATGGGCCGCTGGAAAATAGCCTGGCGCGTATTCGCCCGTCTTTGCCGGAAGCCGCGCGCAGTCTTGGCGTGAGCGGTCCACGACTGTTTTGCAAGGTGTATCTGCCGTTGTTGCTGCCCGGCACGCTGAGCGCAGCGCTGCTGGTGTTCGTCGATGTGCTCAAGGAAATGCCCGCAACCCTGCTGATGCGCCCGTTTGGCTGGGACACCCTGGCGGTGCGGATTTTTGAAATGACCAGTGAAGGCGAGTGGGCGCGGGCGTCTTTGCCGGCGCTGAGCCTGGTGCTGGTTGGCTTATTGCCGGTCATCGGCTTGATCCGACGCTCTGCCCGTCAAATCGGTTAGGTGCCAGTCCTACGGCTTGCGGCTACAATGCGCGGCATTCGGTGCGGTCCGTCTTTCGGATCGAGTCGCCGTGTGTGGCTGCAGGCCTTGTAATCCAAGGTGTGTAGCCACTTACGGCAACGCTGCGCACCTTCGCCAAGCCCGGAAGGAGAAACCCATGGGACAGCGTACGCCTCTGTATGACCTGCATCTCGCCCTCGGCGCGAAAATGGTCGATTTTGGCGGTTGGGATATGCCTCTGCACTACGGCTCGCAAGTTGAAGAACACCATCAGGTGCGACGCGACTGCGGGGTGTTCGATGTATCTCACATGACCGTTATCGATGTCAGTGGCCCCCAGGCCAAGGAATGGCTCCAGCACTTGCTGGCCAATGATGTCGATCGTTTGCATGGCTGCGGCCGTGCGCTCTACAGCGCCATGCTCAACGAGCAGGGTGGGGTGGTGGACGACATGCTTGTCTACCGCACCGAAGCCGGTTACCGACTGGTGGTCAACGCTGCCACCCGTGACCAGGACATGGCCTGGATGCAGGCGCAATTGGGCACTTTTCAAGCCCAACTGCAGGAGCGTCCCGAGTTGGCCATGCTGGCCATCCAGGGCCCTCACGCCCGGCAGAAGATTGCCGAGCTGGTCACCCAGTCCCGCGCCACCCTGATCCACCAGCTCAAGCCTTTCGAAGGCCAGGCCGACGGCGACTGGTTTATCGCCCGCACCGGCTATACCGGTGAAGACGGCCTGGAAATTGTGCTGCCGGCCGATCAGGCGCCTGGCTTCTTCAACGACCTGGTAGGCGCGGGCATTTCCCCCATCGGCCTCGGCGCGCGGGATACCCTGCGCCTGGAAGCCGGCATGAACCTCTACGGCCAGGATATCCACCAGGACGTTTCGCCCCTGGCGGCCAACATGGCCTGGAGCATTGCCTGGGCGCCTGCCGAGCGCGATTTCATCGGGCGAGCCGCGCTGGAGGCCGAATTGGCCGCCGGTGTGCAGTTCAAACTGGTCGGGCTGGTGCTGGAAGAGCGCGGGGTTTTACGCGCTCACCAAGTGGTTCGTATCGCCAATGTTGGCGAAGGAGAGATCACCAGTGGTAGTTTCTCTCCTACGCTGAGCAAATCCATTGCCCTGGCGCGTGTACCGACGGCGACTGCCGATCGGGCCGAAGTGGAAATCCGCGGCAAGTGGTACCCGGTTCGAGTGGTCAAACCGACCTTTGTGCGCCATGGCAAAACCTTGATTTAACTATTTACGGCAGGCCGTTGGCCGCTGACATTTCTTCTTGAGGACACAGACTATGAGCGATATCCCTGCCGACCTGCGTTTTGCCGAAAGTCACGAATGGGCGCGTCTGGAAGCTGACGGCAGCGTGACCGTCGGTATCTCCGACCATGCACAGGAAGCTTTGGGTGATGTGGTGTTTGTTGAGTTGGCCGAAGTTGGCGCTACGTTCGAAGCGCAAGGCCAGGCGGGTGTGGTTGAGTCGGTGAAAGCCGCTTCGGATATCTACGCCCCGGTCGCCGGCGAAGTGATTGCGGTCAACGAGGAACTAAGCGGCAGCCCAGAGCTGCTGAACTCTGACCCGTACGGCGCGTGGATCTTCAAGCTCAAGCCAAGCAACCCGGCTGACCTGGAAAAACTGCTGGATGCGGCGGGTTACAAAGCTGCCATCGGCGAGTAAACGCAGAACCCATGTAGGAGGGGGGCAAGCCCCCTCCCACATTGAATTGAGTGCTTAGCCCGCGTTCAATACTGCCTTCACCGCCGCTACCGACCGCTCCACATCCGCTTCAGTCATCGCCGTAAACATTGGCAACGACACGATCAAACGCCCAACACGCTCCGCCACCGGGAACATGCCTTCCTTGAAACCCTGTGCCCGATAAAGGCTCAGCAGGTGGATTGGCGGGTAGTGATAGCCAATACCGACGCCGTGGGCCTGCATCTGCTCCATGAAGGTCGCACGTGCCGGCAAGCCGTCCTGACGCTCCGGCAACACCAGTTGGAACAGGTGCCAGTTACTGTTTTCGAAATCCGCCGGCGGCAGTTGCGCGCCGTACTGTGCCTCGAAATCGCTGCCGAAGCACTTGAAGTAGTGGCGTGCCAGGTTCTGGCGATGGGCAGTGATCTTCTCGATATGGGCAAATTGCCCCAGGCCGATGGCGGCGGCGATATCAGTCATGTTGAACTTGCCGCCCAGCACATCCACGTCCAGGCCGTCGAAGCCGGTACGGGTGACGCCCTGCAAACGGTATTTTTCCGCGAGGCGTGCTTCTTCGGCATTGTTCAACACCAGGCAACCGCCCTCGGACGAGGTGATGTTCTTATTGGCCTGGAAGCTGAACGACACGAAGTCGCCGGTAGCCCCAATGCGTTCGCCATCCCAGCTGGAACCCAATGCCTGGGCGGCGTCTTCGACAATGCGCAGGTTGTACTTGTTGGCCAGCGCGTAAAGCATCGGCATATCCAGGGGCAGGCCGGCCAGGTACACCGGAATGATCGCCTTGGTGCGCGGGGTGATGGCGGCTTCAACCTGGGCCAGGTCAATATTGCGGGTGACCGGGTCGATATCGGCAAACACCGGCGTGGCGCCCACTTCCAGGATCACATTGGCCGTGGCGACCCAAGAAATCGGTGTGGTGATCACCTCATCGCCCGGGCCGATACCCGCAATGCGCAGGGCAATCTCCATGGTGCAGGTGCCCGAGTTGAACGTACGCACCGGCCGGCCGCCGAAGTATTCCGACAACTGCGCCTCGAATGCCTGCACTTTCGGCCCGCTGGTTATCCAGCCCGAGCGCAGTACATCGCCGACCGCCGAGATAGTGGCTTCATCGATGGTGGGTTTGGAGAACGGCAGAAAGGGCTGTTGGCTCATAACGACGAAGGCATCCGTTTCAGGTTGGCGATGAGTAGGCGAGGTAGCAGTACCGACATGGTTGCACGGTCCGACTGAATATAGCCTGTCGTGCGTGAATGAATCGTCATGTTGCGGGCAAAAAAATGCCGCTGTATCAGCGGCATTCTTCAGAGCGAGAAAATCACTCGGTGACGGCGTTTTTCGCCAGGATGGCATTGGCCAATTCCATGTCCGTGGCTTGCAGTCCTGGGTTATCCGCACGCACTTTCTGCATCGCGGCTTCCAGGTACGGGCCACGGATGCCGCCGTCGCTGGCAACAAAGCTGCCTGCGTCGTCCTGGGCGGCGACCACCAGTTTGTGGTCCTTGAAGGTCAGGTACGTCGAGCCGGTAGTGGCGCCCGACGAGATGACATTGCGCCAGAAACTGTCGGCCATCGCTGAACCGACAGGGAGGGAAAGCACAGCAAGGGTTGCGACAGCATATTTAAGACGCATGATGGGTGACTCCGGGTGGGTTATCTGTACTTTATGATTGTAGTTAGGCCAGCCGAGTTCCCTAGCCGACTAAACAGTTTCAACCTTCAAGATCACCCCTTCCTGGCCAACCACCCGTACTTGAGCGCCTACAGGGCTGTCGGGGCCGGTGACCATCCACACGCCATCACCTACTTTGACCTTACCCCGGCCCTCCACAATTGCCTGATGCACCACGAAGGTGCGACCGATCAGCTCGGAGCCACGCTCGTTCAAACCCGGCTGGTCACTGGCTTTGGCGCTGCTGCGTTGGCGTTTCCACCAATACACCGCCGTCAGTATCGACAACACCGCAAACAGCAGCAGCTGCCATTCCAACCCCAGTGGCGGAACCAAAAACTTGATCACACCCACTGCCGCCGCCGCGATACCCATCCACAGCAGGTAACCGCCGGCGCCAAATACCTCAAGTATCAGCAGCACCGTGCCCAGCGCCAGCCAATCCCAGAATGACAAATGCTGCAGGAAATCCCACATGGCGTTGGCCTCAGCCTTTCTTGCTGTCGAACGTTGCCTTGACGATCTCGCCGATACCACCGACTGCACCAATCACCTGGCTGGCTTCGAGTGGCATCAGGATGACCTTGCTGTTGTTGGCCGAAGCCAGCTTGCCCAGGGCGTCGATGTATTTTTGCGCGACGAAGTAGTTGACCGCCTGCACGTTGCCCGAGGCAATCGCCTCCGACACCACTTGGGTGGCGCGGGCTTCAGCTTCAGCTTGACGCTCGCGGGCTTCAGATTCGAGAAAGGCTGCCTGGCGGCTACCTTCAGCTTCAAGGATCTGCGCCTGCTTTTTACCTTCGGCGGTCAAGATCGCCGACGCTCGCAAGCCTTCGGCTTCAAGGATTTGTGCGCGCTTGATACGTTCTGCTTTCATCTGGCCCGACATGGCGGCCATCAGGTCGGCGGGTGGGCTGATGTCCTTGATCTCGATACGGGTGATCTTGATACCCCATGGTGCCGTGGCTTCGTCCACGGTTTTCAGGAGTTTTTCGTTGATGCCGTCACGCTGGCTGAGCATGGCATCCAGCTCCATGGAGCCAAGCACGGTACGGATATTGGTTTGCAGCAGGTTGCGGATGGCGTGTTCGAGGTTGTTGACCTCGTAGGCGGCCTGGGCGGTATTGACCACCTGGAAGAAGCATACGGCGTCGATCTGCACGGTGGCGTTGTCGGCGGTGATCACTTCCTGCGGTGGAATATCCAGCACGCTTTCCATCACGTTGATCTTGCGGCCGATGCGGTCCATGACCGGGATAATGATGTTCAGGCCTGGTTTGAGGGTATTGGTGTAGCGGCCGAAACGCTCGACTGTCCACTGGTAGCCTTGGGGTACCACCTTGAAGCCCATGAACAGGATGGCGATGGCCAAGCCCACGAAAAGAAGCAGTACGGTTCCGATCTGCATAGCGATTCCTTATCTGATGGTGTCAGTGAAATGACATTGGCCCGATTGTAACGGTGTTGTCACCGATAAGAACGGATTCACCGCGCAACAATAAAAGGATTTGTTACTGAATCCCCGGGGGTTACCCGCAGTACCTCCACCTGTGTGGTCAGCCCCGCCTTGACCTTTTGCAGGCCGGCCATGCGCAGGCTGCACATGCCCTGGTTGATGGCCGCCTGGCGCAGGGCCTGAACGTCGGCGCCGGGTGTGATCAGTGCCTTGAGGTCTTCGTCCAGTACCATGACCTCGTAGAGCCCGGCGCGGCCCCGGTAACCGCTGTGCCTGCATTCCACGCAGCCAATCGCCTCATGGGTTTCACCCGCCACGCGCTTGCAATGCGGGCACAACAGCCTCACCAAGCGCTGCGCCATCACGCCCAGCAACGTGGCCTTGATCAAATAATGCGCAATGCCTAATTCCTGCAGGCGGCTGATAGCGCCGGGGGCGTCGTTGGTATGCAGGGTCGATAGCACCAAATGCCCGGTCAGTGCGGCCTGGATCGCCATTTCTGCGGTTTCCTGGTCGCGGATCTCGCCGATCATGATGATGTCCGGGTCCTGGCGCAGCAGGGCGCGGACGCCGCTGGCAAACGTCAGGTCGATATTGTGCTGCACCTGCATCTGGTTGAACGCCGGCTCGACCATCTCGATCGGGTCTTCCACCGTGCACAGGTTGACCTCCCGGGTCGCCAGTTGCTTGAGCGTGGTGTAGAGGGTGCTGGTCTTGCCTGAGCCGGTTGGCCCGGTGACCAGGATGATGCCATTGGTCTGGCGCGTCATGGCATGCCAGCGTTGCTGGTCTTCAAGGGAGAGGCCAAGCTGGTCAAAGTCCTTGAGCAGCACCTGTGGGTCGAAAATCCGCATCACCAGTTTTTCGCCAAAGGCGGTGGGCAGGGTTGAAAGGCGCAGCTCAACTTCCGTACCCGTTGGGCTTTTGGTCTTGACGCGGCCGTCCTGGGGCTTGCGTTTTTCCGCCACGTTCATGCGGCCCAGGCTTTTCAGGCGGCTGACCACTGCCACCGTGACCTGGGGCGGGAACTGATAGACGTCGTGCAGCAGCCCATCAATGCGAAAACGTACGCGGCCCTGCTCACGGCACGGCTCGATATGAATATCGCTGGCCCGCTGGCCGAACGCGTACTGCAGCAGCCAGTCGACGATATTGACGATATGCGCGTCATTGGCGTCCGGCTCCTGGTCGGTGGCACCGATGTTGAGCAGGTCGGCAACCCCTTGAGGGGCCGCCTTTTGATCTGCACCGCTGACGGACTTCGCCAGCCGGTAGAACTCGCCGATACAGCGTTGAATTTCCTGGGGGTTGGCAACCACGCGCGTGATCGAGCGCTTGAGCACCTGTGCAAGCCCGGCTTCCCAACTCGTGAGGTGGGGCTGGGCGCTGGCGATGGTGACGGTTTGCGCGTCCACCGCCACCGCAAGGATGGCGTGGCGTTGGGCGAATGCATAGGACATCAGCGGCACCATCTTCGCCGCGTCGATCTTCAGCGGGTCAATACGCAGATAGGGTTGCCCCGCATGCTGGGCCAGCCAATGGGTCAGGGTTTCCAGGCAGGGCCCCTCGGCGGCGATGCACTCCAGCGGGTGCCGGGCGTTGTTGGCGGGCTGGGCCGACAGGCGCTGCGCAACCTCAGGCGTGATCAGCCCCGCATCGACCAAAGCCGGTAACAGCTGCTGCAGTTCCAATCGTTGATCAACGGGCATGAGGGCTTCCTGGGGCTGGGACGTAAATCCCAGGCTAGTCAGCCCGCGCATATCCGCCTCCCAGGGTGTATTGCAGGCTTTTACCGAGCTGCCGTAGCCAGCGCCGTAAGCCCCATGGAATCGGCTGGGCGCAACTCCAGCGCGCAGACGCTGATCAGGTTTCGAATCTTTTCACCGATCACCTGGGCGCGGTGCCAGCTCAGGCCATCCATCACGATGTCGATGTGCAGCAGGTCGTTGTGGCGGGTCACGGTGACCTGACTGGGCGTCAGGAACTGCAAGGCAAAGTAGTTGAGCACACGGCAGAGTACGTCGGGCTCAGCCTCGGCGACGATCTGATAGAGCGCTTGGCAATGGGCATTGTTGACGGCCCAGGCATCGACGCGGGTGGCAGGCGGGGTGGTTTCGACGGCGTACATGCTGACTCTCCAAGTTCGACTGGAGAAATTTTTACATGGCGCATCGGAGATTTCTTATCGAAAGTAAGCCTTATTGGCGATAATTCGATTAAGTTAATTCAAGATATTCAACATTGAAGGTATTTTTATGCAAAGCGACTTGGACGCCTACGACCGCCGCATCCTGGCCCTGCTGCAAGAGGATGCCTCGCTCTCCAGTGCACAGATTGCCGAACAGGTCGGCCTGTCCCAGTCGCCGTGCTGGCGGCGCATCCAGCGACTCAAGGAAGAGGGCGTGATCCGGGGCCAGGTTACGCTGTTGGATCGCAAGAAAATCGGCCTGAATACGCAGATCTTTGCCGAAGTGAAACTCAACGCCCACGGCCGATCCAACTTCACCGAGTTCACCGAGGCGATTCGCGGGTTTCCGGAGGTGTTGGAGTGTTACGTGCTGATGGGGGCGGTGGATTTTCTGCTGCGTATCGTGGCATCGGATATCGAGGCGTACGAGCGGTTTTTCTTCGACAAGCTGTCGATGGTGCCGGGGATTCAGGAGGTCAATTCGATTGTGGCGTTGTCGGAGATCAAGTCTACTACCAGCCTGCCAGTATTGCGCTGACAGGGCCGGCCCTATCGGGGGCAAGCCCCCTCCTACACTGACTGTGTTCACAAATAGAAAGTTGTGAACCCAATCCAATGTGGGAGGGGGCTTGCCCCCGATGGCGATCTTACAGGCGCAGCAAAGTCTTCCACGCACGGTTCTGATACACCGCAATCGCCTGATGCATACGCGCATCCAGCGATTCGTCGGTGATCGGCTGGTTGGCCAGTTGCACCAGCTTGTTCAGCTCGCCGTACAGGCGGTCCATTTCCGCGATGTCGACCACGTGACGCGCGTGGTGCAGCCAGGCCTGGATGCGCTCGATGCGCGGCAGCTGCTCGGCGAGGTCTTCCGGTTGCTGCTGGTAGCGCGGCAGTTGCAGGGCGACGGCATCGTCCGCCAGCAGGCGCGGCAGCCAGTTGGTGATTTGCGCGGCACCCTGGCGGTTTCCACGCACGTTGCGGTCGGCCGTCCAGGTGCGGGCCAGCAGCCAACGCGACAGGTTCAGTGAGAACAGGCCCCAGCGCACGTCGTCCAATTCTTCGACGAATTGCTCCGGCGCGGCTTTGCGAATGTCTTCATCGTCATCACCGGCCTGGACCAATGGGCGCCAGTCTTCCAGCAGGGCATCCAGTGCGCTGCGCAGTTCGCTGGTGGATTGACGCGGTGCGGCCTGGCCGAGGCTGCCGATCAGGGCGCGCAGTTCGCCGAGGTTATCCACCCAGTCCTGCAACAGGCGCCAGTGGCCATTGAAACGATATTGCTCGGCCAGGCGCTGGCTGCTGCCCAGCAGGTGCCACATGATCGCGGCGAAGGCATCATCCAGCGGCATTTCGGCGTGGATCGCCGGTGCGGGCAGGCTCAGCGAGTAGCTGCTGGCGTCGTAGAGGCGGTAGCCGCGCTCGGCCTTGCTGATGTCACACGGCATCAGGGCCAGGGTGGCGGCCAGCTCCGCGGCCAGTTCCAGCAGGGCAGCCGGCTCGCCTTCGCGCAGTTCCAGTTCCAGCTCGCAGATTTCTTCCTTCTGCTTGCCGACCACCACATGGCCCAGGTCCAGGGCGGCCTCGATCACGACTTTGGCCTTGCCACGGCCCCAGGCGATTTCGGCGCGTTCGCGCACGAAATCGGTGGTGAAGATCGGCTTGAGGGTTTTTTTGTCCAGCTCGGCCAGTTGCTCGGGCCAGCATTCGCCGTCGAGTTTCTTCACGTCGAGCTTGGCTTTGGGCAGGTCCCAGTTGTACTCATTGCGTTCCGACAAGCCGGCGACGCTCTGGCCACGGGTCTTGAGGGTCTGGATGATTTCATCACCGTCCTTGCGCAGGCGCAGGGCAACCTTGGCCTGGGCCAGGTCGCGCTCGGGGGTGTCGAAATACTGGTTCATCAACTCACGGCGTTCCCAGCCACTTTTGTTGCGTTTTTTCAGTAGCGGGTGCTCACGCAGCGCGGCGAGTGTTTCGCGGCTGACGCGGAGCTTGATTTCGGTTTCTTTCTGCATGGCCGGAAAATCCAGGATCGGGAGCGCAGCCGGGAAAAAGAGTGGCTGCCAAGGTCGTGCAGTGTACAGGACTGAGCCCGGCAACGTGCCGCAACGGTTTATTGTGTCGTGCAGATGGCTCTATAGTGGGGCTCATCCGGGAAGTTGAGAGACCGCGCATGCCATTACCCACCATGAAAGAGCAGTTCGCCGCGCTGATTGCCGCGCCGTCGGTCAGTTGCACCCAAGCGTCTCTCGACCAGACCAACCGCCCGGTTATCGATTTGCTCGCCGGTTGGCTGGGCGACCTGGGGTTTGCCATCGACATCCAGCAAGTCAGCCCCGGCAAGTTCAACCTGCTGGCCAGCTTTGGCAGTGGGCCCGGCGGGCTGGTGCTGGCCGGGCATAGCGATACCGTTCCTTATGACGCGGCGTTGTGGAAGACCGATCCGCTTAAACTGACGGAAGTCGACGGCCGCTGGGTAGGGTTGGGCAGTTGCGACATGAAGGGCTTTTTCGCCCTGGCGATTGAAGCCGTGTTGCCGCTGCTGGATCAGCCGTTCAAGCAGCCGCTGTTGATTCTCGCCACCTGTGACGAAGAAAGCTCCATGTCCGGTGCCCGCGCGCTGGCCGAGGCCGGCCGCCCATTGGGCCGCGCGGCGGTGATCGGCGAGCCGACGGGCCTCAAGCCGATCCGCCTGCACAAAGGCGTGATGATGGAGCGTATCGATATTCTCGGGCGCAGCGGCCATTCGTCGGACCCAAGCCTGGGCCATAGCGCCCTCGAAGCCATGCATGATGCCATCGGTGAACTGCGTGGCCTGCGCCTGGCGTGGCAGCGTGAATACCGCAACCCGCAATTCAGTGTGCCGCAACCGACCATGAACTTCGGCTGTATCCATGGCGGCGACAACCCCAATCGCATCTGCGGCCAGTGCTCCCTGGAGTTCGACTTGCGCCCGCTGCCGGGCATGGACCCGCAAGTGTTGCGCGCCGCTATCCGGCAGAAGCTCGAACCCTTGGCCGAACGCCATCAAGTCAAGATCGATTACGCGCCATTGTTCCCTGAAGTGCCGCCGTTCGAGCAGGCCGAAGACGCCGAGTTGGTGCGGGTAGCGGAACGATTGACGGGCCATCGTGCCGAAGCAGTAGCGTTCGGCACCGAAGCACCTTATCTTCAGCGCCTTGGTTGTGAAACCCTGGTGCTCGGCCCTGGCGATATCGCTTGCGCCCACCAGCCGGGTGAGTACCTCGAAATGTCACGCTTGACGCCTACAGTGCGTCTATTGCGGGAACTGATCGAGCATTACTGCCTGAAGCCGGCATAAATTAACCCCAGTCCATTCGTACATAAGGAGAGCGAGCGTGTCGCCAAGCCTGTTCCGACGATAACCATCAGCCCGCTGTGCGTTTTCACGATTCATCCTTTTTCGGCTGCTTTTTATTACAGGCCCAGGTGTTATGCCCGAATACGTCAATTGGCTTCGTCACGCTTCGCCCTACATCAACGCTCACCGGGACTGCACCTTTGTGGTCATGCTGCCCGGCGACGGTGTGGAACATCCCAACTTCGGCAATATCGTCCACGACCTGGTGCTGCTCCACAGCCTGGGCGTGCGGCTGGTGCTGGTGCACGGTTCGCGCCCGCAGATCGAGGTACGCCTTGAAGCACGCGGCCTGACCCCGACTTACCACGAAGGCATGCGCATCACTGATGCCGCGACACTGGAGTGCGTGATCGACGCGGTCGGCCACCTGCGAATCGCCATCGAGGCGCGCCTGTCGATGGACATGGCCTCGTCGCCGATGCAGGGCTCGCGCCTGCGCGTGACCAGCGGTAATTTCGTGACGGCACGTCCTATCGGTGTATTGGAAGGCGTTGACTACCACCACACCGGCGAAGTGCGCCGGGTCGACCGCAAGGGCATCAACCGCCTGCTGGATGAGCGCTCCATCGTGCTGCTGTCGCCACTGGGTTATTCGCCCACCGGCGAGATCTTCAACCTGGCCTGCGAAGACGTCGCCACCCGCGCCGCCATCGACCTGGGTGCCGACAAGCTGCTGCTCTTTGGTGCCGACTTGGGCCTGATCGACGAAAATGGCCGCCTGGTGCGCGAGCTGCGCCCTCAGCAAGTGCCGGCGCACCTGCAACGCCTGGGCAACAACTACCAGGCTGAATTGCTCGACGCCGCGGCCGAGGCGTGCCGTGGTGGAGTAGGGCGCAGCCATATCGTCAGCTACGCCGAAGACGGTGCCTTGCTCACCGAGCTGTTCACCCGCGACGGTGGCGGTACGCTGGTGGCCCAGGAGCAGTTCGAGCTGGTGCGTGAAGCGGCGATCGAAGACGTCGGTGGCTTGCTCGACCTGATCAGCCCGCTGGAAGAGCAGGGCATCCTGGTACGCCGTTCACGGGAAGTGCTGGAGCGTGAGATCGAACAGTTCAGTGTGGTCGAGCGCGAAGGCATGATCATCGCTTGCGCGGCGTTGTATCAGATCGCGGATTCGGACGCAGGCGAGCTGGCGTGTCTGGCAGTGAACCCGGAATACCGCCATGGCGGGCGCGGTGATGAGCTGCTGGAGCGCATCGAAACCCGTGCCCGGGCGCAGGGCTTGAAGACCTTGTTCGTGCTTACCACGCGCACCGCCCACTGGTTCCGTGAGCGGGGCTTTGTGCCGAGCACGGTTGACCGGCTGCCATCGGCGCGGGCGTCGCTGTACAACTATCAGCGTAATTCGAAGATTTTCGAGAAGGCTCTGTAAACGCTTTTTCGCAAGTGAAGCAGGTCCAAATGTGGGAGCGGGCTTGCTCGCGAAGACGGTCTATCAGCCACACATTTATTGGCTGATACCCCGCTTTCGCGAGCAAGCCCGCTCCCACATTTGATTGTGTTTAATCTTTGATGAATTTGTCGGTCACAAACGCCGAATAGTCTGGCAACACCGTCTCAACCTTGCCCTGCTCCTTCAAAAATTTCGCCGTTTCCCCAATTGCCTTCGCCGTGCCGCCCTTCAGCAGCGCGTCGGTTTGCTGTGCCTGGGCATCCGGGAACGTCGTGCCGGCCAGCAGCTCGGGAATGTCCGCCGCATTCGAACCTGTCAATTTAGCGATTTTCTGCACGGGCTCGGAGTCCACCGTCCAGCGGTCTTTATGCGCCGCATAGTCGGCAAACGAATCCAGAGTGACCTTGGCAAACTTGGCCACTACGTCAGGATGTTTTTCCGCAAAGTCCTTGCGTGCCACCCACACCTCAAAGGTTGGCGCGCCCCACTGGCCCAGCTGGGCCGCGTCTGTCAGGGTCTTGCCGGTCTTGCGGATTTCCCCGAGTGCGGGTGACCACACGAACGCACCGTCGATATCACCACGTTTCCACGCGGCGGCAATTTCGGCCGGTTGCAGGTTCACCACTTTGACTTTCTTGGTGTCCAGCCCCCAATGCTTCAGCGCGCCGAGCAGGCTGTAATGAGAGGTTGATACAAAAGGCGTGGCGATGGTTTTACCCACAAGGTCTTCGGGTTTGTCGATGCCGCTGCCGTTGCGCACCACCAAGGCTTCAGAAGTGTTGATCTGCGCCGATACGATGAAAGCGACGATAGGCAGGTTGCGCGAAGCGGCTGCGGCGAGAGGGCTGGAACCGAGGTTGCCGATTTGTACATCACCCGAGGCAATAGCGGTTACGACTTCCGGCCCACTGTTGAACCGGCGCCAGGCAATTTTCTCGCCAATGGCTTTTTCATAGAGGCCATCGGCCTGTGGGACTTTGCTGGGATCGATGCCCGTTTGATAGCCGACCGTTAAATCGGCGGCTTTGACACCAAAAGAAAGTATTAGTGACACAAAAACTGTAACAAATTGACGGGAGGATGTGCCTTTGGCCATGATGGCGTCGCCTTTTTGATCGTGGGTGACGTATGCAGCAGTACGGCCACACTAATCGATCTAAAAAAGCTCTAACAAATACCCTTTAGGAATTAGCTTATGGGGCGGTGCGTCTACGCTGACCTGTCCGCGTCATACAAAGGCTTATTCCTGGATCGTATGAAAAAGAATGAAATAATTCTTTTTGGGTGTATGAAAAACTCATTACCCTGCAGGGACCAAATCAACTGTGATTAGACGAAGGTAGTAGACACACAAGGTTACGATTGACTTGTCAGTCACTATCCGGTGCTAATCGCGCATCTGTGGATCGAGGGCGTCAGACCCGAGACCAAAGAAATACAAAAATTAGAAATGAGAGGAGCGGTACATGAAGAAGTCCACCTTGGCTTTGGCTGTAGCTTTGGGCGCAATCGCCCAGCAAGCAGGCGCTGCCGGTTTCATCGAAGACAGCAAGGCTACACTGGGTCTGCGTAACTTTTACATCAACACCGATAACCGTGACGACGCTACCAAAGCGGCCGGCGCGCAGAACAAGCAGGAAGAATGGGGCCAGGCTTTCGACCTGCGTTTCATCTCCGGCTACACCCAGGGCACCGTGGGCTTCGGTCTTGACGCTATCGGCCTGCTGGGCGTGCGTCTGGATTCGGGCGGCGGCACCAACGGCGCTTCCGGCCGCACCGCGACCAACGCTGGTTCTTACGGCGGCACGGTTTTCCCGAGCAAGTCCAATGGCGAAGCCGTTGATAACTACTCCAGCCTGGGCCTGACCGCCAAAGCCAAGATCTCCCAGACCGAACTGAAGCTGGGTACCCTGCAACCTAAGCTGCCGGTTATCGTGACCAACGACGGTCGTCTGCTGCCGCAGACCTTCCAAGGTGGCCAGATCACTTCGGGCGACATCAAGGACCTGACACTGGTTGCCGGTCAGATCGAAAAGGCCAAAGGTCGTAACTCCAGCAACGTCGAGAACCTGTCTATCGCAGGTGCCAACGGCCGTACCGCCGCTGGCCGTGACAGCAACAAGTTCTACTACGCCGGTGGTGACTACAAGATCACCAAGGACCTGACTGCCCAGTACTACTACGGCAATCTGGACCAGTTCTACAAGCAACACTTCCTGGGCCTGCTGCACAACTGGGCTATCGGTCCTGGCGTGTTGAAAACCGACCTGCGCTACTTCAATAGCCGCGCTGACGGTAACAACAGCAACGACGCCAACTACTTCACCAGCGGTGACTACGGCACTAACGCTGCCGGTAATAACATCGTCAAGGGTAAAGTCGACAACAACCTGTACAGCGGCCTGTTCCTGTACTCGGTGGCGGGTCACACCTTCGGTGGCGGTTACCAGGTCAGCAACGGCGACAGCGACTTCCCATGGCTGAACCAAGGCGACGGTTCGTCGGCTTACCTGACCACTGACTCGCAAATCGCCAAGTTTGCCCGTGCTGGCGAACGTACCTGGCAGGCTCGCTACGCTTATGACTTCGCCAAGATTGGCGTACCTGGCCTGACCGCCGGTGTGGTTTACCTGCGTGGCGACAATATCGACACCCGTGGTAACACCGGTAATCCACAACGTGCTACTAACGCCAACGGCGCGAACGAGTGGGAACGTGACATCACTGTTGCCTACGTCGTACCAGAAGGCCCGCTGAAGAACGTTGGTGTGGCATGGAAAAACGCCATGTGGCGCAACGACATTCCTGGCCAGCGTAACCAGGACGAAAACCGTCTGATCGTCAGCTACTCGCTGCCACTGTTCTAGTAGCGTGAAGCTGTTGTAAGACTGTAAAACCTTGCCCGGCGCACGCCGGGCAAGGTGTTATTACTTTCAAGTCGGGCTAAACCCCCGCAAGCCCTTCCTGAACCCCTCTTTGTACAGCGTCTCAAGGCCTTCTCGAACCTTGAAACCGATGTTGCGCCTCGCTCGCTCCCGCGTCCAATGAACACATTTTTAATATTCCTTTATCGTCTAGATAAATCGATATTTATTCTTTTTAAATAATCCGCAATCCATGCACAGTGGGCTCCATAAGCACTCACCAGGAGCCACACCATGAGCCTAAGACTGGGCGATATCGCCCCCGACTTCGAACAGGATTCCAGCGCCGGCAAGATTCGTTTCCACGAATGGCTGGGCGATAGCTGGGGTGTGTTGTTTTCCCACCCGGCGGACTTCACCCCGGTGTGCACCACCGAGTTGGGCTTCACCGCCAAGCTCAAGGACGAATTCGCCCAGCGCGGCGTCAAGGCCATCGCCCTGTCGGTGGACCCGGTGGACTCGCACCACAAGTGGATCGAAGACATCAACGAAACCCAGAACACCATCGTCAACTTCCCGATCCTGGCCGATGCCGACCGCAAGGTCTCCGACCTCTATGACCTGATCCACCCGAACGCCAGTGACACCCTCACCGTGCGCTCCCTGTTTGTGATCGACCCGAACAAGAAAATTCGCCTGACCATCACCTACCCGGCCAGCACCGGCCGCAACTTCCACGAAATCCTGCGGGTTATCGACTCGCTGCAGCTGACCGACAACCACAAGGTCGCCACCCCTGCTAACTGGCAGGACGGCGATGAAGTGGTGATCGTGCCGTCGCTCAAGGACGAGGAAGAGATCAAGAAGCGCTTTCCGAAGGGCTATCGGGCGGTGAAGCCGTACCTGCGGCTCACCCCGCAGCCTAACCGGTAACGCAGAACCCATATGGGAGCGGGCTTGCTCGCGAAAGCGGTGTGTCATTCAACGAATTATCAACTGACATTCCGCATTCGCGAGCAAGCCCGCTCCCACATTTGATCGCATTTCATAGCTCACAATGCAGGGGTTTTCAGGCCGTTTTTACGGCCTTTTTTTTCGCCTGGCGGTTCAGTTCTCTCATATGCATTTAAAGAATAAACAAATGAAAAAATAAGATTTATAGATATATAAATCTGCTGATATGGTCTGTTCCATCTTGGCGCCATCGCCACACAGCGAACCGCCGGCACTTGCTTAAGGAATTCCTGCATGTTGGTCGTAACACTTGGAGGCAGTCCCAGCCAGCGTTCGCGCTCCGGGGTGTTGCTGGATAAAACCCGTCAGTGGTTGCAAGACAAAGGCGTTGAAGTAGTGAGTTATCAGATACGGGACTTCCCGGCCGAAGACTTGCTGCACGCGCGCTTCGACAGCCCCAAGGTCATCGACCTGTTGCAACAGGTGGCTAACGCCGATGGCCTGGTGATCGCCACGCCGGTGTACAAGGCTTCGTTCTCCGGCGCGCTGAAAACCGTGCTCGACCTGCTGCCCGAACGTGCCCTGGCCCACAAGATTGTGTTGCCGATGGCCACCGGCGGCAGCATCGCCCACATGCTGGCAGTGGACTACGCCTTGAAGCCGGTGTTGTCGGCGCTCAAGGCCCAGGAATTGCTCCACGGCATTTTTGCCGAAGACAGCCAGATCGCCTATGGCGAAGGCAGTGCCCAGGCGCAACTGGTGCCTGTGCTCGAACACCGTTTGCACGAGGCCTTGGAAACGCTCTACAGCGCCATGGCCCGTCGCCCGAAACCGTTGGACCCCCATGTGTTGAATGACCGTTTGTTAACTGCTCGCTGGAGCATTTAAGCCTTACCCCGACATCGAGAAACACTCACCTTACTCAGCCGCCAACGGCCAAGCAGGTGCAGCCAAAACCCTAATCGTATATTTGGAGAGAGCGCCATGCGCACTGTCATCTTGCGTCGTGGTCTGGTCGCACTGTTTGCTGCGGCTGTGTCCTTCGGCGCCATTGTTCAAGCCCAAGCCGCCGAGACCCTGCGGATCGGTTACCAGAAATACGGCACGCTGGTGCTGCTCAAAGCCAAGGGCACCCTGGAAAAACGCCTGGCCGCCCAGGGCGTGCAGGTGCAATGGACCGAGTTCCCGGGTGGCCCGCAATTGCTCGAAGGCCTGAACGTGGGCTCGATCGACTTCGGCGTCACCGGTGAAACCCCGCCGGTGTTCGCCCAGGCTGCCGGTGCCGACCTGCTCTACGTGGCCTACGAGCCGCCAGCGCCGACCAGTGAAGCGATCCTGGTGCCGAAAGACTCCGCGATCAAATCGGTGGCCGAGCTCAAGGGCAAGAAAATCGTGCTGAACAAAGGCTCCAACGTGCACTACCTGCTGGTACGTGCCCTGGAAGACGCCGGCCTGAAATACACCGACGTACAAACCGTGTTCCTGCCGCCGGCCGATGCGCGTGCCGCCTTCGAGCGTGGCAGCGTGGATGCGTGGGTGATCTGGGACCCGTACCAGGCCGCCGCCGAGAAACAACTGCAAGCGCGCACCCTGCGTGACGGCACCGGCATTGCCGACAACCACCAGTTCTACCTGGCGACCAAGCCCTACGCCGAGCAACACCCTGAAGTGATCAAGGCACTGATCGAAGAAGTGCGCGCCGTGGGCGAATGGTCCAAAGCCAACCCGCAGGAAGTCACTGAGCAAGTGGCACCGCTGCTCGGCCTGCCGGCTGACATCACCCTGACCTCAGTCAAACGCCAAGGCTACGGCGCGCTGTTCCTGACCCCGGAAGTGGTCGCCGCCCAGCAGAAAATCGCCGACACCTTCTACCAACTCAAATTGATCCCCAAACCCTTGAGCATCAAGGACGTGATCTGGACGCCACCCGCCGCCGTTGCCAAAGCGCCGTAATCCGACTTCTTCAGGAGACAACTCCATGAGCCTCAATATTTTCTGGTTCCTGCCTACCCACGGCGACGGCCATTACCTTGGCACCGCCGAAGGCGCTCGCGCCGTTGACCACGGTTACCTGCAGCAAGTGGCCCAGGCCGCTGACCGCTTGGGCTTCGGCGGGGTGCTGATCCCCACCGGGCGGTCCTGCGAAGATTCGTGGCTGGTGGCCGCCTCGCTGATCCCGGTGACCCAGCGGCTTAAATTCCTGGTTGCACTGCGCCCCGGGATCATTTCCCCGACGGTGGCTGCGCGTCAGGCGGCGACCCTGGATCGCCTGTCCGGCGGCCGCGCGCTGTTCAACCTGGTCACCGGCGGTGACCCGGAAGAATTGGCCGGCGATGGTTTGTTCCTCACCCACGAAGAGCGCTACCAGGCCTCGGTGGAATTCACCCGTATCTGGCGCCGCGTGCTGGAAGGCGAAACCGTCGACTACGACGGCGAGCACATCAGCGTCAAAGGCGCCAAGCTGCTTTACCCGCCGATCCAGCAACCGCGCCCGCCGTTGTACTTCGGCGGTTCCTCCGAAGCGGCCCAGGACCTGGCAGCCGAACAGGTGGAAATGGTCCTGACCTGGGGCGAGCCGCCGGCGGCAGTCGCGGAAAAAATTGAGCAGGTGCGGGCCAAGGCCGCCAAGCTCGGGCGTTCCGTGCGCTTCGGCATTCGCCTGCATGTGATCGTGCGCGAAACCAACGAAGAAGCGTGGAAAGCCGCGGACAAACTGATCTCCCATCTGGACGACGACACCATCGCCCGTGCCCAGGCTTCCCTGGCGCGCTTCGATTCGGTCGGCCAGCAACGCATGGCGGCCTTGCATGGCGGCAATCGCGACAACCTCGAAGTCAGCCCCAACCTGTGGGCCGGGGTCGGCCTGGTGCGCGGCGGTGCCGGTACTGCGCTGGTGGGCGATGGCCCGACCGTGGCCGAACGGGTCAAGGAATACGCGGCGCTGGGCATCGACACGTTTATCTTCTCCGGTTATCCACACCTGGAAGAGTCGTATCGCGTTGCTGAACTGCTGTTCCCGCACCTGGATATCGAACGTCCCGAGCTGCCGAAAAGCGCCGGTTACGTGAGCCCGTTCGGCGAAATGGTCGCCAACGACATCCTCCCCAAAGCTGCGTCGCAGAGCTGAGGCAGCCTATGAATTATGAAAAATTGAGCCATCGCGTGGCGCCCTGGGTGCTGCCGATTCTGTTGCTGGCGGTGTGGCAGTTGTCGGTGTCGGCGGGCTGGTTGTCGACGCGCATCCTGCCGGCACCCAGCGCGGTGATTGAAGCCGGGATCAACTTGGTACGCAGCGGCGAAATCTGGACCCACCTGGCCATCAGCGGTTGGCGTGCCGGCCTGGGCTTCGTGATCGGCGGCAGCATCGGCCTGGCCCTGGGTTTTATCACCGGCCTGTCGAAATGGGGCGAGCGCCTGCTGGACAGCTCGGTGCAGATGATCCGCAACGTGCCGCACCTGGCGCTGATTCCGCTGGTGATCCTGTGGTTCGGCATTGACGAGACGGCGAAGATTTTCCTCGTCGCCCTGGGCACGCTGTTCCCGATTTACCTCAACACCTACCACGGCATCCGCAACGTCGACCCGGCGCTGGTGGAAATGTCGCGCAGCTACGGCCTGTCCGGGTTCAGCCTGTTCTGGCAAGTGATCCTGCCGGGCGCGCTGCCTTCGATCCTGGTGGGTGTGCGTTTTGCCCTGGGCTTTATGTGGCTGACGCTGATCGTGGCGGAAACCATCTCCGCCAGTTCCGGTATTGGTTACCTGGCGATGAATGCCCGTGAGTTCCTGCAAACCGACGTGGTGGTACTGGCCATCGTCATGTACGCCATTCTCGGCAAGCTGGCCGACC